>JBQTJG010000661.1:0-3133 GCA_052387355.1 Armatimonadota bacterium | reverse complement strand
GTGGCACCCAGTTTCCTCGCCAGTGCGGGATAGCCCGGACGATCCTCGGTGTCGGTCCAGAACTTGGCAATGTAAGGATAGACCTCGAACCCATCCTCGGCCAGGCTGATCGCCGGCGCCAGCAGATCGCGCCAGGCGATCCGGCCACTGCCGTACCGCTTGTGCAGGTGCTCGGCGCCGCGCACGAACCCCGGCACCATGACCGACCCATAACCAACCTGGTTGGTCTCGCTGCGTATGATGTAGCGGCCAATCGTCTCGGCTCGACCCGCGTACTCGGCCTGCCAGGCATCAGGCACCGGCAATGAGCCGATGGTGACGGCGGCGTCGACCACGCGCACCGGCCCGTCGGGGCCGCGGCGGGCCAGGCCCATCGCCGTGCCGCCGATCCCGCACAGCAGCGGATTCACCACGCACTGAGCAAATGCTGCCGCCACTGCGGCGTCGCCCGCGTTTCCTCCCTGCCGAAGCGCCGTCGCGCCGGCTTCCGCTGCCAGCGGTTCGGGCGCCACAACCAAACCTCTCATTTGTCCCTCGGTCCTCTCGGCGCGGCCTCCAGGTACTCACGGCAGGCGGCGGTGAAGAGGCCCGTCGCGCCGGCCGCGATCATGCGCACGCCTTTCTCCACCAACGCTGCGGCGGCCGCGGGCGTCGCGGCCACGGTCGCGACGACCTTGCCGTGCCGGACACCCGTCTCGATTGCCCGGTCGACCAGAGCCTCCGTTGACGGACCGCCTGGCCGGCCAGAGGCGATCCGCGACAGGCCGAGGTCGCCGGGCCCGATGAAGAAACCCCGGATACCGGGCACCGCCAGGATTTCATCGAGCGCGTCAACAGCCTCGACATCCTCGATGACGGGGAAGGCCCAGGTGGCGTCGTTCGCGGCCTGGTAGTATTCGTCCGGCCGGTACGCGGTCCCATAGCGCGCGGCGCGGCTGGAGCTCATCGCGCCCCGTAGACCGCCGGGCGGAAACAGACAGGCGGCCGCGGCCGCGCGTGCGTCGGCCGCAGTGCGCACGTGTGGAAAGACCAGCCCGTGCGCGCCCAGGTCCAGGAACGGATACGTGCCGCGAACGTCGGCGTACGGCACCCGGATGATGGACGTGAGGCCGCCGCAGTCGGCGGCTCGGACGAGCTCAGCGCAGGTCCGGATGTCCAGCGCGCCGTGCTCGGCGTCAAGGAAGATGAAGTCGAACCCGCAGGCGCCCGCCGCCTCGATCAGATCGGGATCGGGCCAGGCCGTGATCAAGCCGTAGGCCACCTCCCCGGCCTCCACGCGCCGTCGGAGCCGGTCATCGCGCATCGGTCACCTCGCCGTCAAGGGCATTATCGTCATTACGGCCTCTCGACCCAGAGCCGTTCGAAAAACGCCGTTGTGTGCGTGCCGCCGAGCCCTCCAGGCAGCCGCATGTAGCCCTTCACGTAACTCTTGCCCACCTCGGATTGGGGCCGCCACAGCAGAAAAATCCAGGGGGCCTCCTGCGCGAGGATCCGCTCGGCCTCGGCGTAGATCTCCTTCCGCCGCGCCTGGTCGGGGATCCGCCGGCCCTCTTCCAGCAACTGATCCAGCCGGTCGTGCTTGAACCTGGCGCCGCGCGCATAGGCCGCGCCGGACGAATGGAAGTACTCGAAGTACGCGTCCGGGTCCGACCAGGGAGGGCTCAGCCCGTCCATCACCATCATGTAGTCGCCGGTCGTGCGCTTCTGCAGCAGCACCGGGACCTCAATGATCCGGAAGTCCACCGTGATGCCCAACGATCGGAGCGCCTGGAGGATCACCTGCGCGGTGTCGAAGTGCACCGACAGCGACACGGATTCAAACGTCAGGCGGAGGTCCTGGGGTCGCTGATAGCCGGCCTCCCGAAGCAGCGTGAGCGCCCGCTCCGTATCATACTTCCACACCTTGCTGGTCTTGGGATTGTAGGCCCACGAGTCCTTACGGAGCAAGAAGCCGTCCATCGGCTGGCCCTGCCCGCCGAACGCCACGATGGCGACGGACTGCCGGTTGACCGCGAAGTTGAGCGCCTGCCGCACCTTCGGGTTGTTCAGCGGTGCGCGGTTCGGATTGAGGCGGACGAAGTTGAACACTTCATAACCGCGGTAGACCCGGTACCCCCGCTCTCTGAAGAAATATTCGGTCTCTTGCCACGGCAGGTACTCCATGAAGTCCACCTGGCCGCTCTTCAATTCGTTGACCCTGGCGCGATCGTCCTGGATCGGGATGAGCTCGACACGGTCGAGGCATGGCGGATTCCAGGCCCGGGGATTCCGCTCGAGGATGTACTTGACGCTTGGCTCATAGCTGGCGAGCCGGTAGGGGCCGGTGCCGTTCATCGCCTTCTTGAAATCCCCGCCGCCCTCAGCCCACGTCTTACTGACGATATACATCTCCCGGCCCGCCAGCAGGTCGAGAAACGTGGACGCGGGCTGACGGAGGCGCACCTCGACGGTGTACGCGTCGGGTGTGCGGACGCTCTCCAGCAGGTCACTCAGATCACGCTGCCGCGTCGCCTTCGTCTGCGGATCCTGGATCCGCTGGAAGCTGTAGGTAACGTCAGCCGCCGTAAGCGGGGCGCCGTCATGGAACGTCACGTTGCGGCGCAGCTTGAAGACATACACGCTGGGCTGCGGTTGGGACCACGACTCGGCCAGGGCCGGGCCGACACGCCCCTTCGTGTCGTACTCGACCAGGCTGTCGTACACGTTCCCCTGCAGCGACGAGCTCGTGGCGCCGTAGTTCACATGCGGGTCCAGCCCGATTGGATCGCGGTGGATGGCGAATTTCAGCGTTCCCCCGCGCACCCCGCACGAGCCGACCGACGCCTGCTGTCCCAGTACAGGCAGGCTCAGGAGGGTGACGACCAGCAGGATGGCCAGGCCTGACACTCTCGCGGACATCACCGTGTCCTCCTCCGCCGATAGCGGCTCCGTGGCTTACTTCTCGATCCAGACGCGTTCGAAGAAACCCGTGGTCGCGGTGCCCAAGACCCCGGGCAGCCGGACGTAGCCGTTGACCTGACTCCGGCCGACCTCGGCCTGCGGCCGCCACAGCACAAAGATCCACGGCGCCTCCTGGGCCAAAATGCGCTCCGCCTCGTTGTAAATGACCTTTCGCTTCGCCGGGTCCACCATG
>JBQTJG010000660.1:0-1873 GCA_052387355.1 Armatimonadota bacterium | reverse complement strand
AGGCCGCCTGCCGGGCGGCCAGCGGCGTCCACCGCCCCTCGACTATCCCCGCCCGTAGCTCCAATGGGCACACCGTCCGCTCCCCTTCACCCCCGCGCCGATACAAACTCCGCATCACCCGCACCGGACCCGCCGCACTCGTATAGCTCTCCTCACAGCGCACCACTTGTCGATACAGCTCCCCCTCGACCGTCACCGCCGGCAGATCCACGTCCAGACGGGACAGCTCCTCGGCCAACACCTCCCGTTCGACCTCCACGACGTACTCGAGCAACTCCCGCTCAAAGCACTCCATATCTCCGCGCGGCTCGTTCGATGACCGTCGCTCGGCGATGAACGCCTGTAGCCGCTCCACGGCGCTCAAAGGGGTGACACGTGCGGTACATTCGTGTGAAACTCTCATTGGGGCAGCCCTCCGGATCTAGGTTTGATTACCAGCTTCCTATTATCCCAGAGGTCTCCTGCCCCTTCACCCACTCAGCCCCTCCGACAAAATTGTCATATACGACGACAGACCCTCGCCTAACTCATTGATTCTACCCTCAGAGGGGGATCTACTCCCAAGCAGCTCGGTCTTGAACTGAGGCCCCTTCCCTCCATCGGCATTACCCGGCTTCCAAGGTACTACGGGCCTCTCCGTCACCCCATCGCGCACGGCCTGTCCCTCACGGGCGTCCGTTTGGTCACAACGCTCCGACCACACGATGGGGCTTCCCGTGTTGCAGCGGTCTTCCCCTTGTAGGCATGCTGTCGCCCATACCCCGGCGGGACCCTTGGGTGCTCACTTCGCTCGCTTCCCCAAGAACGACAGCCTTCCCCGAATTACCGGTCCGGTCGGCTTCCGCATCACCCTTTTCGAGGCCTGCTCAGCGTTCACTCGCGTTACGGCCTGCATACTCGCCAAGTCACCTAATGCGACCCTCTACACCGAAGGCTTCAGCCGCTTCGTTACCTCCACGACTGCTCCGATTGCTACCGGCTGGAGCGAACGTTGCCGGGCGGGGTTCGCACCCGCTGAAAGACCGTGCCTTGGCACGGCGCACGGGAAATCAGGGCTATCGCAAGTACCTCAAGACCCAAGGGGGCCGCTTTGGGGTCGATGAGGAGAAGATTCAGGCCGAGGGCCGCTTTGATGGCAAGTGGGTGCTGCGCACGAATACGGACTTGCCTACCGCGGAGTCGCTCTCAAATACAAACAACTGTGGATGGTGGAGCAGCTTTTCCGGACCACCAAATCGCTGCTCGCCACCCGGCCCATCTTCCACAAGCGCGATGAAACCATTCGGGGGTACGTCTTCTGCTCCTTTCTCGCGCTCATCCTTCGCAAGGAACTCCAAGAGCGATTACAGCGCAAGGGGCACGCGCTCGAACGGGCCATGTGGTCTCGGACCTCGATGCGCTCCAGGAATTCGATGTCCACTATCAGCACAAACACCGTCCGCTGGCCTTCGTATCTAATTGATTAGGCCAAAATATATTTTTACAACTGTCGAAGGTGGGTTAGGCGACACTACACTCGTTTGATGCAACAGCGAAGCTCTTTCGGAGGTGGCAGAGCCTTAGGCGTCCGTCAAATCTCCCAGCCATCGGACCGGTAGCCGCCATCCCTTGAGCATCCGCGCTAGATCTTCCGTCTGGCCGCCGGGTGTGATGTGGGCGATGAATACTTCATCGGCCAGGGCTGCGACGAGCTCGTTGCGGCGCAGCGCCGATTCCTTGGTGACGCGCTTGGGCTGCTCGGTGAACGGGGAGAGGAAGAGTAGCCGACCCGCCTCGAAGGCGGCGCGGCATTCGGGCGGGATGCGCATTCCCTCGATGGCGCGGGCAGGGCAGACGATAATCGGTTGCGTGCCACGCAGGAGGATGCGCAGGC
>JBQTJG010000659.1:0-4426 GCA_052387355.1 Armatimonadota bacterium | reverse complement strand
AAGGGAAATTCAAGGCGGTGGTTCGGGTCGGTGTGGGGTTCATCAAGGGGAACTTTGCCTTTGATGTTTCGATGTCGGACCTGGAGGCACCCGGCCACGCGGTAGTCACAGGCAGGGGAGGTGGACTCGGGAGCGCCGTTGACGTCCGGAGCACCATCGACCTGGCTGATGGTGAAGAGGGAACGACCCGCCTGGACTGGGCGGCGGACGTCGTGATCAGTGGAACTATCGCCAGCATTGGCTCCAGGGTGCTCAGCACGACCGTAGAGAAGAAGACCGGCGAACTGTTCGAGTGCCTCAAGGCTCGACTAGACGTGTGAGCAGCAGTCCGTCGTACGCGTGAACTGGGTCGCGGTGAGTGGACTTGCCGCACCTGGAAGCGTAAAATCATATGCATAACCAGAGGGGATGGCCGCTCGCCATCCCCTCGCGTGCGCTTCACGCCTGATTCATCGGAGCGGGGGATGCATCCAGAGATCAGCCGTATTCAAGACCTCCTCACCGGTCAGGGATATGTCGCCGACCGGGCGATCGCCACGAGTGTCTACCTGTCCGTGACGCTGCGTAAGCCTCTGCTGATTGAAGGGGCGGCCGGCGTCGGAAAGACCGAGGTCGCCAAGGTCATGGCGCGGGCGCTGTCAACCGATCTGATCCGGCTGCAGTGTTACGAAGGTCTCGACGCCACGACCGCCCTCTATGAATGGAACTATCAGAAGCAGCTCCTGCACATCCGGCTCTCCGAGGGCGGTGAGCGTAGCGTCGCCGAACGTGAGGCCGAGATCTTCAGCGAACCTTTCCTGCTCAAGCGGCCGCTGCTGGACGCCATCACGCGCGCGCAGGCGCCCGTGCTGCTGGTAGACGAGATCGACCGGGCCGACGAGGAGTTTGAAGCGTTTCTGCTTGAGGTGCTCTCGGACTTTCAGGTGTCCATCCCCGAGATCGGCACAATTACCGCCACCTCTCTTCCTCATGTTGTGCTCACCAGCAACCGGACCCGGGAACTCGGCGACGCCCTGCGCCGCCGTTGCCTGTACCTCTGGATCGACTATCCGACCTTCGAGAAGGAACTCGAGATCGTCCGGCGCAAGGTGCCCGGCGCCAACGGGCATCTGGCCGAGCAGGTCAGCGCGTTCATGCAGATGATCCGGCGCGTCCGGCTCGAGAAGACCCCAGGCGTCGCCGAAACGCTCGACTGGAGCGCCGCGCTGATCGCACTGCATCGGGATCATCTTGATCGCGCGGCCGTCGAAGAGACGTTGGGCGTGCTGTTCAAGCATCAGGACGACGCGGCCCTGGTGCGCGCGCAGTGGTTGGCGGGGATCCTCGACGGACTCAAGACGCTGGAGCAGGAAGGGCGCCCATGGACGCAGGACGTCGTCGCGCGGGCAGCCGAGCGGCTGCAGGCGCGACGGTAGACCGGGCCCGGCACCGGAACCTCGTCGCCAACGTCGTCGGCTTCTGCCGGCTGCTGCGCCGTCGCGGTTTGAACGTCGGACCGCGTGAGGCCGCCGACGCGCTGCGCGCGCTGAGAGCCGTCGACCTGACCGACCGGCGCGAAACCTACCTGGCGCTGCGTGCCGTCCTGGCTTCAGGCCAGGAGGCGCAGCGCATTTTCGACGCCGCCTTCTGGGAATTCTGGGGCGCGCTGGAACCCCAGCAGCAGACGGGCGCGCCCCGCGGCGAGGGGGATAGTACGCTTCCGCTCGACGGACAGCAGGCGCTCGACCGCGTGCTGCTCGAATGGCAGGACGAGGGCGACGCTGCGGACGAGGGCGAGCAGGTCCCGGCGTACAGCCCGGTCGAGGTGCTCACTCGTAAGGACTTCAGCGCGTTTTCCCCCGAGGAGCTCGATGAGATCAGCCGGATCGTCTTCGCCATCGCGCGGCGTGTCGCCACCAGGCTCTCCCGGCGGACCCGGCAGGCGCGGCGCGGCCACCTGGTGGATCTGCGGCGCAGCATCCGGCACAGTCTGCGCCGAGGCGGCGAGATCCTCGATCTTTTGCGGCGTGAGCGCAAGGTCCAGAAGACCCGCGTGGTGCTGCTCTGTGACGTCAGCGGGTCGATGGATCTGTACAGCCGCTTCCTCATCCAGTTCATCTACGCGCTACAGCACGCGGTCGGTCGGGTCGAGACCTTCGTCTTCAGCACCGGGCTCAGCCGGATCACCGGCTCGCTGAAGCGCGATGATCTGCGCGCGGCGCTCGATGAGGTCGCCCGCCGGGTCCCGGACTGGTCGGGCGGTACGAAGATCGGCCGCAGCATTCGGAGGTTCCTGGCCGAATACGCCGCCTCCGCGCTCGATGGCCGGACCGTGGTGATCATCATCAGCGATGGATGGGACACCGGGGAAGCCGATGTCCTCGAGGCGGCGATGGCCGAGCTGAAGCGCCGGGCCGCGCGCGTGATCTGGCTGAATCCGCTGCTGGCCAGTCCGGGATACGAACCGATCTGCCAGGGGATGCGGATCGCCCTGCCGTACGTTGATGTCTTTGCTCCGGCTCACAACCTGGAAAGCCTGCGCCGGCTCGAGCGGTATCTGGCGCGCACCTCACGATGAAGGAGATGGCTGACATTCTCGATGCGATGAGCGCCGCCTCGGCCGCCGGCGAGCCGATGGCGCTGGCGACCATTGTCGGCGTCCAGGGTTCGACCTACCGGCGGTCCGGCGCCAGGCTGCTGATCACCAAATCAGGCGGGCAGACCGGCAACATCAGTGGCGGCTGCCTCGAGGGTGACGTCGCGGTTGTGGCCGACGAGGTCATGCAGGGGCACGGGCCACGGTTGGTCATGTACGACCTGACCGCTGACGATGACGCGGTCTGGGGACTCGGACTGGGCTGCAACGGCGCGATTGAAGTGTTCATCGAGCCGACGATGGCCGGCGATCCGCTGTGGCAGGCCGCACGGGAGTCGCTCGAACGCGACACAACGATGGTTGTCGCAACCGTCATTGAGGGAACCGCGCAGGTCCCGGCAGGGCGGCGTGTCGTGATCTGGCCGGACGGCCGGCGTCAGGGGAGTCTCGGTGACAGCGGCGCCGACACTGAGGCCGGGCGGCTGGCGCAGCGCGCAGCGCGCGACCTGCGCTCAGGCGCCCACACGGTGCAGAGCGCGGGCGGATCGCTGCGCCTCTTCGTCGAGGTGCTGCATCCGCCGCTGCGGCTCGTGGTGTGCGGCGCCGGACACGACGCCATTCCCGTTGTGCGCTACGCGTCTCAGATCGGCTGGCGCGTCCTGGTCGTGGACCGGCGTGAGGCGTTCCTGAATCACGAGCGGTTTCCCGGCGCGGCGGGATTCATCCGCACCGAGTTTCCGGACGCCGGCCGGACGGTGCCCACGGACGCGCACACGTACGTCCTCGTGATGACGCACAACTATGTGCACGACCGCGACCTGCTGCGCGCCTTTCTCCCGACTTCCGTCGCGTATCTTGGGATGCTGGGTCCTCGGGCCCGGACCGAGAAGATCCTGCGCGAGCTGGAGGCCGATGGCGTGACGATCGATGCCCGCCGGGAGCAGATTTTCGGGCCGGTCGGACTGGACATCGGCAGCGAGACCCCGGACGAGATCGCGCTGGCGGCGCTCGGAGAGATCCTCGCCGTCGCGCGCGGACGTGAAGGCGGTTTCCTCCGCACCCGCGGAGGTCCTATCCACATCCCTGCTCAGAATGCCCCCGCCACACTCCGCAAGGGATGACGGCTCCCGCGGAAATCAGGCCGTTCGTCTCTGCGGTCGTCCTGGCCGCCGGCGGCAGCACGCGCATGGGACGGCCGAAGCTGGCGCTCCCGGTGCAGGGCGCGCCGATGATCTGCCGCGCCGTCAAGGCAGCGCTTGCGTCGCAATGCCGCGAGGTGATCGTCGTGCTTGGCGCGAACGCGGACGTCTACCAGCCTCTGCTCGATGGGTTGAACGTGCGCCTGGCCGTCAATCCTGATCCCGGCGAGGGGATGGGATCCTCAATCAGGGTCGGTGTCGAGGCCGTCTCTCCGGACGCCCAGGGCGTCGTGATCCTGTTAGGCGACCAGCCGTTCATCTCGTCAGAGTTGATCGATCGCCTGATCGAGACCGCTGCAGCGGACGGACGCCGCATCGTCGCCTCGGCGTACCGCGACACAGTGGGCCCTCCGGTGTTCTTCAATCGCGCCTTGTTCCTCGAGCTGCTCACGCTCGAGGGCGATCGCGGCGCGCGGAGCGTGATCGAGGCGTATCCGAAGCAAGGGATCGCGCTTCCGCTCGACGAGCGTGCTTCCGTCGATATCGACACCGCCGATGATTTCGCGTCGATGGACGTGCCGTAGCCGCGGCGGGTCAACGATTGTGGTACGGGATGAACGTCACACCGGTCTGATTGGCTGGATGGTTCACTCGGAAGGGCGTGTCGTGACTGTCGATCTGATACCAGACCTCCTCGGGCCCGTGGATGATC
>JBQTJG010000658.1:0-5402 GCA_052387355.1 Armatimonadota bacterium | reverse complement strand
AGGTCGGCGTGGCGGCGCAGGATCTCGACTTTGGGGCCTTCGCTTTCCTCGAATCGGAAGAGTCGGCGTAGATGCTCAGCGACGGTTCCCGATGTCCCAATGTCTGCGTCCTTTTTCCGTGTTCTCCGTCTCTCTAGGTGAGTATGCGATTGGGCGTGGTGCTACTCCACGCGACACTGAGGAGAGAGCCCATGAACAGAGCTGTGCTTGATGTGGAAGCTGGGAAACCGACGGCCACCAGGAGAGTTGCAGTCGAATTTCTCTTCATCGATCTGGAAGTCTGCGCCCGCTGTCTTGGCACTAACACCAACCTCGAGGCCGCATTGTCAGAGGTTTCGCAGCTTCTGGCGATGGCGGGTATTGAGGTCTCCGTGACGAAGACGCTCGTGGAGTCGGAAGAGCAGGCACGGGCGCTCCGATTCTTCAGTTCGCCGACCATCCGTGTCAACGGGAAGGATATCGCACTCGAGTTCCGCGAAAGCCGCTGCGAGACTTGTGAGTCCTGTGCCTGTAATGGCACGGTCAATTGCAGGGTCTGGGTATTCCAGGGACGGGAGTACACGGAGGCGCCCACGGCAATGATCGTCGACGCGATCCTGCGGGAGGTATACGCTGGCCAGCCACAGTCGGCGCCGGAGCAAGGCCCATTCGAAGATGTGCCGGGAGACTTGACACGCTTCTTCGCAGGCAAAGCGCAGCAGAAGGCAACTGAGGAGTCCTCGTGCTGTTCGGTCGGCGAGCAAGCGTCTTGTTGCGAACCGACCGAGAAGGCGTCATGCTGTTCGTCGCCTGATTCTGGAAGCTGCGGCTGCAAATGAGCGCGTCCCAGTCGCTGATGATCTGGCACGAATTTCACAAGCGCGTGCGTGCTTTTATCGCTCGACGGGTGGAGAACGAGGCGGATGTGGAAGACATCCTCCAAAGCGTTTTCCTCCGCATCCATCGAGGCGCCGGCACGTTGAAGCATGCCGACCGCCTCGTATCCTGGCTCTTCCAGGTCACGCGCAATGCCATTGCCGACCATTACCGGGAGCCTGCGCAACAACGGGAAGTCTCCACGGATTTCACGTCGGAGACGGAGGCTGAGATGAAGGCCGTCCAACCAGGCACTGAGATGGACGTTGCGGCCCCCGACATGGACGAGGCCACGATCATCGAGGAGCTGTCGGCCTGTCTCCGGCCCATGACCCAACACCTCCCCCCTCACTACCGCGACGCGATCACGCTCGTGGAGCTAGAGAGTGTGACCCACCGCGAAGCCGCCATACGTCATGGCATCTCCATCTCTGGTATGAAGTCTACGGTGCAGCGTGGCAGGCAGATGCTCAGGCGCATGCTGGAGGACTGTTGCCACATCCACGTTGGGCCGGCCGGAACCATTGACGACTACACGGCTCGCGGTCCCTCATGTGTTCGGTGTAGTTCAGTGAACAAGAACGGGCGAGTCAGTTGAGGATCGTGACGCTGTCGCCGACTCGCAGGACCTTGCCCGCTTCCGACGCCGGCACACGGGTGCCGACGCACAGTCGATAGAAATGATCGAAGCGTGAGCGGGGAGCCCACGGCGGCAGCGTAGCTCGCCGGTGGTCGGAGAACGTCTTTTGAAACGTTGGATCTGTGGCGCCCGTTCGAGGGTCGCGCGTCGGCACCGCGCAGCGCGGCCACGGCACGGTCCCTTCCAACTGGACGTCGCCGACCCGGAACGCCACCGTGGCGTCGTCTCTGGCGACGAGTCGGTCTTCCCAGAAGCGGCCACCACCGCCAAGTTCCAGGTTTGCCCGAAACCGCTGGCGTACGGCGTCCAGTTCGAAACCTGGGAACCACGAGGTGACTTCAAGCAGCGTTTCGGTGCAAACGATCGTCGGGCCGAAGTACATCGAGTCGTCGGGAAACCCATGGTGCGTGTCGTGACGCAAGTGCACCGCGAACCCGAAGTAGTCGGCGAGCCAGGCCTCCAGTCGAGCGCGGTCATCATCCAGGTGAAACGGAGAGGACGTCGTGCCTTCGGTCGCCAGAGACACGACGCGCGCGCCAAGATCGTACGATGCGCGCAGCGCGTGAACCCGCGCATTCCGCTTGCCGTTCACGGCGCGGCCCGACTCGTCGAAGATTGCAAACTCCCGATCGCCCGCTAGCCCGCCGCCGGCTCGAATGGGGGCCTCGCCGACCAGCAGGCCATCAAGGGCCTTGATGGGAAAGATAGCAATCCGGCTCAACGTGGGCGAAGCGGGCAGGCGGACCTCATCTCCTCTGGCGTTTGCGGTTCAGCGTCACCGACGCTCCATCCTGCTCGGCCGCACGCTCGGAGGCGGAACGCTGAGACGCGCGATGAGGCGACAACGGGAAGCGGGGATGCAGGCATGCAGGAATTTTTGGGCCGGCTACGGAATGCGCACGGTGGAATGTCCAATATCGAAGGAGGCGCGTGAATGGCAAAGCCGATGACGAAAGCCAAGATCACCGACCATCTGGCGGGGAAGATGGATATGTCCAAGAAGGGGGCGAATCAATTCCTCGAGCAGTTGGCGGCCCTGGCCTACAAAGAGGCCAAGAACACCTTTACGATCCCAGGGATCGGTAAGCTCGTCCTGTCCAACCGCAAGGCTCGGATGGGCCGGAACCCGCAGACAGGCCAGCCGATCCGCATTCCTGCCAGGCGCGTCGTACGATTCCGCGTCTCCAAGGCGGCCAAGGACGCCATCTTAGGCACGCGATAAGCCCGGCGCGTCCCGCGCCATTCTGCCGGAGCCCTAGCGCCGCCGTTCGCGTCGCAGAACGTTCATGAAGCCGAGGTTCTGCACGCAATGCGCCGCGCCGTTGGAGAGCCGGCGTCTTGAAGACGAGCGGCGTCTACAACATGTCTGCCCGCGCTGCGGTCACATCGAATGGCAAAACCCGAAGCCGACCGTGTCCGCGCTGATGACGCGCCGGCGTCTTGACGGTGGGGTCGAGGTCCTGCTGACGCGGCGCGCGGCGCCGCCCTGTCAGGGGTGTTGGGACGTCCCGGGTGGATTCATTGATGTGGATGAACATCCCGTGGACGCTTTGCGACGGGAGCTGCATGAAGAGCTGGGGGTTGAGGCCGACGTCCGTGGTTTCGTGGGCATCTACATGGATCGATACGGCGATGGCGATGGAGACTCGACCTTGAACGTCTTTTACGAGGCGTCCATCCGGTCGGGGACAATCGTACCGAGGACCGACGTCAGCGAAGCGGCGTGGTTTCCGCTCGAGCAACTTCCCGAGCCAATGGCGTTCGACAATGGGCGTCAGGCGCTCGTGGCGCTCAGATCCATCATCGATGAACGTTCGAACACGCGGTAGTGTCTCGACCCGGCGCTAGCGGCACCTCAGATCGAGCTTGACCTTCGGAGGAGGCACCGCGAGAGAGAACGAACACGGATGGAGATGTCGGAGAAGGTCCCGCCCGCTTGCCCCTTCTGTGGTCACCCTGCTGAGCCTCTGGGATCGTGCAAGATGCTTTGCCGGCGATGCCGGCGCATCATTGGCACGTGCGGGGATTGAGCGCTCGGCCGCGACGAGAGATCTGCCGGTCTCGCCCAGATACGCGCCCTGGGCGATAAGCGTTGCCTGAAGGGTCCGAACGAGCGCCGCGTCTTCTGCGATCTGGCGGGGCGTCCACCCATTGGAGACCGCGAGCGCGGCTGCTACCCCGGCCGCCTGTCCCAGCGCCATCGCCGTCGGGACGATCCGGGCCGATCCATGAGCCTCGCTGGTCGCCGAGAGAGCGCGTGACGCCACCAGAAGATTCCGCGGTCTCTCCGGTACGATCGTCCGAAATGGGATCGTGTATGGCATGGCGACCCGGGGATACAGATTCGTCCACCCCGCGTAGTACGGATGGATATCGATGGGGTATGAGGCGACGGCGATGCGATCCTCGAAGACGCGACCGGAAAAGATGTCGCCGGCGGTGAGGGTATACAATCCCACAATGTGGCGAGTCTCCCGGATGTAGAGGGAAGGCGCGTGATCGAGCAGGCGGGCGCCGGCAAAACCGGGGATCGCGCGTCGCAGATACATGATCAAGCCAGGCAGCTCGGCGTTCGCCATGGCCATCCCCGCGTCAACGGACGCCGCGTCGAGCCCGTTGATCAGCGTGATATTCAGCGCGTTGATCAAGACCGATCCGTCGTCCTGCAGCGCCAGGTTCAGCGGATACACGAGTACACGCGGGTCCGATGGCTGATACCGCGCGGCTTCATCGGGGAATCCCCACGCGGCCCTGCCGTTGACTCCCCACGCGAACGACTGCGCGCCACTCGCCAACCGATCGGCGATGTCCTGGGCCAGCACGCGCCAATCGACCCCGCCGACGCGAAAAATCAATGTCGCAGCCTGCATCCACCGCGCGGCCACCCGATCGCCGGCCCGTCCGACCACGTGAGGCGCACCGGCCGTGGCGGCGATGTCAGCATCGTCGGTAGCATCGATCACCTGCGAGGCTCGCACGAACGCCAGGCGGCGCCGTTGGAGATCTTCGAACTCGACCCCGGCGATGCGCGATCCGTCCATCACGACCCGCACCGGGCGCGTGTGAATCATCGTCTTGAGCCGTGATTCGCGGACCACGGCGCGCCCCATGACTTCGGCGGCGTCACTACGATCGAACGAAAGGCCGAGCCGGCGGAAGAACTCGAGGAAGATGCCTCGCGTCAGGTGCTTTCCCTGGGACATGTTCAGGTCAAACGTCGTGAGCCACGCTGAGGTCAAGACACCGCCAAGCCAGGGGTCAGCTTCCACCAGCAGGACGTTCGCGCCCGCCCGCGCGGCCGCCATAGCCGCGGCCACCCCACCCGGCGTCCCGCCGACCACCAGGACATCAACGACGACGGCAGCCGGGACGGATGACGGCGCAGGCGCGGCCCACCCGATCGTGGCTGTCAGGACGACCACGAGCACCGTGTTGACGATCGACATCCACATCCGCATACACCAGGAGTTTCGACGTCGGGCCGCGATGTCCTCATGCCGGCCCGGCAGGGGCAGGCTGGCGAGGCGTGGAACGAAACCGATGGGAGCCAACGCGGTATGCTACAGAGCCTTCACGCCGCCCCACTTCTGCTCTTTGGACCCATGGCAGGGTATCTCCTGCTGGCGGGTGTGGGTGGCGTGTATGCGATTGGTCGGCGGACGCTACCCGGATGGTTCTGGACGCTCAGCCTGCTCGCGCTCGCGGCGGTGATCATACAGGTCGCCGCCGGCGTCCTCGTTCTTCTCTCGGGGGCTCGCCCGGGTCGGGCTCTCCACGTGTTGTATGGTGCGCTGGTCGTCGGCGCCGGCATCATCCACTTTGGATTGCGTCCGGGCGGATTCTTTCGGCGCACGTTCGCGCGCGAGTTGACCTGGGGCGAGGCGCGTACCCTCGCCCTGATCTCGCT
>JBQTJG010000657.1:0-6287 GCA_052387355.1 Armatimonadota bacterium | reverse complement strand
CTCCGCGCGAGGCGAGCTGCAGCGCGAGTTTCGTCTTCCCCTGGCCGTTGAAGACGAAGGTGACCGCAAGCTTGACCTTGGCGCCGGGAGCGACTTCCGTTGGGCCTTCTGCCACGAGCTTCAAATCAGACACACGGTCATTGGCGCCCGGCACCTGCGGCGCGATCGGGATGACGGTGACGTCCACGCCCTGCGCGGACACGAACACCTTGTCGCCGGCTTTGATCGCGGCAAACAGTTGAAACTTCGTGCCTGGCGCATTGTCGCCGCTTCCCCAGGTCCAGCCTTCGCTCGTGTTGGGACCGGGCACGATCTCGTCCGTGAACGCGCGCCCGTACTCCATCCCGCCGCCGGACTTCCGCCATGCGAGCATCTGCTCGACCTTGATCTTCTCGGAGCCATTGTACACAAACGTCATCTTCAGTTTAACGTCGCCATTCGGGGGCAGGTTGGTAGGGCTGGTCGCGACGATCTCAATCTTGGTCACCGGATCACTGGCCGCCGGCGGCGCAGGCGGCTGCGCGGGCACCACGGGGTTGACCGGTTGTATCGGCACCACCGGCGGCACCGGCGCCGGCGGCTGCGGCGACACGGGTATGGGTGGGGTCACCCCCGCAGTCGGCCGAGAGCGAAGGATGTAGTATCCCCCGACCCCGGCCGCAGCGATGACGAGCACGAGCGCCGCGACGAGCGCGACGATGAGGCCGCTGGCGCCCCTCTGTGATCTCATGGATGTTCCTCCTCCGGCGCGCACGGCTACGCGGTCTCGATGCCGAGCGCCTTGAGCTGCGCCCGGACCTGCGCGATGCGCTCGCAGTATCCGTCCTCGGTCATCACCTGCTGGAACGACATGAGTTTCTCGCCGCGCGACTCATGCCACTTGCGAAACGCCAGATCAGTCTGTAGCTCATAGAGCCGGCGCTGCGCCATCCACCCCTGGGGGCCCTTCTGAGACAAGGCCTTCATCGTGCGCCTGAAGCGCTCGCGGGCGCTGCACAGCACCTCGAGCTCGCTCTTGAGCACGGTGCCGCGCTTGACCTCGTCCTGGAGCTGTTCCTGGACGATGGCGACTTCACGCGTCCACCCGGCTCTGGCCAGATACAGCACCAACAGGAGTGTCGGCAGCGCAAGAATCAGGGTCATACCCGGGATAATGAACAGGAGGTAGACGACCGGGCTGACCTGGATGCCGGTAAGATCGATGGTCACGAGCAACCCATTCCACAACCCATGCATGAGGATGGCGCCAAGGTAGCCCACGATCGGCGCTGCCAGCTTGACCAGGTTGCTACTGCTCTCACGCGCCAGGCCGAAGCCGGCACCGGTCAACGCGGTATAGAGCGAATGGTTCAGCCCGGCCATGATGACGCGGCCGTAGAACGAGAGACCGACCTCGGCCAGACCGCCCGCGGCGTGCGCCCGCGCGAAGTAGAGGACGTTCTCGGTCATCGCGAACCCGAGTCCGATCAACGCACCGTATACGATGCCGTCCACAAGGTTGTTGAACTCGTGGCGGACCAGCACGAAGAGCAGCACGAGCGCCAGGCCTTTGGCCGTCTCTTCCACGATCGGGGCCACCATCGAGGCCCCGAGTCCAACCGCCCACTTGGGCCCCAGGATGGAGTTGATCACGAACCCCGCGCCGGTGTTGATGAACAGGGCGAAGAACGTGGCGACCACCGCGCCCCAAAAGAACGCCGCGAGCAACAACAGCGGGGGTTCCTTCTCGTGACGGTCGAGCCACAGTATGAGGGTGCCGAAGATCGGCACCGGGAGGAACGCCGCGAAGCTGGCAAGTACCAGCGTGCCGAACGGCATCCGCGCGCCCAGAATCACGAGCATGGCGAGGCCGAAGAAGAAGAGAACGATGCCAACGCCGACGGAGATCAAGTACCGCAGACTGCGATCCGAGATGTCCCCCTTCGGGAGTTGCAGGTTCGACAGCGCGGACATCCGACCAGGACTCATGCACTCACCTCCATAGTCCGTTCGATGCGGATCATCACTCGATCTTGAACTCGACGATCGCGATTGGCCTGAACTGACCGTTGTCGAGCGGCTGGAGCAGACCGACCCGGTAGATCCCCGGCGGCCCGTTCTGATGCAGGATGTAGAGAAATTGCTGCGTGGAGCCCTGCGGGAATTGATACTGCTTCTCGGCGATCAGCGTGGGGCGTTCGCCTTCGATCCGCACCCACAGCAAGAGGGCTGTCTGCACGCCGCCCGGCAACGGCAGGGTCCAGAACGCGCCCACCGGCTCGCCCACGCGGAATGTACTCGAGGCGCCGACCACGCGGGTGTTCTGCCCTTCCCCTTCCAGCCGGACCGTCTGCAGCACAGGAGGTTGCGCTCCACCCGGCGGTGGCGGCGTAGGCGGCTGGGGAGCGGGCTGCGGCCCCGGTGGCACGGGCTGTGGCTGCGGCGCCGGAGGAGCCGGTTGTATCGGCACCGGCTGGGGTTGAGGCTGCGGTCCCGGTGGCAGCGGCTGAGGCTGTGGCTGCGGCTGAGGTTGCGGCGCCGGCCCCGAGCCTCTGCCCATCGCGCCGATGACGAGAAAGATCGCGATCACCGCGATGATCAGCGATAGACAGCCGCATCCGATCCCTGCGCCGATCAGGATCTTGCGATTCGGCCCCGCAGGGCTCGCCCCCGCGGGGTTCGGACCCGCCTTCACGCGCGCCCACCTCCCTCGCCCTTCCGAAGCGCGAGCACGCGTGCACGCTGCCTTTGGATGTCATCATCACTGCCGTGGCCCCGCGCCCGGCGCCACTTCGCGAACGCCAGCTCCGCAAGCGCCTCACGCAGCGGCCGACCACCGCCGAAGGTGCCGCCGGTCGCCAGCGCGGAGAGCTCCCCGGCCGTGATGACGCCGACTGAGGTTTCGTCCGCGAGCCCCCAGCGGAGGATGGAGCGCTCTCGTGACCAGGCCCAGAAGACGATGACCCCAAGCATGAGGATCCCGGTCCAGTTCGCGACCACCCTGGCGACGCCGATCAGAAACGCGGTCAGGCCGCTCAGGCCTGTCAGCCAGCCGGCGCCCGCGGCCACGTAGCCCAGGTGATAGAGCATCGCCGCGGCCAGGCCAAGGAGCGGAATCAGGACTCTGCCGGATCCCGTGGTCGACGTTTCTCGCACGTACCCGAGGCTCGCGCCGAAGAGCCCGCTGAACACGCAGTGCGTCAAGCCCGAGATGAAGATGCCCACAATGAGGCCCGCGCCAAGGCTCGCCGATGAGGCCAGCGGCGCCAGATCTCTGAGGAAAATCAGCGATTCGGCAAGCGCGAACCCCACGCCAACGGTCGCGCCGTACACGACCCCGTCGAGCGTGCCATCGAACTCGTGCCGCAAGAAGTGGTACGCGCCGGCGATCACCGCCGCCTTCGCGAGCTCCTCGATGACGGCGCCGCCGAAGTTGGGCAGGACGACCGGGTAGACCTGGAACAGGGCCGGGAACAGAGAGCTCGGCATGCCGAGCGCGCGCTCAACGAGTGCGGCAATGGCTGGAGCGACGACGGCGCCTCCCAGCAGGGACGCGCCCAGCAACGACCAGGGTTCCTTCTCGTATCGATCGACCGTCCAGAGGATCCACAGGTATGCCAGCACCGGGACGATCGTGACCAGCGCAAAGGTCACCAGCAGTCCCGATCCCGACATCACCTCACCTCCCGGGGCAGGTCACAGTTCGGGTTGTACTGCATGAAGCGTTCCAGAAGCGTTGTGCTATCGTTCCCCGACTCCAGGGCGGGGCAGTTGGTGGCCGGCCAGGGTGATCGATCAGGAGCGATCGATGAGGGGCCGTCGGTCAAGAGGCGGTCGGGACGAGGAGCCGGTCCACCCGGCGCAGAGCCTCGTCCAGGTTCACCTGGTGCCGCGTGATGATCTCAGGAAGCGGAGGAAGACGCGGGGCCTCGGGGAGTGTCTCCCCCGTAAGCTCGTGGTGGCGACGCCTGTATTCGATCCGCGGGATGGTGGCGAAAAGTTCTTTGTACAGCGCGGCCGCGGCCTGACGCGATTCCTCCGTCTTGGTCAGTTTCCAGAGCTCGTAGTGCGCTGCGGCCTGCTGCCGGGGGTGCAGATATCGAGCGATAAGCTGCCGCAGCCTGGCTTCCGTGCCAGCAGGATCGACTTGGCACGTAGCCAGCTCGACGCGCACTGTCAGGAGTTCGGCCGCGAACTGAATGGGTGTGCGCTTGAGCGCGGCGGCCGTCTGAAACGCCTCTGCCGCTTCTCGCTCCGCCTGTGCAACCTGAAGCAGGCGCAGGGAGAGGTCTGCCAGGCGGTACTGCGTCTCGCAGATGTAATGGGGCAGACGAAGTTCGCGCAGAAGGGACAGGCTCGCGCGAAAGAGTCGCTCGCCCTCCTCCTCTCGCCCATCGGCGGCGAATACCCGGGCAACGTTCCCCAGCGCGATGGCGGCGACGCGCCGGTCGTCGATCTCCGCGGCGATCGAGAGCTGATAGGCGAAACAGTCGAGGGCGTCCCTGAAGCGCCCGAACGCCTCGCAGATGTTGCCGAGGTGCCACGTTGCGTGACTCTCGCTGCGGCGGTCCCCGAGTTCGCCGGCGATGGCAAGCTGCTGCTGCAGATAGTCGAAGGCCTTCAGGTAGTCCCCCTGCTCTTCGTAATCGATGCCGATGTTTCCCAGGGCGACGCCGATCCCGCGCCGGTTTTGGATCTCGCGCGCGATGTTCAGGCTCTCCTGATGGCAGCCGAGCGCCCGCTCATACTCACCCTGCGCCCGGTAGACGAGTCCCATGTTGTTGAGGGCGTTCATCCCCCCAACACCGCGGTGGTCGCCGTGCGCCTCAGCGAGCCGGAGGTGACGCTCATGACAGGCTAGCGCCTGCGCGTAGTCGCCCTGCGCCCAGTGCACCAGCCCCATGTCCCTCATGGCATTCCGCATCTCGGCCGGGTCACTCAGGTCGTGCGCCATTTCCCATTGCAGCTCGAAAAGCGACAGGGCCCGGGTGTAGTCTGCCAGTTCAAAGTAGACCACGCCCATGTTGCCGACGGCCCGGCTGATGCCGCGCTTGAGGCCGAGCTCCTCGAACGCACGGCGCGCGTCGGCGAGCACGCGGAGCGCCTCGGCGTATGATCCCCGAAGGCGCAAGACGAAGCCCAGACCGATCTGACACTCGGCCCGCTCTTCCTGGTATCCCTCTTCCTCGGCGAGAGCCAGACCCTTGCGGAACATCTCCTCGGCCAGAGCCCACCCGCCCGTCTGCTGCCAGACATTGGCCAGCCGGCGCATGAAGGTGATCCGCACAGCCCCTTTGGTCAACGGCAGCAGTCGCTGGTAGTATGCGACGGTCGCCTCGTTTGCGTAGATCCGGTGTGCGGCCGCGGCCGCGCGCTCATAGTACGGAATCGCCAGTTCTGGGACGCCCGCCTGCTCAAAGTGTGACGCGATTTGGCCGCTCACCTTATCGAGGTCGGCTGCGTGGAGTTCTTCCAGGGCGTCGGCCACCTTCCGATGCAGCCACCGTCGCTTCGCGGCGCTCAGTTCTTCATAGGCGACCTCGCGCAGTTTGCCATGGCTGAAATCGTACGCGTCGGCGCCATGCTCGCGGATGATGCGCCGCTGCCACAGTTCATCGAGGTGCCGGATCAGGGACCCTTCATCTTTCGCCTGTATCCGCAGCAAGAGGCGGAAGTCAAACGCTCTTCCGATGGTGGCCGCGACCCCGACGAGCTCGCGGGCTTCAGTCGACAGTGTACTCAAGCGGGCCCGGATCACTTCCTGCACTCTGGAAGGTAAAGACAGGCGCGCGTCGCCTCTGTCCCCGAGCAGGCCGGCCCGGGCGATCTCGAGGGTGAACAACGGATTGCCCTCGGTTTCCTGGAACAGACGCGCTGCGGTCCCTTCATCGAGTTCGGCGTTCACGATAGACGCGGCCAGCCGGGTTGTCTCCCGTTGATCCAGGGGTGGCACGTCAATCTCCATGATCATTCCGGTGTGACGCCACGATGCCACGACTCGATGGAGCGGGTGGCTCGCGTCGGTCTCCTCGGTGCGGACCGTTCCAAGAAGGAGCATGGGCGTGGCTGGGTCAACGCGCGTAAGGAAGTGGAACCACTCCAGACTCTCTTTGTCGCACCACTGCAGGTCATCTATGACCACCCGGAGCGGCTGGTCGACCAGCAGAGCCCGGGCCGTGCCTTCGAAGAAGCGCTGGCGCTGCCAGCCCTCGGTGATCGGATCAGGCAGGTCGCCGGTCGGATCGCCCATGGACACTTCAGGCAGGAGCCGCGCGAGTTCACGCCGCCATTCCGGCTCGACTTGTGGA
>JBQTJG010000656.1:0-4146 GCA_052387355.1 Armatimonadota bacterium | reverse complement strand
ACCACACCTTCGTCCCCGCGCGCATCAAGGTGAAGGTCGGCACGACGGTCGTCTGGACGAACAGGCACACCGTTCCCGAGCCGCATACCGCGACCTTCCTGACGCCGAACATGCAGACCGGCGAGATGAAAGGCGGCCCGCCGTTCTTCTTCGGCAAGCCGAAGCCCGGTAAGGAGGGATCGAAGAACCCGACCGACATGGACTGGGTTGTCCACGAGCAATACTTCCTGCCCAGCGAGTTGTCCGGCGCCAAGTTCCTCACCTCCGGCTTCCTGTTCCCGCCCAGGATGGGCCCGCCCAATTCGCCGCCGAACTGGACGCACACGTTTACAGAGATGGATGCTGGGAGGACGCTCAAGTACGCCTGCGCCCTCCACCCCTGGATGACCGGGTCGGTGGTCGTGGTGAAGTAGACCGTAACGGTTGCCGTCAAGACGCCATCAGGGCGCGCCGGTGCGTCGGCTCCGGCGTGTCCTTGCTTTGTGATACCGATCAAGCGGGCTTGATGGTGGGGAAGGACTGGAGAGTTGTGGGCGGGTATATCTTGTAGGCGCCTTCGCAACTTCCTACTATATGTGGGGGACCTGAAGGTGTAGCCTGGCTTGCCGAAGAATAAGGCGCACGGACCCGGTTTCGGCTTGGTTTGACACCATCGTTCCTCGGGGGACCTGGATTGTTGCAGCGGGCTCTCATAGCGGTGTCTCCAAATGGCGTGGGGCCTCCCGACGCAGAGCTTAGGTCCTTCGTGCCTAGTGATATGCTGGCGCTCGCCAATGCCGGCGGTCAGCGCGCAATTCCAGCGTTCGCCAAAGATGTCAAGATTAGCTGTCTGGTCGACGAAGCGGTCCGTTCTGTGCCGACGCGTCACGAACTGGTCTGTGGGGACAGCCGTTCTATGGACTACGTCGCTGATGGAAGCGTCCATTTAGCAGTCACCTCTCCGCCATACTGGACGTTGAAGCAATACCCGCGCCGCCGAGGGCAACTTGGGCTCGTCGAGGACTACGAGGCCTTTCTAGATGAACTTGACAAGGTATGGCGTCATGTCTTCAGAGCTCTTGCTCCAGGCGGCCGCCTCGTGATCGTCGTGGGCGACGTTTGTTTGCCGCGCCGACGCTTCGGGCGGCACGCGGTATTCCCGCTGCACGCCAGTATCCAGGAACGATGCCGAAAGATTGGGTTTGATAATCTCGCGCCAATCATATGGCACAAGATCGCGAATGTGACGCTCGAAGTGGAGAATGGCTCTCGATTTCTCGGCAAACCGTATGAGCCGAACGCCATTGTCAAGAACGATGTTGAGTATGTCCTCTTCCAGCGGAAGCCCGGTGGATACCGCAAGCCCACAATGGCTGCGCGAATCCTCTCGGTCATCCCTGAACCAAGTCAAAGAGAGTGGTTCCAGCAAGTCTGGACATTGAACGGAGCTTCAACCAAACAGCATCCGGCTCCATATCCCATGTTGCTCGCCGAGCGGCTCGTGAGGATGTTCTCCTTCGTCGGAGATGTCGTACTTGACCCCTTCATGGGAACAGGTACCACAAACCTCGCGGCGAGCACATGCGGGCGCCATAGTATCGGGGTCGAGATTGAGCCCGAGTATTTTGGAATCGCACGACGGCGACTGACAGAGAAGGCGAAGAAACTCGAACTTGCCCTGACCTAGATCGAAATGATAAGGATTGAATGGGCTGGAGGGCATCGATCTTCGCATTCTGTAGCCTCTGATGGCAAACGGCAAATTCAGACTCCTCGAAGCATTCAGGAGAACCTTCGGAGGGACCGTCTACAAGCATAGAATCTCCACCACCGGGAACAAGATCGGCCGAGAGATATTCGAAGACCTCTATGGGCACATGACATCTCGGCTGTACAGGCGGCATGTCGATCGGCGTATGGGTGTGCTCAGTCGTGTGGGGAAGATCCACGGTAAGGATATCCGAAGAAATGACAGCGTTTTCGGCCGTCCCCCCGCAGGAGTAACTCCAGAAGTGCCGACGGGCGGATACTCTCTCGCAGAAGGCCCGGTAGCCGAACCGCGGATCGGCTGTGAGGTCAAGATTCTTGCGAAAGCACAGCAGAAACAGATTGACCGAGTGATCAGCGACCTTGAGAACTTCGCTCTGAGAATGACATCGCTGAATAGAAAGTGCATCAATGTCGCGATTATCGGTGTCAATCACGAGTCCAACTACGTAGGCCATGAGGGCTAGAGGACTTTCCTAGGTAGATTGCGCCCCCGAGAGGCTTTGACGGTAACAGCCAAGCTGGAAGAGCGCCTACGTAGTCGCTATGATGAAGTTCTCGTATTCGCCTTCAAAGCCACTAATCAACGGCCATACCCTTTCGCCTGGCTTGATGTCGCGAAGACCGAACTCGACTACGGCGCTGCGCTGACCAGGATTGGCGAGCTCTATCAGGATCGGTTCATCTGAGGGGGAGATCACTCTTCCTTGGCCGGGTTGACCCGAGTCACCCCTGGGGAATGCTATGGTCGCCAGAGCAGCTTGGGATCGAACAGATCGCGCAGCGCGTCGCCGAGCAGGTTGAGTCCGAAGATGAACAGGATGATCGCTACACCCGGCGCCGCCAGGAGCCAGGGTGCAGTCGCCAGGTACGTCCGCGTCGTGGCGAGCATGTTTCCCCATTCAGCCGCCGGTGGTTGCACCCCCAGGCCCAAGAAGCCCAGCGCGGTGACGGTCAGCATGCCGTAGCTACCCATCAACGTGGTGTACACGATGACGCGACCGGCGATGTTCGGCACGATGTGCCGGCCAATCAGGCGCAGTGGCCCGGCGCCGATCACGCGCGCGGCGTCAACGTACTCAGCCCCCACGGTCGTGAGCACCAGGCTGCGGATCAGCCGGGCCAGCGCCGGCGCGGCGGTCAGGCCGACGGCCAGGATCACGCTCTGCAGTCCCGCGCCGAACAGGCTGACGAGAACGACGGCGAGAACGAGCGAGGGGAAGGTCAGCGCCGTGTCCGACACGCCCATCACCAGACGGTCAGTACGCCCACCCAGGAAACCCGCCGCCAGACCGACCGGGACGGCGATCGCCGTCGCCAGAAGGATCCCCAGGCCCACGATGGCCAGGTCGGCGCGTGCCGCGACGATCACCCGGCTGGCAAGATCGCGGCCAAGGTCGTCGGTGCCGAACCAGTGCGTGGGTGATGGCGGCTGCAGCACGGTGAGCAGGTCCTGGGCATTAGGATCGTGGGGCGCGATCCAGGGCGCCAGCACGCCCAATGCGATGTATCCCCCGACCAGCGCGACGCCGGCAACGATCGCCGGCACGCGTGCCAGCCGCAGCAGGCGCTTACGCATAGCCCTACGCATATCGTACGCGGGGATCGAAGGCCGCGTACGACAGATCCACGATCAGGTTGAGGGCGAGGAATCCTGCGACGTAGACCAACGTGATGCCCTGCACCAGGAAGTAGTCGCGGAGCGACACCGCGGTAATCATCGCCTGTCCGAGCCCCTGGTAGGCAAACAGTGTCTCGACCACAATCGAGCCGCCGAGCAGATACCCGGCCTGCAGGCCGATCATCGTGATGATCGGCACCAGGGCCGGCCGCAGCGCGTGCCGGTAGAGCACCAGACGAGGGGCGAGGCCCTTCGCGCGAGCCGTGCGCACGAAGTCCTCGCTAAGAATCTCGATGACGCTGGCGCGCGTTGTGCGGCTCACGAGCGCGACGAGCCTGGCGGCCACCGCAAGGGTTGGCATGATGAGATAGATCAGCCCGCCAGTGCCAGCGGCCGGCAGCCAGCGCAGCCGCACGGCCAGATACTGCATGAGGATCATCCCAAGCAGGAAGTTGGGAATCGACAGGGCCAGGATCGATGCAGCCATCACGCTCTGAGCGGCGAGCCCGTGAGGTTTAACCGCCGCGACGACGCCGGCGGGGACGGCCAGGACAACGGACAGCGCGAGGCTGGCGGCCATCAGCGCCAGCGTGGGCGAGATGCGTGTGATGAGCACGTTGGTGACCGGCAGGCGCAGGCTGAGCGACGTCCCCAGGTCACCTTGGAGTAGGTCGTGGAGGAACCGGCCGTACTGGATCCAAAGGGGACGGTCCAGCCCGAGCTCGTGTCGGATCGCCTCGACCTGCGCCTGCGTAGCGTTGGGCCCCGCGACGATCAGC
>JBQTJG010000655.1:0-1774 GCA_052387355.1 Armatimonadota bacterium | reverse complement strand
TGGCTTCGGCTTGAGGCCAGTGCGGATGTCGCAGCGTAGGCTGGCCGACGATTCGTGGAAGTAGAGGCAGCCGATGTTTCCTGAGGGCAGGCGGAAGAACTCAAGCGACACTGCCTGCGCCGAACCCACGAGCGTTAGCGCCAGCACCCCAACCGCCGCCAGCATAAGGAGAATGCGGGCGCCCGCCCAATTGTAGAGACCCATCAGGTGTTCGCGGCACCATACAGCGGCGGCAGCGACCCGAAGAGCATCAACCCCACGAAGGATTTTCCTCAGGCGACTCTTCAGGCCGGCTTTCTTAACACTCCGGATCATGCCCTCCTTCTGATTAGCCCATCACGAACCAATAGCCGCGTTGACCTGCTTCTGGCCGATGTTGACCTGCCCCGCCTGTCCGATAAAATTCACCAGAGTCAAGCGGGTCAGGCGCTACGCGTTCTACAACGATGCCGCTTACTGGATGGTCCGGGCGGTCTAGCTATGCGGACTCTTCCGATTCGTGGAATGCGAAGGCCCCATAGTCGAGATCCTGCGCCGCCACGCCGAACTGCCGCAACATGGCCATGACCTGCGCGCGATGATGGACTTCGTGCATGCACATCTGAGTAGCCACGTCGCTCCTGGTCGCTTTGACTACGATGACCTTGCCGGGGTGCGGGGCGCGACGGTACTCGATCACTGCGTCCCAATCGGTGATCCCGGCGAGCAGCGCGCGTGTGCGCTGCGCCTGCTCCGTCCATACGGGTTCAAGGTCGCGAAAAGTGGGCTGGCGTTGTTCGCTGATAGGCCACTGATCGCGTGGAAGCACCGCCGTCCGGGGCTGCTGCAGCCGACGTCCATAGAGCCACTCGACCACCGCGATCTCGGTCAGGGTCGATCGCACGGTGTTCTTGCCGAAGGGAAACTGCCGTGTGTATTGTTCCTGACTGAGCGGCCGAACCCAGTCGAAGAGTTTCTGCCGGGCCTGCGTCAGAACCTCGTAGACACGAGCAAAGTTCACGTGGCTGCCTCCTGGTGGGAATGCGGATGAGAAGGTGTATTCTCTCGGGCCACGGGACTGGCCTTCCAGCTTGCTAGATTGAATGCACGGCGCGCTAGAGCAGCCGACGCCTGTAAGCAGGACGGGAGTCCCACTCATGGAGGAATCGCGCTAGGTCGTCGCCAATAGTCCAGTGCCTCGTCGAAGTAACTCAAAGTGAAAAACGGAATTAGGCTCAACCCGAACTCACGGGCATGTCATTCCCTTCAGCAGGAAGGGAGGTGGTGGGGACAGCACGCCAGCGTTCCATTCGCAGAGAGGGGGATCAGCGGTGGCCATGTGGGGTTCGTGGACGCGATTAACTGTGGTGATACTCGTCACGGTACTCACCCTCGTCTCCATGACGCAGGGTCAGCCACGTGCGCCTCTCACTCGGGCGGAGCTGAAGAACCAGCTCAAGACGGCCATCGCGCCGCCGACGCGCGAGGAAGTTCTGCGGTTCAGCGCCCGGCGGCGAGGGGTCAGCGGGCCTGTCATCCTCGGCCCGCCGTCGGTGATAGGGCCTAATACCCAGGTCAGCAAGAATCAGGACCCGGGAGACTCCCTGCGCAGCGGTGCCAGCGAGGCCACCCTCGCCGGCAACGAAGGGGGGAATCGTCTGGTCGCGGGGTGGAACGATGCCGAAGGGTTCGCCTTCGCTCCATTTGGGCCCCCGCCGGCGCTGGGATTGTCGGGCTACGGGTTCTCGACGAATGGTGGGACGACGTGGACCGACGCCGGCGCCCCGCCTATTGG
>JBQTJG010000654.1:0-2313 GCA_052387355.1 Armatimonadota bacterium | reverse complement strand
GGTAGCGATCGGGATCGGAGGTGGTCGGCCACTGACCGGAGATCACGTCGAAATTCCCCGCGAACATGTTCTGGAAGATCGTGGCGCGCTCGGTGACCCGCAGTCTGGCCGTAATGCCGGCCTGCCTGAGCTGCGAGGCCACCGCTTCGGCGATTTCCCGGTCCTTCGTGAAAACGCCGTCGGTCATCTGCCACTCGAACTCAAAGCCACTGGAAAGACCGGCCTCCGCGAGAAGCTGCCTGGCGCGCGCGATATCGAAGGTGTACGGCCTCAACGCGCTACTGTAGCCCATCCACCCGGGCGAGAAAAGCCCCGCGTGCGGCTGGCCGAAGTTTTCCAGCAAGCTCTTCACCACGACGTCGCGGTCGATGGCATGGTTCATGGCTTGGCGGACCTTCACGTTATTGAAGGGCGGCTTACTCAGGTTGATGCTCTGGAACAAGATTCTCGCGCCCTTCATCGCGATCACATCCGTGTTGACCCCCCGCCGTAAGACGGGGATCTGAGGCAGCGCGATGGTCTCGGCCACATGGACGGTACCCTTGAGCATTTCGGCCACGCGCGTCGACGGCTCTCGGATGAACTTGAAGACGAGCCGCTTCGGCGTCGGGGCGCCGCCCCAGTAGCCGTCGTTGGCCACGAGTCGGACCTCCTGACCCAACGACCAATCCCCGGTGAGCCGGTACATCCCGGTCCCGAAGGGGCGCCTCCCAAACGCCGCTGCCCCCATCGTCCTGCGCGCCTTCGGCAGGATGAAGAAGATCTGCGCCATGTTGGGAATGAGCGACGCGACCGGGCCTTTGGTGATGAAGCGAATCGTATGCGAATCGACCCTCTCCAGTCTTTCCACTGGGTCGAACACGTAGCCACTGCCCAGCGACGCGGTAGCCTTGTGGAACTCATACGTGTGCAGGACATCATCGGCTGTGAACTCGTCGCCGTTGTGGAACCGCACATTCCGTCGAAGGCGCATCTCCAAGGTGGATTCGTCAAGGTAGCGCCAGGACTCCGCCAGGCGGGGGACGAGCTGCAGGTTCGGCCCTTCGACGCCAATTAGGGGCTCGAAAACATGATACGACACGTTATACCGGATGGCGCCGCCGGCTTCGACCGCAGGATCGACGGACGTAATATCCTCCGAAAACGCCACGACCCATTCATCGAGTGCAGGCGCCCCGGGCGCAGAGTTGCTTTGCCCGGCCGACAGCAGGACGAGCGTCGTGGCCAGGGCAATGCTGACTGTAGCAAGCCAACCACGGACCATGCGTCCGATCATCCGGCACCCCCTTAGGAGTCCTGGCTCTGCCGTCTGAAGGCGCTCACCTGCTCGGAGATTGCTGTCGCCTCCAGCACCGTCTCCATCATGCCAACCTCTCGCCGGTAGGTCTCTGACGCAATCTGATCTCTGATCTCAGGCTCGAGGATGTGGTACACAGGGAGTCCCAACGGGACTCCCGCCAGTGGACCGGCATACGTAGGGTCGCCAACCGTCACGGTCTCGGCGTACAGCCCAGCGCTCTCGGGATTGGGTGAGCCGAGGATCACTACAAGATCTTCGCTCCCCTTCTCGCTTGCGATGCGCATTACCTGCCCCTGCGTATCAAGGTCCATGGCTCCCGCGGCGGTTCAGGCGAAGCACTCCGTGATCGAATACACAACTCTGGCCCCTGCTGTGGCAAGGCAGGCCTCGATGGCCGGTGCCTGGACTCCGTCGCGTTCGCCGATGACGATCGCTTGTTTCCCTTTCAGCTGCAACAGCCTCCCCCCTTTGTGTCGTTGTCCGATTGCCGGCCCATCTATGGTACCACGTCGCTGAGCAACCCTTCCAGCGCAGTTATCGTCACGTCTGCGCCGACAAGCCGGGCACGCTCACGCCCACCGTCGAACAAGATGAATGTCGGGAGCCCGAGCACCTTGTGGGCGATGCACACGCGAGGATGCGTATTGGCGTTGAGAGCGACTACCGTCACACGTCCCGCGTAGGCTTCGGCCAACCGTTCGACCGCGGGCGCCAGCGCAAGACATGGCTGACAGCGAGGCCCCCAGAAGTCCACGAGGACGGGTCCTGCGGCGTCCAGGACTATGGTTCGAAAATCCGCGGTCGTGACCTCACGCACCGGCGCTCACGCTCCACCGTTCGCTTCAAGCAGTACCGAGATCCCGTCCGCCATTCGCGTCATGCGCCCGAGAAACAGGCTACCCTTGGCCAGGAATAGCGCCCGGCGGAGTCGGCCCTCGCGCATCAGGCGCCAGGCGTGCCCCAGATACGGAATGGCCGACGCGATATGCCCCTGGGTGGGCGCAAAACCCGGC
>JBQTJG010000653.1:0-10617 GCA_052387355.1 Armatimonadota bacterium | reverse complement strand
AATCGCTCTTTGATCCGGCGCATGACCGGCATCTCGCGTTCGGCCCAGGCGATCCGCCGCAGACCCTCCGCCGCGAGACTCAGGTCACGCACGTCGTGCTGCGGACGGTCTGTCGCCATCGCGCCCGTAGGTCGGGTGTCGTGAGTCATCGGCCGCCTCGGAGACTATTCGATGAAGTCCTTCAGCCGTTTGCTGCGGCTGGGATGCCGCAGCTTACGCAGCGCCTTGGCTTCGATCTGGCGGATGCGCTCGCGCGTCACGCCAAACTCCCGGCCCACCTCTTCCAGAGTGCGGGGGCGGCCATCGTCCAGACCAAAACGCAGCTTCAGGACCTTGCGCTCCCGCGGGGTGAGCGTTTCAAGCACACCGTCGAGCTGTTCCTTCAGCATGGTGAACGACGCCGCCTCGGCGGGCGCCAGCGCGTCGTGATCCTCGATGAAGTCGCCGAGATGGCTGTCTTCTTCCTCGCCGATCGGCGTCTCGAGCGAGATCGGCTCCTGGGCGATCTTGTTGATCTCCCGCACCCGCTCGACCGGCAGGCCCATCGCCTCGGCGATCTCTTCCGGGTTGGGTTCCCGCCCCAATTCCTGGAGAAGCTGCCGCGAGACCCGCACCAACTTGTTGATCGTCTCCACCATGTGGACCGGGATACGGATCGTCCGGGCCTGATCAGCCAGCGCGCGGGTGATCGCCTGCCGGATCCACCAGGTCGCGTAGGTACTGAACTTGAAGCCCTTGCGGTAGTCGAACTTCTCGACCGCGCGGATCAAACCCAGGTTCCCTTCCTGGATCAGGTCGAGGAACAACATGCCACGGCCGACGTACTTCTTTGCAATCGACACGACCAGCCTGAGGTTTGCCTCGATCAGGCGGCGCTTGGCCTCCTCATCGCCCTTCTCCATGCGCTGCGCCAGCGCGACCTCTTGCGGCTGGGTGAGCAGCGGCACCTTGCCGATTTCCTTGAGATACATCCGGACGGGATCGTCGATGGAGATCCCTTCCGGGGCTCGAACAGCGGCCTCGGCCTCCTCTTCGACCTCGGCCTTGGACTTGGGTTCGGCATCCTTGGCGTCCTCGACAATTTCGACGCCCTGCTCGGCCAGGACGCTGTACAGCTTGTCGACCTGTTCGAGATTCTGCTCGACGTCGGGGAGCTGCTCGAGGATGTCGTCGTGGGTCACAAACCCACGCTTGCGCCCAAGCTCAACCAGCGCCCGGAGTTCGAGCGGGAGCTCCTCTGTGGGAGTCTGGGTCTGGACCTTCTTTTTCGCCATCGTGTATCCGGCTCCGACGCCTGCGCCGCGTCTACCCGCCTCGCCTTCCCGCCATGATCAGCTCCGTATACGCCACCTGCAACCGGCGCATCTCAGCCTCATCCCCACTGGTCTGCGCGGCCTGGATCGCCTCCCACATCTGCCGGCGTGCCACCGCCGCGGGTTCGGTGTGCGTCAGGTAGCGTGCCGCACCGGCCACCGCGCGATCTTTGTCACGATCGGTCAGAGGCGGCGCTTCAAACGCCAGTCGCATGAGCAAGCGGGCGGCCTCGTCGTCGAGCCCCTCACGCAGCACGCCGATTTCAGCGTCAGGGGCCGCCAGGAGGGCAGCGGCCAGGGTCTGATGCACCGGAGTAGCAAACGACTCGAGCCGGATGGCCTGCGCGATCGCAGCCCGGCGATCCGGCTCCAGCACCATCACGTGCAGGAGGAGCCGCTCCGCCTCCTCGCGGGCCCGCTCGTTCCCTAGTGCAGGCATGCTACCCTCCGTCAAGGAACCACGACCCGACCGCTTCCGCGTTCGAAGCCGCTGGCGGAGGGCGTCCTCAGGCAGCCCGAACCGTTCGGCCAGCCCGCGGAGATACTCCGCCGCGCGGACCGGGTTCGCCACCGACTGAATAACACTCAACACTTCGTCTATCAGCGCAACCTTTCCTTCTCGCGTGCCCGGATCGTGGCGCCGTGCCGCGCTCTCAACCCGGTACTCGAACATGGGCAACGCCCCCGCGACGAGCCTCCCAAACGCCTCCGGACCCCGGGTGCGAAGATAGGCGTCAGGATCCTGCCCTTTGGGAAGCACGGCCACCCGAGCTGACAGTTCGGCCTCTTCACAAAGGATCAGGCCTCGCTCCGCTGCGGTCTCACCCGCCGGGTCGGCATCGTAGACGAGCACGACCTTCGCAGCGAACCTGCGCAGCAGGGCGACCTGGTCACCCGTCAGCGCCGTGCCCAGTGACGCGACCGCGTTGGTGAAACCGAACTGGTGCGCGGCCAGGGCATCCATATAACCCTCGACCACCAGCACTTCTCCCGCCTCCCGAATCGCCTCCCTGGCGGGTCCCAGCGCGTACAGAAGCCGGCCCTTGGTGAACGCCGGCGACTCCCTTGAGTTCAGATACTTGGGCTCGGCGTCGTCGAGCGCGCGGCCGCCCCATGCCACCACCCGGTCCTGAAGGTCGATGATCGGAAACATCAGGCGGTCCCGGAACATGTCAAAGTAGCCGTCGCCGCTCTGACGCGCCGCCACCAACCCCGCCTGCTCAAGCATGTTCGGCGCATACCGCTTTGCTGCCAGCGCCGTCAACAGCCCGTCCCACCCCGGAGGCGCATATCCCAACTGAAACCGCGAGACGATCTCGTCGCTGACCCCGCGGCGCGCCAGATAGGCGCGAGCCTTCTCCCCTTTTCTCGTGAGCATTGACCGGAAGTACTCTCTGGCCGCATCCAGCGCCCGGAGAAGCCCTTCGCGTTCTGACGCGCGCCGGACCGCATCCGGTGACGTCTCAATCTGCACACCCGCCCGCCGGGCCAGCTCGTCGGCTGCCTCCATGAAGCCCAGGTTGCCGGTCCGCATGACGAAATCGAAGACATCGCCGCCGACCCCGCAGCCGAAACAATGGAAGACTCCCCGCTCCGGATCGACGTGAAACGAGGGGGTCTTCTCCTGATGGAACGGACAGAGGCCCTTGTAGTAGCGCCCTGATTTCTTCAGTGACGCGTGCTGACCCACCAGCGCGAGCATGTCGATCCGCCGGCGAATCTCCTCTTTGACCTCAGCCGAGACCAGTCCTCGAATCATCTCAATCGCGGTCGATCATCGAACCCTTGCGCGCGGCGTCCTACGCCCGCTGGCTCTCCGCTTCCTCCTTCTGGCGCCGGGCTTCAGCAACCAGACGATCGCCCACGTGCGCCGGCACCGGTTCGTAGTGCGAGAACGTGGCGGTGAACGTCCCCCGGCCACCGGTCAGTGACCGGAGGTCGGACGCGTATCGCAGCACCTCACCCTGGGGCACCTGGGCCCGCACGATCGTGCTGCCATCCCCCTGCGCCTCCATGCCGCTGATGCGGGCGCGCTTCGAGTTGAGATCGCCGATGATATCGCCCATCTGCTCCTCGGGCACATGAACGGCGATGTCAAGGATCGGTTCCAGGAGGACGAGTCCCGCCTTGGCCGTGGCTTCCTTCAGGCCCAATGCGCCAGCCAACTGGAAGGCGATATCCGACGAGTCGACGTCGTGATATTTCCCATCGAAGAGAGTGACACGTAGGTCAACGAGAGGGTAGCCGGCCAAAATTCCCTCTTCGAGGGCCTTGCGGACACCCTTTTCGACCGACGGGATGTACTGGTTGGGGATCGCGCCCCCATAGATCTTGTCGACGAACTCGAACCCGGCACCTCGGGGAGTCGGCTCGACTTCCAGAGAGCACACACCGTACTGGCCGCGGCCGCCACTCTGCTTGACGTGCCGGCCCTGCGCCTGGGCCTTGCCCCGGACCGTCTCGCGATACGGCACACGGGGCGACGCCAGCACGACATCGACGCCAAATTTCCTGCGCAGCCGGTCGGCCATGATTTCCAGGTGGGACTCACCCATCCCCGAGACCACCGTCTGCTTGAGCTCGGGATCACGCCGGACGGTGAACGTCGGGTCTTCCTCGGCCAGACGATGGAGCGCATTTCCCATCTTGTCCTCATCGGCTTTGCTCTTCGGCTCGATCGCCATCGAGATCGCCGGTTGAGGAAAGGCGATCGGCGAGAGTTTTACCGGGGCGTCCTTGGCACACAGCGTGTCGCCGGTGCCGGTGTCGGTGAGCTTGGCCACGGCGCCTATATCCCCGGGACCCACCTGAGGCGCGGCTTCCTGATGCTTCCCGCGCAGGATGTAGAGCTGGCCGATCCGTTCCGACTTGTCACGCGAGGCGTTGTAGACCTGCGAATCGGACGCGAATGCTCCCCCGTAGACCCGGAAATACGAGAGCCGGCCTACATACGGATCGGCCATCGTCTTGAACACCAGAGCGGCGAAGGGGCCGCGGTCACCCGGCTCGACCAGGACCTCCGCGTCGTTTCGGGGATGGGCGCCGCGCGCTGCGCCCCGGCCGGCCGCCGAGGGCAGCAGCTCGACTATGGCGGCCAGGACCTGGTTGACGCCGATCCGCTTCGTCCCTGCTGCCGGCAGCACGGGGATGATCTTGCCCGCCCGCACGCCGGCGATCAGGCCGCCGCGCAGGTCGTCGTCCGTCAGGGACCCCGACTCCAGGTACTTTTCCACTAACGAGTCGTCGCTCTCCGCGGCGGCTTCGATCAGCTCCTCGCGGGCGTCATGGGCTGCCTGGCGCAGCGTGCCGGGTACCTCTTCAACCGTCTCCTTACCGTCCTTGAGGATGTGAGCCGTCATCGTGAACAGGTTGATGACGCCGGCAAATCCGGCCTCGGTGCCGACCGGCAGGTAGACGGGGACGACGCGGGATCCGAAGCGAGCCCGAAGGGTCTCTACGGCCTGGTCGAAGTCGGCATTCTCGCGGTCCAGCCGGCTGATGACCACCAGGCGCGGCAGATCATGCTCATCTGCCCTGGCCCAGGCCTGCTCGGTCTGCACCTCCACGCCGGCCCGGCCGTCGACCACGACGAGCACGCCCTCGCAGACGCGCAGCGCTCCGACGACCTCGCCGATGAAGTCCGGATACCCGGGCGTATCGAGCAGGTTCACCTTCGTGCCGTCCCACTCCACCGGCGCCAGGGAGGCGTTGATCGTGTGCTTGCGCCGGATCTCCTCAGGATCGAAATCGGTCGTGGTTGTCCCGTCCTCAACCCGGCCCTGCCGGTCGATCGCCCCGGCCTGAAACAACAGCGCCTCCACAAGCGAGGTCTTCCCGGTTCCTCCATGCCCGACGATGGCGACGTTTCGGATGTGCTCAGGGGTATAGCGCTTCAAGACCATCCTCCTCTACTCCTGACCGAACGGTTCTCAGTACCCTCTCAGCGGATCCACGACGTTGCGCATCGGCGCCCCATCGAGATACCGGCGCAGGTTCTCGCAAAAGAATGCAATGGCGCGGTCCAGGTACGCGTGCGACGCGCCCGAGACATGCGGGGTGATGATCACGTTCTCCATGTCATAGAGTGGACTGTCGGCCGGCAACGGCTCGCGCTCAAAGACGTCCAGTCCTGCGCCGGTGATGGTCCCCGTCCGCAGCGCCTCGATGAGCGCCGCCTCCTGGATGATGTGACCCCGGCCGACGTTGATGAGGACGGCGGTGCGCTTCATCACGCCAAGCGCTCGGCCGTCGATCAACCCGCGGGTCTCGCGTGTCAGAGGCAGGATGATGGCCAGGAAGTCCGCCTCCCGCAGCACCTCGTCCGTCCCGTCTGGGGGGAAGACCCGATCGACGTGAGGGATGGGCAGGGGTGTCCGCTTCGTACCGATGACCCGCATGCCGAACCCCGCGGCCCGCTGCGCGAGCGCGCGGCCGATTGCCCCCAATCCGAGTACGCCCAGCACCCTGCCCTCAATTTCCTCACCGATCGAGGCGCCCCGATCCCAGCGGTGGGCCATCTGGTTCCGAATCGACACATGCAGCCGGCGCGAGAACGCCAGGATGAGCGCCATAACGTGCTCGGGCAGCCCTACGGTGTGGATGCCGACGCTGCTGGTCAGGATGACGCGACCGTCCATCACCGCGGGAAACAGGAGCGTATCAACGCCTGCGGCGGTCGCATGGATCCATCGCAGGCGCCCGGCGCGCTCCATGACCGCCTGGGGAATCTGCCACGCCATGATCACCTCGGCCTCGGGCGCGGCCAACACCGCCCGCTCGGTATCGGCGGCGGCCACCACCTTGACGCGGGCATCAACCGCGCGGATCATCTCGAGGTATCGCTCCTCAGTTCTCGCGAGCGCGAGGATGACCCGTGATGTCGTGTTCATCGTCGCCTGAGTGACTCCTGACGGCACATACTAACCGGGCAGGCCGGCGGCCTCCCGAAGACGCTGCACCACAAACTCGCGGTCCAGCGCGGCCAGAAACCACCCGGCCTGCGGCCCCGAATCCTTCCCCAGAAACACCTGGTAGATCGCGCCGAACGCCGCCTTCGGCGCCAGCCCGTGCTCTCCCTTCAGCGCGTGGATGGCGGCGTGGAGCGCCTCGCCCCGCAGCCCCTGCTCCACGAGCGGGACGAGATCGGCCAGGAACCTTCGTTGGATGTCGCCGAGCGCCGCTGCACCGACCGGCAGCGACAATTGCACCTCGAACTTGTACGCCGGCGGCGCGTACGCCTGCAGCCACCGGTGCGCATCCGCAAGCCGGGTGTCCAGCTCACGCCGGTCGCTGTCCGCCAGCGGTGCTCCTTTCTCGGCCTGGGCCTCCTCGTAAACATCGACCGACGGGATCTGGCTGAGGTGCGCCACCCTGGCGAATCGCAGCCGGAACACGTCGGCCATCCCGCCTGCCGGATGCGAATAGTAAAAGGTCCGCGCCAGGTCCGGATCCTCCTCATGGCCGAAGTACGCTCGGGCTGCGCGGTCAAATTCATCGTAGAGCAGCGGAATCGTCTCACCGGACGGATCGAAATTCACGTGCTGGCGGTAGTGGGGTCGCACGATGGTGAACCGTGCCAGCTCGGGACGCAACAGATCGGCGAACTCCGCCGCCGGGACGCCAATCCCCTTGCTCGAAGCCATCTTGCGCCCGCCGATCAGCAGCCTTTCTTTGGGTATACACAACGGCCGGGGGTACGCATAGACGGCTTCGGCGATGGCGCCGGCGCGATCGTGACTCCCGCCTCGGGTCATGTGGTCCTTCCCGGCGCCTTCCACGGTCACGCGCAGCAGGAGCCACTTGGCCGCCCACTCGGTGATGTACTGCAGCTTGCTGCCGCCGCCGAATGGGGATCGGCGGCCTTCGTGGCCGCATCCCTGCGCCCACGTCACCTTGTCGGGCCTGCAGGTGTAGGACACCTGCGCACCATCCCACCCGAGGACGACCGTCGTGCCGATCTTGCCGCACGCCTCACAGATGACCTGCACCGGATGTCGCTCGGCCTTGCGGCTGCCGCTGATCGTGCGGTCGATCTCAATGATCTCCTCGGCCCGGTCCAGTGCGGTCCGGATCGCTTTGTCGAACGCGCCGGACCGGTACATCTCGCTGGTCCAGTAGACGCGCGGCGCCGCGCCGAGCCGGGGGAAGACCCGGGTGAACTCATCAGCGTAGTACCGTGCGAAACTGACGGCCGAGGCTGGATCGGGGGATGGTACGTCGCACAGCGGCACGCCGAGATACGGAGCGAGATCACCGCGGCCCGGCGGAAGACCATCCAGCGGATCGTAGTCGTCGTACCCATACACGAATTCGACCGAAGCTCCGCGGTCGCGCAGCGCACGCGTCACGCAGTCGTGGAGGATCACCCCGCGGAGCGATCCCACGTGGATGCGGCCCGACGGACTCTTGGCATCGTTGACGACGTGCCGGGGCTCCAGGCGCGCTTTGAGGATTTCATCCGCGAGGAGATCAACCCACACGGAACGCGACTCCCTCCCCCGCGCCAGACCTCCTCCGCAGACCAGCGGGCGGGTGTTCGACGAGCAGCCGCTCACGCACGTCACTCACCAGATAGACCGAGCCCGTGACGCAGACGATGTCCATCGGGCCGGCGGCGGTCAGGGCGTGTGACAGCGCGGCCGGTCGATCAGGGACGACCTCGACCGCATCCAGGTGGCGCCGGACCACGGCGGCCAGCGTCTCAGCGGGTAGGGCTCGCAGGTGCGCGGGCTCGGTGATTACGGCCAGGCGAGCGCGGCCTGCAATGAGCCCCGCCGCCTCGACGGGATCGTGCGTGGCGATCATTCCAAACACCAGCACCACGGGCCGCCCGGGAAAATAGTCATCGAGCGCAGCCCGCAGGGCGGCCATGGACGCTGCGTTGTGGGCGACGTCCAGGACGATCGGAGGGTCTCCATCCAGCAGTTCAAAGCGACCGGGCAGCACAGCGACGCGCAGGCCCCGGGCCACGGCGGGAGCTGGCAGCGACACTGGCCCTGACGACATCTCCGCGGCGAGTATCTCCGCCGCTACCACGGCGGTCGCCGCGTTCGTCGCCTGGTGCCAGCCTCTCATCCCGATACCCAGCCTTCCATAGTCCTGCTGCGCCGTCCGCAGGTGAAAGACATGGCCGTCACCACGTGATGAACCGCGTGTCCAGGATGCTGTCTCAGAGACGCGGATGAGATGGGCGCCGATCGCCGAGCTCTCGTGCGTCAACACCGCATCGACCTCCGGAAGCTGCGGCGCTGACACGACCGGACGGCCCCGCCGCATGATTCCAGCCTTTTGGTGCGCGATCGCCCCAAGGGTGTCACCCAGGAGCTCGGTATGGTCGAGGCTGATCGGCGTGATGACCGCCAGCGCCGGGTCGAGCGCGTTGGCTGCATCGAACCGACCGCCGATGCCGACCTCAATGATGCCCATCTCAACGCGCGAGGCGACGAAGCACTGCAGCGCCAGGACGACGGACACCTCAAAGTACGTCGGACGGCCCCCTGGACCGGCCGCGGTCCGCTCGATCGCGGGCGCGCTCTTCGCCACGAGCGCCGCCAGCGTCTCGGGCGCGATCGGGTGTCCATCGACCCGGATGCGCTCGCGATAGTCCGCGACGTGCGGCTTGGTGTACAGCCCCACGCGGCGGCCGGCTGCGCCGAGGATGGCCGCCAGCATGGTCGCGGTCGATCCCTTGCCTTTCGTGCCGGCGACCAGGACGACCCGGAATCCGAGCGGGCGGAGATCAAGCGCGTCCAGAAGGCGCACCATCCGGTCGAGGCGCTGAGCGGGAGCGAGCACAGGCCGATGCCCTGAGAGCAGGCCGTCGATGTATGCCAGGGCCTCGTCGTAGGTCATGCGGAGCAGCTCGCGTGATGGCCCGCCTGAATCAGCCGGCCATCGATAGAAGGGGGCAGGCCGCCGCAGGCGACCTGCCCGCCGACTCCCAAGATCAGTGCACTACTTGACCGCCGTCTTCAGCTCCTTCCCCGCGGTAAATGCGGGGACCCTCTTCGCCGGGATCTTGATCTTCGCCCCGGTCTGCGGATTGCGACCCTCGCGCGCCTTGCGCTTGCGGACGAGGAAAGTGCCGAAGCCGACGAGCGTGACCTTCTCGCCCTTCTTGAGCGCGGCCGTCACGAGATCGAGCGAAGTGTTGACGACCTCGAGCGCGTCCTTCTTGGTGGCCCCGGTCTTGTCGGCCACCTTCTCAACGAGCTGCTCCTTGTTCATGACTCACCCCCTCGCCGAGCGCAAAATGATCGCATCGGTCCGGTGCTGCTCGATGCGCCGCGCAGACGATTCGGCAACCCCTTCCCGAATCCTTCTCTCAGTCACTGACCCGTCATGCCGCCGTGGCAACCTTCTCCCGCCTCTCAATCGTCCAGGGATTGGGTGCGGCTGCGAAGTCGTTTCTTGTCAGACCGATGACGCTTTGACTGCTGGCGGCGGTGCCTCGAGGCTGCAGACGGCTTCGTCTTGCGTCGAACTCTGGGAGGAATGCGTGCCCCTTCGATAAGGCGCACCAGGCGCTCCAGTGCATCTTGCCTGTTGCGTTCCTGGGTTCGAAAGCGTTTTGCCTCTATGACCAACTCGCCGTTAGCGGTGATCCGGCTCGCGGTCAACCGCATCAGCCGATCCCTGACGGCGTCGTTGAGAGCGCGCGACCTGCGCACATCAAACCGAAGCTGAACCGCAGTAGCGACCTTGTTGACGTTCTGACCGCCCGGGCCCGAGGCACGGACGAACACGAAACGGATGTCGCTGGGGTCGATGCTGACAGCCGGCGGCGCTTTCGTCACACTCGAAAGGATAGTTGAGGCGGAGAGCGGGATCAAGGACAAGGGATGACAGACCACATAAGGGACCAAGCCGCCGCTCTGACCAAGATAGTCGCCGTTCACGCGCCTCCATGCTCAGTGACGGAGCCTGCTTCCGCCGCTGACCAGTGCCGGCGCACCCTCTCGAGGTACTGTCGGCCTTCGCGGTGATCCACGCCGAGCCGATCCAGACTGTGCCTCACAATAGTTAGACCAGCTTCCGTCTCGGGCTGGAGCACCTCCGTAGCCCCCGCCTCTAGCATCCGGTCCCTGTAGGCTTCCTGGTTGACGCGCACGAGGATGGGGAGATCCGGCCTCATCCGTCTCATGGTCCGCACGCATCGATGGGCCGCACCGAACTCAGGGATGGCAATGACCGCGAGACGCGCGCGCTCTGCGCCTGCATGTCGAAGGATCAACTCGTTCGCTGCGTCGCCGTACACCGTCACCGCCCCGCGTAGCCTGGCGCCTTGCGTCGCCTCTGGTTTCAG
>JBQTJG010000652.1:0-2299 GCA_052387355.1 Armatimonadota bacterium | reverse complement strand
GATCACCGGGATGGCCCCGATTGAGGTGGTCTTGTAGTCGCCCGAGTTGGGGATCTCGGACTCGTGACCGACGAGCACCCACACGGGACCTGTGAAAACCGAATCCATCTCCACTCGGAACAGGTCAGGGTCGGTGAAAATCTCGCGCGGGATCTTGTTGTCTTCCTGCGGCCAGCGGATGGCGCGTACCGCGTCAACGGTCATCGGAGCTTCCTCCCCCTTGTTCACGGTATCGGCAAGCGCCGCCGAACGGTCGCGATCGCCAGACCCGACAGGACGGTACCCAAGATCGCGGTAACGATGAACGCCGCGGCGGCGTCCGCGTCACGAACCCTGCCCACGCTGCCCCATAGGAACAGCGCCGCGGTTGTCACAAGCGGGTTCGTCAGCCAGCCGCTGACCACGCCGGCCCAGACCCGCACCCTGCGGCTGACCTCACCGAGAATCGCGCCCGCGGCGGCCCCGCCCAGGCCAACCACCCAGAATCCCGGCCCGGGCTGGTTGCGGTTGCTGGCGAGCAACAGAACCAGCAGCCACAAGAAACCGATCTGGACCAGCGCTGTGGACTGCACGACACGGCCTTTCGGCGCCAGCGCGACCCGCGGGACCTTGACCTGCACTGCCTGAGACGGCCCCATCGACGTCTCGCCCCGCGGCTGGGTCGCCCGTTGCGAAACTGGCGGGGCCTGGGCGGGCGCCTCGATCACGTTGTACCACCGGTCGACGAACTCACCGAGGCCGAGGCGCTTCTCCACTAATTGATCGAGCAGCTCGCTGTACTGTCGAGCCGAGCCGGCCGTACGCGCCGGGTCAGCGGCGTTGACTTCCATGGCCTTCGCCACGACTCGATCGGGCAGAACTCCCTGCGTGGCCAGTCCGAGCAGGAGCTCACGCACCTGCTTCCGCCGGTCTTCCCGCGGGGATCGGCCCGTGTGGGCAATGACCAGCTCGCCTCGCACGTTGAGATCCCACTTCATCGGTTCCTGGAATCCTTCGTCCAGCACCCGGTCGTGCACGTGGCGGTAGAGCTCATCGATCGTGACCTGGCCGTCGCCGTCGAGATCGGCGGTCCCGTCCCGGATCCCGGTGATCAAGTGCTTGGTGAACACGCCGTACTGATCGGCTTCCTTCTCCAGCGCCACCTGGATCCCGGTCGACGCGGTCATCAGGTACGTCCCACGGCCGCTCGAGACTCGTTGCAGCTGGTCGTCGACGCCCCCCCGGGCGAACGCCGCGCCAACCGCTCCGCTGAAGCAGCAGTCGAGGATCAGCACGACCCGCGATGTCGGGGAGACGTCCACGTAGTTGCGGATGCTCTCCACCGGGATCGAGGTGGCTTCCAACGCGTCCTCGATCGTGTCTGCGGTCGCCAGGTGCAGCCTGCCGGCGCCATCGAGTCTGCCGTGCCCCGAATAGTAGATCAGGACGACATCGTTGCGATCAGCACGCTTGAGGGTCTGATTGATCTTGAGCAGGGCCTCATGGTGCGGGACATTCTTGAGGACAACGGTCTGTGTGAACTGGCCGTAGACAGGTGAGGTCAGCACCTCATTGAGGCCGTCGACGTCGTTCTCAGGACAACGCAAGGGTTGCAACTTGGGTTCGAGGGGGAACCGACTGCCGGCGATGAGCACGGCGTGCCGGCGCTCGCTCATGTGGAGCCTCCGAAGAACCGCTGTGCCGCCTCGATCGTGCGTTGAATCTGGTCGGCTTTGACGTTCTCGGCCCTGATCGTCAGCTTGACGCCATCTTCGCGTCGAAACTCCATATTGATCGCAGGACTCCGCTCAAAGAATGCTCGCACCACATGGAGTAGCGCGGCGGCCGACACGTCAGCGAGGATCGCCAGTCCGATGGCCATCATGATAGGCTCGCCCTTCGCGCCGGCGACGCCGCTGCCCTCCACCAGATGGGCATCCACGTGGGCTTCCTGCGTCAGCGTCCTGGCCAGGTCGCGCACGAGTTGGTGAAGCTGCTCGTCGGGTAGACTGTCCGAGGCCAGTGAGAGGGAGTACTCCATCGTCGTTCCCCCGAAGCCCTTGTGGGGCACCCATGGGCTGACAGATGACGCGTATTCGACGGCGAGTGCGGGTCGCCTGCCCGACCGAGGGCCGTCGTGGGGCGCACGTGGAGGCGCCCGCGGTCGTCGCCATCGTCCCGGTGTCCAGGAGGTGATCTTGCCCGGCCGGGCGAAGCGACCGGGGACCAACTCGCGCCACGCGTGAAAAATACCCTGCGGCGTCGCAAAAGGGGACCTGTGAGATGGCCAGCGCCGGAGCCGTCAAGGCGCGCGCCCTGC
>JBQTJG010000651.1:0-3950 GCA_052387355.1 Armatimonadota bacterium | reverse complement strand
CCTGGACGTTCACCCTGCGCCAGGGCGTCCGCTGGTCGGACGGCCGGCTGCTCACGATCGACGACGTGCTGTTCAGTCTCCACGTGGTGTTTACCAAGGGCGTGCAGAGCACCACCGTGGATCTGCTGACGTTTGGGGGCAAGCCGGTCGGGTGGCGGAAGCTCGACGACCGGCGTATTCAGTTCACGACAGATGAGCCGCAGGGGTTCTTCCTGCGGCTCATCCAGGATCTCGTGATCATCCCGAAGCATAAGCTGCAGTCCGCCCTGGTCAAAGGTGGGGTCGCGTTCAACGCGGCGTGGGGCGTGAACACGCCGCCCCGTGAGGTCGTGGGCACCGGGGCGTTCGTGATGCAGTCCTACGCGTTCGGCCAGCGCGTGTCCTATGCACGCAATCCCCTCTACTGGCGGGTGGACAAGGGCGGCAACCGGCTGCCCTATTTGGATCGCTACGTGCTCCAGATCGTGCCGAACCTTGACGCCGAGAAGCTCAAGTTCCTGGCCAGAGAGATCGATCTCTATAGCGCGAGGCCGCGCGAGTATGCCGAATTCCAGCAGGGGCAGCAGGCAGGCAACTACACGGTCTACGACGGACCAGAGACGTTCGCCTCAGAGTACCTGGTCTTCAATCAGAATCCCAGGGGCATCGACCCCCCGAAGCTCTCGTGGTTTCAAGACGTGCGGTTCCGCCGCGCGCTCAACCATGCGATCGATCGTAAGACCATCGTGACGCAGGTCTACGCCGGGCGCGCTACGCCCGCCTGGAGTCCGGTCAGCATTGCGAACGCGCGCTTCTACAATCCCAACCTGCCTCAGTACCCGTACGCTCTGGCCCGGGCGCAGCGGCTGCTGGAAGAAGCCGGGTATCGAAAGGGTCAGGACGGCACCCTCCGCGACGCGCGAGGCCAGATGGTGGAGTTCACGCTGGCTGTCAGCGCGCAGAGTCCCGATGGGGTCGCCATCGGCAACATCGTCCGTCAGGACTTTGTCAAACTTGGCATCAAGGTGGTCTTCACGCCTGAGGCGTTCAGCACGCTCGTCACGAAGCTCGACAATACCTTCAAGTGGGACGCCATCATCATTGGACTGACCGGCGACAATGAGCCCGGCACGGCCCGGACGTACTGGTTGAGTTCCGGCAACCTCCATGACTGGAACCCGCGGCAGGCGAAGCCGGCCACTGCCTGGGAAGCCGAGATCGACCGGATCTTCGAGCAGGTCACGCGCGAGCCCGAGGTGGCGAAGCGCCGTGCCCTGTACTGGCGCTGGCAGGAGATCGTGGCGGATCAGGTGCCGCTGATGTATTTCACCAATCCGAAGACGCAACCCGTCGTGCGCAACACGCTCGGCAATACACGGCTTGGCCTGCAGGGGGCGACCGGCCGATTGGAATGGCGGTACTACCGGACGGGATCACGCTAGGCGTCGATAGGGACCGGGCCATTGTCGGTGAGCCGGAAGAGGCTGCGGCTGAGCGGGCGCGAGGTCGCGCCATGCCGCGCGGCCGCCTCCGAGGCCAGTCCGGGTTCCTCCGAGGCCGGCGCAACGAGCAGGACGGTCTCTTCGGGGATCGCCAGCAGCGGGTCGGTGACCTCCGGAGGGACGACCAGGTCGGCGATCAGGATCCGTGACGCATCCAGCCCGTCGATGTGCTCGTAGCGTCGCTGCGGCCCACCCAGTTCGGTGAGCATGTCCCTGGTCTGCGCGCGGAGGTTGGCCAGCGCCAGTTCGTGGAGGGCCTCCCGAGAGATCCCCCAGACCTGGAGCGATCGCGCGGTAACCGCGGTGAGTTGGTGGATGCCCGTGATCACATACGTCACGGTGACACCAGGGGCGAATGCGCGCCACAAGAGTCGCTGCGTTGCTGGATACTGGTCGAAGATGTCCACGTAGGCGCTCGACTTGAGCTGGGGGACGATGCGATCCTGAACGAGAGCGAACGGGGCAACCTCAGGCGCGGGGATCCGCGCGCGCAGGCCGGCGACCATATGGTCGAACCATTCCCGCTCCGAGGAGCCGCGGGGCCGCTGCCTGATCAGTGTCGCCAGGTCCACTCCAACCTCGGTCCCCAGCACCCGGACGGTCAGCCCCACGTCTGTCGAGCCCAGAACGGTGATTTCCGGCGCAGCGATCCCGAAGTGTTCGATCAGCCGGGAACGGGTTCTGGTCAAGCGTCGATGGGACCATGTGACTGTGGCGACAGCCAGCACGACGAACAGCAGCCCGACGACGATGACGGTCTCGAGCATCCTACCCTCGGACCTCTCTCGGCCAGCCGCATCATACGCCTCTCCAGACCTCCGGTCAATTTGTGCCAGATGTCCTTGTCGCACTTGACGTCCGGGGCGGAGCGTGGCCGCTGGCGCGACGACCTCATTGCGTAGTCTATTGAAGCGCACGTATGGGCATTTTCAAGAATGACTATCCCGCCGGAGGGGCTCGCGAGCTTTTCTCGGGAGGACCATGAGTCTGGTTTTGTGTGGACTCATGGGAATTCCACTTTTCAGTGTCATTCTGCCCACGTACGACCGGCCCGAGCTGCTCCGGCTGGCGGTCCAATCCCTGCTGGCGCAGACCGTGGCGGACTTCAAGGCCATCGTCGTCGATGACGGCGCGCGGCGGTCCAGCTCCCTGACGACCCCCGCTTGCGCCTCGTGCGGCGCCCCACCAACGACGGACCCGCGGCTGCCCGCAACACCGGGCTCGCCGTCGCGCGGGGGCGGTATGTGACATTCCTCGATGACGACGACCTGTACACGCCGGATCGATTAGAGATCGGCCTTTGTGGCGTCAAGGAGACGCCGGTGGTGACCTGCTGGATCCGTTACTTGGGCAAAGGTTACTGTGAACGGAGGGAGGAAGATTCCAGCGTGATGGCCGGCAACAATCCGGGCCGGATCGGAACTGGGGTCAGGGCCGTCCTGCGTCCGCTCACGCGCCTGCGAAGGCGAATTCTCACGCCGCGCGCGATCCGGGAAATTTTCAGGCGACAGTTCGGCGAACGGCTGCTGTGGACCAGGGCGATTCGGCCAGTCTATAGCGCGGCGACTGGCATTGTGTATGCCGCAGGCATGCCGGGGCAGACGCTCATCTTCAAAGCCGCGCTCTACCGGTACGGGACGGTGGCGACAGAGGCGTGGGTCTATGAGCGAATCCGTGAATGCGGCGTTCCGGCTCCACAGGTTCTGGCAGTGGACGCCACCTGCGCCGTGTGTCCGACCCCCTACATGATCCTGGAGCAAGTCCAGGGAATCCCGCTGAGCGACCCGTCGCTGCAGGGGGCCCGGCGCTGGGCGCTCCTGCGGCAAAGCGGGGAGCTCCTGCGCCGCGTGCACAGCATCGAGTTGGATGGCTATGGGCTGCTGGACGAAGGCCTCTATATCCGTACAGGCCAGGTGAAAGGACTCCACGACACGTGGCGACCGGCCGCGCTGCGGCGGCTCCACTGGGGACTGCCGTACCTCGAACGCCATGCCTTGCTCGATCACTCTGAGGTCACGGCAACGCACCGGATGCTCGACCGGCACGGAGCGATCCTCGACGCGCGCTGGGCCCGCCGGCTCCTGCACGGCGATTTCAAGGCCAAGCATGTGTTCACTGATCCATCCGCCGCTCGCGTCAACGGCTTCATCGACTTCGGGAGTCGCGAAGCCGGCGATGCGGCATGGGATCTGGCTCGAATCTCGCTCCGGGAAGGCGACGATTTCCGTTATCTGCTCGAAGGCTACGAGACCGATCCGCGCGAGCGAGAGATCCTGCGGGACAGGATTCCGTTCTACATGTTCCTGCACACGTTCTATGACGCGCGAAAGTACCACATGCGAAGGCAGGTGCAGAAGGCCCGGGAGAGCCTGCGGCACATCCGCGCGTTTCTTGAGTCTGAGCCACGCGTCTCGACCGTAGACGGGCATGGATAGGTCACCGGCGTGAATCCGCCGCAGATCGGGTTCC
>JBQTJG010000650.1:0-2826 GCA_052387355.1 Armatimonadota bacterium | reverse complement strand
CTCGGGCGGGTCCCACTGGGTCCGCTCCAGGCGCAGGCGGTCAAATCTGTCTCGCCAACTCATGTCCGTTTCATCCTGCCCACGCCCGAAGGATCTTGTCTTCGAGCTTCCGCGCACTCCACTCCAGCACCGGAATCCGCGGGATCGCGAAGCGGGGCGTCTCCGGCGTCACAATACGCGCCTCCACCCCGAAAGCCGCGCGGAAGCCAGCGCGCTCGACGATCTCTTGTGTGGCGGAAGTGAACTCGCCGTAGGGGTAGGCGAACAGATCAACCGGGGCGCCGAGCTGCTCGGCAATCCGCACCCGCGAGCGGGTGACCTCTGTCTCGGCGTCAGCGGGCGCCAACGCCGGCAGGTGCGGATGACTATATGTATGGGCCCCGAACGTCACGAGCCCGCTCGCCTGCAGGGCGCGCGCCTCGGTCCAGGACAGGAACCGCCTCTCACCAGGTGGCGAATGCTCATCGCTCCCGTCGACGCGGCCCGCCGTGAGGAAAATCGTGGCTGGAACGTTCCGGCTCTTCAGCCGGGGGTACGCGTAGAGATAGACGTCGGCGAAGCCATCGTCGAAGGAGATCGCGACACGCGGGCGCCCTGGGCGGCGGCCAACCAGCAGGTCGTCGACGATACGCTCGAGCGGCTGCACGTCATATCGGGTGGTGAGGTCGTCAAGATGCTCAACGAATCGTGCCACTGACACTCTCGTCCCCTGCGGGTCGGGACCGCGCTCGGGAACCACGTGGTGATACAGGAGTATTGCGCTTGCAGGCCGGAGCCCGGTGATTCGATGCTGCAGCCCGGCTACGCCCCGGACGAGCACGCGGAGATACTGTCTCACTGATCTCGCTCGTCCGCTACCGGCGCGATTCCCAGTCGATGCAGGGCCATGAGTTTCCCGGTCCGCGTGAGCAGGGGCGCCGAGCGGCGCACCCTTAGCACGCGCATCTGTTCCCAGATCGCGGCCGCGGACCGGTTCTGAGCCGCCAGCGCCTCGCGCATGCAATCCAGGACGGCTCGCTCGTCGATGTCTCCCAGGCGTGGATGCACAAGCACGTCGAGCCGCGTAAACCCATCTTCATCCTCGCGCTCAACCAACTGAAAGTCGGTCGGATCGCCGCCGAAGCGTGCAGGCAGAATCTCTTCGACCAGGTTGATCAACTGCGTTCCCCAAAAGACCGGGCCCTCGGAGTTGAGCTTCTCGAAGCTGCGGATGTTTTCGAGATGCACGTTCCAGCCGATCTCCTCAAGAAGGCAACCGCACCGCCGCGACGTCATCGTCGCGTAGTCTCCCGTCTCCATATTCAGAAGAATCTGCCTCGCGTCAGGCTGCAGGGCGGTACACAGGAGAGCGTCGACCTCTGTACCCAGGCGATCCACCGGCCGGCGCTGCAGGATGACTGCGATCCCGTCAGAGCAGACGTGCGTGTCGTCGGCACTTCCAGGCCTGGCGCATCCATACGTCGCTCGACCAAACTCGGTGAAGCCCAGAGAGGAGTAGGCGCGGCCTCCAACTCGGTGAATCGCCGCCAGCTTCGTCGGCGTAAGGGGCTCCGCGATGGTAATGAAGCGCACGTTTGTCAGGCGGACTCCGGACCGGTCTGCGGCCAGTGCGAGCCGGAGCGCGGAGCTCGGGGTGGTGATCACGCCGCATCCGCCGGCCGATGCCTCCTTGGTGATCCACTCAAGAATCTTGTGCTCCTCGCCAAGATCCACAGGCGTCACGCGCGGCAGCTTGACCCGAGAGAGACGCGCACCGGCTCTCATGCCCCGAAAGTGCGCGCGAGGTTCGGGGAGTGCAAACCAACGGACAGGGGGATTCCTCATCGCGGCCAGCGACAGCACCCCCCAGAAACTTGCCCCGTGCCCGACAGACGACCACAGTACCATCGGCAGCGTCTCGAGGCCGTACGCCGACAGCGCGACGGCCAAACGCTCGGCCTCAACGCGATGCATGGCAGCGCCGATGATGGTCTGGACTCCCCGACTCCTCGTTCCTCCGGAGTAAACTGACAAGCCCGACGCCACCAGAGGGTTGTTGAAATCTTTTTCATTGAACCGGAAACTCCGTTGCCCCCGTCTGGCTTCGCGGCCTCGAAACTCCTCTATCGAGACGTACACTCCGTCTCGACGGAGCGTGCGAAGAGTTTCTTCAAGGCCAGATCGTGCGACCAGGCCTTTCATTCGCGCAAGATCGTATCCGGCAGCGTCAAGCAGGGGCCGGTATGGACTGTCGGGGTGGCCGAAGATGGCGCGCTCCGCCATCTCGAGAAACGTCCCGGACCGATTGGCGAGTCTGGCCCGGAGCGCGGCTATCGCCTCGCCCGTGGTGATGGGCGCTGCAAGTACCCGTCTGGTGTAGAGGAAGTCGTGCAGTGATCTTCGAACGGCTCGTGCCACATCCCCACCTAGTCGCATCCTGTTTAGTCTCTCAATCTTTCCGACCCAGCCCGCTGGCGACTGAGTCCAGAAATGCCGCCATCTGCCCGGCAATCACGTCAGGCCGGAATTGGCTTTCAGCCGCACGACGGGCGGCACTGCCGAGCGCTTCACGCGTATGGCGGTCGCGAAGGAGCCGCAGGATCTGGGCCGCCAGCGCGTCGGCATCGCCCGGTGGGACCAGGACACCTGTGCGCCCGTCTTCCACTGCTTCAGGGAGGCCCCCAACTCGCGACGCAATCACGGGTCTCCCGCACGCCATGGCCTCCAAGCAGACGTTGCCGAACGTCTCCCAGTGGGAGGGGACCACGCAGACGGTGGCTGACCGGTACTCGTCCGGGAGTTCGCCTCGGGGACGAGGACCCGCAAAAGACACGGCCGGCAGGACCC
>JBQTJG010000649.1:0-10288 GCA_052387355.1 Armatimonadota bacterium | reverse complement strand
GGGGCGACGTGGTCGCAGACGTTCTTCCACGTCATCGTCCCGCTGAGTCTCCCCGGGGTCCTCACCGGGTCGGCGCTGGTCTTCGTGATCTCGTACACGAATTTCGCCGTGCCCGCGCTGTTGGGCGGCGGCTCGTTTGCCGTGATCCCGACGTTCATCTTCGAGCAGATCGCCGCGCTCCTGCAATGGAACAGCGGCGCTGTCCTCTCCTCACTCCTATTGATCACGGCGATGGGCACCCTGTGGATGTTCAACCGCCTCTCGTCATCGCTGCTGCGGTGGACCCGGTGACGCGCAGGCCGGTCTCGTCGGCGGCTGACCGCGTGCTTGTAGGCGTCCTGGGTCTGCTCAGCACCATCACCCTTGTTGCCCTCGTGCTCCCGAGCATCCTCGTCGTGATCAGCTCCTTCAATGCGTCTGAATTCCTGACTTTCCCCCCGCAGGGCTGGTCGCTGCGCTGGTACGCGGCAATGGCTCAGAACTGGGAGCTCCGGCAGTCCGCGCTGCTCAGCCTGAAGGTCGCCTTGCTGGTGGTGGTGGCGGACCTGATCCTCGGTGTGCCGGCGGCGTTCCCGCTGGTGCGTGCCAGGTTCCGGGGCCGAGACTTCCTGATGACCTTCATCCTCTCGCCTTTGATGCTGCCTGGACTCGTCATCGGCATCGGCCTCCTCTTCTTCTACATGCTGATGGGCATGTCGCTCTCACTCCCGCAGCTCGTGATCAGCCATATCGTGGTGACGCTCCCCTTTATCATCAGCATGACCAGCGCGCGCCTGGCGACGCTCGATGTGACCTTTGAAGAGGCGGCGCTGAACCTTGGAGCGAGCCAGCTCCAGAAATTCGTGCACATTGTGCTCCCACAGCTCTGGCCGGGGGTCGCGGCGGGCGCCGCATTCGCGTTCCTGCTGTCCTTTGACAACTTCACGGTCTCCCTGTTCACAGCGAGCGACCGACTGCGGCCGCTGCCCATCGTGCTGTTCTACCTGTTGCGCTACGACATCAACCCGATGGTCGGCGCCGTTTCCAGCCTCGAGATTATCCTAGCGCTCGCGGTCCTGATCGTGGGCAGCCGCCTTCTCGGACTGGCGCGTATCGCCCAGCTCGGGCGCAGAGTCACATGATGGATAAGGTCCTCTTCCTTGCGGATGCTTTGATCGACGGGACCGGTGCGCCGCGGCAAACACCCGGAGCGGTCCTCGTAGAGGACAGCGGCATTGTTGCGGTCGGGAACGCGGCGAGATCGTCGGCGCCTCCCGACGCGCGCGTCGTCCGGCTTCAGGGATGCACCCTGCTCCCGGGATTGATCGATGCGCATCTCCACCTGGATGGGTGGCGCACGCTCGATCGAACCGACTGGGTGCTGATGGATGACGGACGACGGGCCATCGGCGCGGCGCGCGACGCCGCACGCATGCTGGCCGCAGGATTCACCACTGCCCGGGATATGGGCAGCGTCGCTGCGGTCTCGTTGAAGAGGGCCATCGAGGAAGGCGAAGTGCCGGGACCGCACCTGCAGGTCGCTGTGAAGGGCATCTACCAGACAGGTGGCCAGGGGGATCGCGCCTGGCTTCCTCCCGACCTCGTGCGGGCGAGGGAATCGTGCCGGCTGGCGGACGGTCCTGATGACTGCCGGCAGGCGGTGCGCGAAATGGTCCGCGCCGGCGCCGACGTGATCAAGATCGCATCATCCGGCGGGCCCCGGTCGATGGTCCCGCACTTCTCGCCCGCAGAGCTTGAAGCAATGGTGGACGAGGCGCACCGCACGGGATTCCGTGTCGCCTGCCACGCGCTGGGCGCCGCCGCCATCCGTAACGCGGTGCAGGCCGGGGTCGACAGCATCGAGCACGGCTACGGTCTGGATCTTCCTACGGCCGAGGAGATGGCGCAGCGCGGCGTGTTCCTCGTGTGCGACCTGCTGGTCCGGGAGCGCTATGCCACGCGGGGACCCGACTTCGGGTATGGTCGAGCCGAAGCGGACGCCGCCGCCCGCGCACTCGAGCTGGGGTTCGAATCGCTCCGCCTGGCCAGACAGGCAGGTGTCCGGCTGGCGTACGGCACCGACTACGGAGGCCAGCCCATTCTGCCACCGGACGAGCTCGCCGATGGCCTGGCGCTCATGGTGAATGCCGGTGTGCCGCCGCTCGAGGCGATTCGAGCGGCGACATCCACTGCAGCAGCGGTCATGAGATGGGACGACCGTGTGGGGACGCTGAGCCCCGGACATCTCGCCGATCTGATCGCTGTCAGGGGTGATCCTGCGACAGACATACAGGTGCTGCGCCATCCCGTCCTGGTCGTGCAAGGGGGGCGCATGATTCCGGCTGACATCGGCCGCTGGCCACGGGAAGCCGTCGTTGAGAATCAGTCATCCTCTCACGTGATCGGTGTGAGAGGCGACGGGAGATGAGTCCGGCGATCACCGATAGCCTGACGGAACTGGCACGGACGTTCGATCTTCCAGGTCTGGCCCGCCATGTCGCCGGAGAGGTGCGGGATCAGTGGGCCGCCGCGCTTCCGCCCGCCGAGTCGCGCCGCATTCGACGCCTGGTCATCAGCGGATGCGGAGACTCCCTCTTCGCCGGCATTGCGTGCCGTCTCGCCATCGAGCGATTCGGCGGCGTCACCTGCGAACCGCTCGATGCATTGGAGTGCGGGCGATACGCCTCAGTCCGGTTTGCGCAGGATGTGGCCGTGCTGACCATCTCCAACTCCGGGACGACGTCGCGCGTCGTCGAATCGGCGGGTCTGGCGGCACGGACTGGCGCCTACACGCTGTCGCTGACCGGGGCGGCCGGGTCTCCGCTTCAACAGATCGCCGCGGCCGGCGTGGTGCGGTCGGTGCGAGGCGCCGGAGGACGCGACAGCCCCACGGCACGGGTCGAGCGGCATCTCGGCGAGTACATCGCAACACTGGTCGCCCTCTATTCCCTGGCGTTTCATCTGGGCGTGACCCGGGGCGTCTTGACTGATGCGGATCGCCGGCATGAGGAGGCGGCTGTGGAAGACGCCGCTCATGGGGCTCAGCGCGCGCTGGCCGATGGTCCTGAGCAGGTCGGGCAGGCGGTGGAGCATCTTCTCGGCGCCGACCGCATCTTCTACCTGGGGGCCGGGCCCGGCTACGGCACCGCGCTCTTTGGCGCCGCCAAGCCGCTTGAAGAAGTCCCTCTGTGCGGTATTCCCCAGCACCTCGAGGAGTGGGCGCACGAGCAGTACTTCCTGACGATGATCGAAGGCGCACGCACGCGGGCGGTGGTTGTCGCCCCGGCCGGTGAGAGCACGGACCGTGCGGTCGAGATCCTGCGGTCCATCCGCGATGACGGAGGTGTCACCGTCGCGCTCACCCATCCGCGTGAAGAGGCGGTGCGACTGGCAGCCGACGCCACCATTGCGGTCGACGGCGACTGTTGGGAAGGGTACGCTCCTGTGCCATACGCGGTGCCGATGCAACTGCTGGGGATCGCGCTGGCCCTGCAGCATGGCCACACGGTCATTCCCCTGAGCCGTCGGGATGGTGGCCGGTTGATCCGCGGGAGCGCTGTGCGCCGCGTGCGCAATGCGTGAACCTGTTCGCATGCTCACGATGGGGCAGGCCACCCTGGACGATATCGTCACGGCAGATGGCCAGGTTCATCTTCACACCCTGGGAGGGAACGCGCTCTACTCGGCACTGGGAGCCGCGCTGTGGCTGGGTGATGGAACCACCGCGCCCATTTGTAGAATCGGAAGGGGCCTTGACCGCCGGCTTCTCGGAGGTTTGTCGCGCCGGGTCGACCTGCGTGGTGTGCGCACCATTGCGAGCGAACACGTCCGCGCGTGGCTGCTCTACGAGCCCAACGGCCAGAGACGCCACCTGGGCAGGAATGCGGCGCTGCTGGATCACCCACCGGTGACCATCCCATCCTTCGCCGTGTATCACCACGCGTACCGCCGTCTCCTACGCCGCATTGCGCCCACAGCCAGCGATATCCCCACAGTCTTCTCGAGCGCCGAAGCGGTGCACCTCGCGCCGCAGCTCAGGTCGCTGCACCTCGCCAATGCCGCGCGCCTACGACGCAGGTTTTTTCTGCTGAGTCTTGATCCGTCCCCTGAGGACATGGACGCACCCACCCTGCGCAGGCTCCTGCGGTTCGTGGATTTCTTCCTTCCGAGCCGGGAGGAGATCACCGCGCGGCAGCGCGAGTGGGACCCTGCCCGTCTGATGCGCCGCTGGATGGACTGGGGAGCGCGAGCCGTCTGTATCAAGCTCGGCGCCGACGGATGCCTGGTGGGCGCCGGCGGCCGCCTGATCCGAATTCCAGCTGTCCGGGCCCGCGCGGTGGAACTCACCGGGGCCGGCGACGCGTTCTGTGGCGGCTTTCTCGCAGGATACCTGCTCATGCGTGACGTGGTCGAAGGGGCCATGCGGGGAGTGGTCAGCGCTTCCTTTGCCGTCGAGGGCGTGGGACTGCAGGGATTGCTGCAGGCCGATGCCCGGACGGCGCGCGACCGTTTGAGACGCGTTCGACGAGGGGCGCGGTGATCCGTGGAGGTTGAGCTGCGCGGTGTCACCAGGCGGTTCGGCGAGACCACCGCGCTCTCGGGGGTCTCATATGTCGTCCCGGCAGGCAGGTTCATCACCCTGCTGGGACCGTCAGGATGCGGGAAGACGACGCTGCTGCGCCTCGTCGCGGGATTCATCGCGCCTGACGCCGGAGACATTCTGCTCGGCGGTGAGACGATCACCCACGTCCCCTCCAACCAGCGGCAGGTGGGGATGGTGTTCCAGCACTACGCGTTGTTCCCCCACATGACGGTCGAGAAGAACGTGTCGTTCGGTCTCAGGATGCGCCACGCGCCCGCGGAAGTCGTCGCAAGGCGCACCGGCGAGATGCTGGATCTGGTCGGGATGCGCGACCTGGGGGACCGGTTTCCTCATCAGCTCTCCGGCGGTCAGCAGCAGCGCGTGGCGCTGGCCCGGGCGCTGGCCATTCAACCGCGCGTGCTGCTCCTCGATGAGCCGTTTGGCGCGCTCGACAGGAAGCTGCGGCTGCAAATGCAGGTCGAGGTCAAAAAGATCATCAGGCAGCTCGGCATCACGACGATCTTCGTCACCCACGACCAGGAAGAAGCGCTGACGATGTCCGACCTGATCGCGGTCATGAATGCCGGGCGAATCGTGCAGAGCGGCGCCCCGACGGAGATCTACGACCAGCCCACGGACCCGTTTGTCGCAGACTTTGTCGGCGGGAGCAACTTCATCCCAGCCGAGGTGGCTCAGGTCGGCCGCGAGGATGTCACGCTGCGCCATGGCGATGTATTGTTTACCGTTCCTCTGACCTCCGAACTGCACCTGGGACACCGCGCGGTCCTGGTTGTGCGCCCTGAAAACTTGAAAGTGGCGCGCACAGGGGAGAGCGGCGACGGTCTGCCAGGGACAGTGTCGTTCGTCCGGCCGATCGGGCCGCTGTTGGAGTACGAGGTGGAATCCGCAACCGGCGTCAGGCTCAAGATCACGGCAGTGCGGTCCCGAGGCGTCGAGACGTTCACGCTGGGCGAGGCGGTGCGTGTGTCCCTCGCCGACCCGCAGTCCTGCACCGTCTTTGCGGCGTGACCATCGACGTCATGGCGATCGGCGGGTGCACGGTGGATGTTGTCCATGCTGCGGATGGGACGACCCGCGGGCGCCAGCTTGGTGGAAGCGCGATTTATGCGGCGGCCGGCGCCCGGATCTGGGGACTGAACTCGGGCGTCGTCGCCTTCCGCGGTACGGGGCTGCCTGAAGGATGGGACGGATTGCTCACCGCGCTGGGGATCGACATGGACGGGCTTGTGCCGGTTGACCTGCCCGGGCCGGTCTCGGAGTTCTTCTACGAAGCCGGAGGCGCCCGTATGGAGCGCACCTGGTCCGCCGATGGCGGAGGACCGGTGGCCTCGCACCTTCCTGCTGATACCGGAGAACCCATCCGCCGCCTCCGTCTGGCGCCCGACCATCTCCCGGAGCGGTACCGGGGGGCTCGTGGGGCCCATCTGGCTCCACTGCACTTTCCTGTTCAGCGCGCGCTGCTCGGCGCGCTCGGGCGCATCGGGGTCATCACGCTCGATCCCTATCCGCACGTGATGGCGGACTGCACCGATGAAGACTTGAAGACCTTGCTCGCTCCCCTGTCGGCGTTCATGCCAAGCGTTGAGGAAGTGCGGGCGAAGTTCCCAGACATTCCCATGGAAAAGGCGTTGGACCGACTCCTGGCGTTGAGCCCGGTGACGACGATCATCAAACAGGGCAAAGAGGGTTCCCTCGTGTACGATCGTCAAACCGGCCGGCGGCGGGCCGTACCTGCCGTGCCTGTCACAGTGAAGGATCCGACTGGCGCTGGGGACGCGTTCTGCGGCGGCGTCCAGGCCGGTCTGATCGAAGGAAGGGACATTGTTCATGCGGCCGCCTACGGCACCGTTTCAGCATCGTTTGCCGTCGAAGATTTCTGCCTGGATGGGATGCGTGCGGCAGACCCCACTGAGCGCGACCGTCGCTACCGGTGGGTCCTGGAGCGTATCCAGTGAGCGAGCCGATGCGGCGCCAGATCCTCGAGCAGCCTGCGGTGCTGCGATCCCTGCTGCAGCGCAGCGACGAGATCGCTTCTCGCCTGACCGGGCTGAGCGCGGGAATTCGCCGGGTCTGGGCCGTCGGGCACGGTGATTCCTATTTCGCGCCTCTGGCGGCATCGCCGGCGTTTCACCGGTGGACACCCCGCCCCTATGCGCCGCTGCTCGCGCAGGAAATGGCCGCGTATCCGCCAGTGGATCTGGACGAGCGCGCGCTCGTCATCGTCCTCTCGATCTCGGGAGGTGTCGGCAGGTCGATTGCCGCCGCGGAAGTCGCGCGGGATCGGCGGGCGCGCGTCCTGGCCATCACGAACACCCCCGACAGCCCGCTGACGAAGACAGCGCACGAGGTGATCCTTCTCAACATCGCCGAGCCTGCGCCCTTCTTAGCAGGGACCGTGACGTACACGGCCTGTGTCCTGACGCTGCTGATGATTGCGCTCCTGCTGGAGGACCACATGACACAGATGCCGGCTCTCGAATCAGCGGTGGGAGCGCTGGAGTTGGCCCTGGGCACTGAGACCGCTGCCCGCGAGTGGGTCGCGCCATTGGGGGCGGCGCCTGTGTGGTACATCCTCGGCATGGACGGTCACGCGGCGACAGCCCAGTACGGCGCAGCCAAAATGATCGAGGTGGCCGATGTCGTCGCGGTCGCCCATGAAACGGAGGAGTTCTTCCACGAGCACCATTGGGTCATCCGCGGCGACCATCCGGTGGTGCTGATCGCCCACGATGCTGCCTCGCAGGCTCGGAGCCAGGCCGCCGTCGCGCACCTGCGGGAACTGGGGATCCCGGTCGCTTTCGTCGGTCCCGGTCCGGCGCCATCCGGCGCCAGTCATTTCTCTGTTGCGCAGGTCGAGCCGTGGTGTGCGGTGCTGCCCGGCGCCGTGCCCTTGCAGTGGCTGGCCTACTGGCTGGCACGGGTCAAAGGACTCGATCCCGATCGCCGGAGCCATCTGCGCGACAGCGCGCGCTACACCGTGTCGAGGAAATACCGGTAGGGCATTGATGCCCCGGCTGCAGAGCCGGGAGTCCGAGGAGGTGGGGGAATGAAGCGGTTCTTCGTCGTGTGCCTGGCGGTCGTGCTTGGTGCGGCAATGACGGGTCCGTCACCCCTGGGGGCGGCGCCCGTCCCCGAGATCGTCATGTCCAGCTACGGCGGGCAGCTCGATGAGCCGTTCCGCTGGTTTCTCGCCGATCCGTTCGAACGCCGGACCGGCGCGCGCGTGACGCTGGTGCCGTCACTCTCACTGGAGGTGCTGGCGAAGATCAAGGCCTCGCCAGCCAATCCGCCCTTCGACGTGATCGTGCTCGACGAGGGTCCCCACCTGCAGGCCGTCGCCGATGGTCTGGTGCAGCGATTGGACGAGAAGGCTGTTCCCAACCTGGCGCAGGTCTACCCCGCGTACCGCAGGGTCACGCAGGGGTTTGGCGTCCCCCAAGCCTACTCCGTGGTGGGCCTCGCGTACAACACGAGGAAGGTGCGAACGCCGCCGACCTCCTGGCGCGACCTGTTCAAGGCCGAGTACAAGGGTCAGGTGGGCGTGGTCAATCTCAACAGCTCGCTCGGCGTCGCCTTCCTGGTAATGCTGGCCCGGATGAACGGCGGCGGCGAGGCGAACATCGAGCCGGGTTTCCAGGCGTTCAAGACGCTCATGGGCAGCGTGTCCGCAGTGGCGCCGCGCCCGGGCGCGCTGGCCGCGCTGTTCGAGCGGGATGAGGTGGCGATCGCGCCGCTCTGGAACAACACGATCCTGACCCTGCGCGAGAAGGGGCTGCCCGTGGACTGGGTCGTGCCCAAGGAGGGCGCGATCGTCGTGATGTCGGTGATGAACATAGTGGCGAACACGCGGAATCCTGGGCTCGCCGCGCAGTTCATCAACGAGGCGATCGGCCGGGACTACCAGCTCAAGGCCGCGATCTCACCGTACTTCTTCGGTCCCACCAACAGCGGCGTCAACCTGCCGGCCGCGATGCGGCGCTATCTGCCCACTCGGCCCGAAGAGGTGGAGCAGTTGCTGTCGCTGGACTGGACGGCCGTCAACCGAAACCGGCAGGCCTGGACCGATCGCTTCAACCGGGAGTTGGGTCGCTGACGTGCTCGGACGGTCGCCCGTTCTGCTGGCGCCCGCGCTGCTCTTTCTGGTCGGGCTGTTTGTGCTGCCGCTCGTCTTCCTGGCCGCGATCGGCGTGCTTCCTGTACAAGGGACCACAATTGTGTGGCAGCGGCCGGACTTCGGTCCCTACCTGCGATATGTGACCGATCCGTTCTACCAGAGGGTGACGCTCCGCACAGTGGAGATGGCGGCGGGGGTCACCCTCGCCTGCCTGATTCTCGGGTTCCCTTTTGCCTATGTGTTCACACGCGCGCGCCCTGGATGGCAGACGCTCTTGCTGGTGCTGGTCATCTCACCGATCTTGACCGGAACGGTGGTCCGCTCGTATGGATGGCTGGTGATCCTCGGCCGGCGGGGCCTGCTGAATGACGTGCTGCTGTGGACAGGCCTCATCGACACGCCGCTGCGTGTGCTCTTCACGATGCAGGGGGTCATCATCGCGCTGACTCAGGTGATGCTGCCGTTTATGGTGCTGCCTATCATCAGCGTGCTGGCGCGGCAGAATCCCGCGTTGTATGATGCGGCCCTCGGCCTGGGCGCCTCCCGCGCTCAGGCCGTCCGGCATGTCATCCTGCCGCTGAGTCTGCCGGGGATCCTGGCTGGATCGGCGCTCGTCTTCGTGCTGGCCTTTGCCTCGTTCACCACACCCGCCCTGGTCGGGGGAGGGAATTTCCTCATTCTCCCCACCCTGATCTATCAGCAGACCCAACAGTCGCTCGACTGGGGGGTGCTCTCGGCGATCTCCTTTGTGCTGTTTGCGACATCGGTGGTCGTCGTCTGGGGCTACTCGACGGCGGTGCGCGCCCTGGGGATGGGATGGGCGGATCGATGAGAGTCGAGCGCGTGCGCCTGTTCGGCGACCGTGTGACAAGCGGCCTGCTCGTCGCCGTCGCCATCCTGACCGGTGTGCTGCTGCTGCTCCCCACGGTCGTGGTCGTGCTGGCGTCCTTCACGAGCACGGCATATCTGAGCTTCCCGCCGGCGGGCTTCTCCTTGCGGTGGTACGCCAGGCTGGCCGCCAGCGACGAGATCCTGCGGGCCGCGCGCACGAGCTTCATCGTGGCGACGCTGGCAACCGCCGGCGCCCTGGTGCTTGGCGTGCTCACCGCCTTTCCGCTCGTCAGGGGACGGTTCCGCGGTCGCGACGCGCTGCTCGCGTTCACGCTCGCGCCGCTCATGCTGCCGTCGATCGTGCTCGGGATTGCGCTGCTCTTCTTCTTCGGCTTCCTGCATATCCGGCTCTCACTGACCACGCTCGTGGTCAGCCACATCCTGATCACCTTCCCCTATGTCGCGCGGACCAGCGCCGCGGCGCTCGTCCAGGTGGATCCCGTGCTCGAGGAAGCCGCGTCGAACCTCGGCGCGGGCCCGCTCCAGACGCTGCGCCACGTGACGCTGCCCCTGCTCGCTCCCGGGCTGGCCGTCGGGGCCGGGTTCGCCTTCATCGAGTCCTTTGACAACCTGGCGCTGTCGATCTTCGTCGCCGGCCAGCGGCAGGAGACGCTGCCGATGCGGCTCTTCCAGCTCCTCGTCTCCGATATCGATCCCGTGGTCGCGGCCGTCTCCACCACGCTCATCGTGGCGTCCCTCGT
>JBQTJG010000648.1:0-2250 GCA_052387355.1 Armatimonadota bacterium | reverse complement strand
TTCATCCAGCACAAGCAGCCGGCCGACGCCGTCCTGGGACATCCTGGCGAAGGCCGCATAGGCCGAATCGCTCACCGACACAGTCTTGAGCCGATCCCGCGGCGTCATGATCTCGCGGATGGTGACCGTGGGGCGCTGGTCGTTAGGCACCGCGGTGACGTCCTGGAGGGTGACAATCCCGATCAGGTGGTCCCCGAAGACGACGGGAAACCCGCCGTGCTTGTGTGGCAGGAAGTATTCCGCGATCGCGCGCTCGAGGGTCAGGTTGGGCTCGATGGTGTGCAGGCCGCGCGACATGATCTCGCCGACCCGGACCTCTCCCAGGCCATGGCGTACGATGACCTGCTGGTAGGACGACTGCGCGCCTGTATCGAGAAACCAGCCAATGAGGATCAGCCAGACGCCTGTGACGATGTTGCCCCGGAACAGCAGCAACAGGCCGCCGCCGATAAACAACATGGCGACGAGCTGGCCGGTCCGGGCCGCGGCGCGGGTCGCACGCTGGAGGCTGCCTGACCAGCGCCACAACACCGCCCGCAGGACGCGGCCGCCGTCGAGGGGGAAGCCGGGCACGAGGTTGAAAAGGCCAAGCATGAGATTCACGGTGGCCAGGTACTGGACAATGCTGCCGAGCGCCCGGGCGCCGATGACGGGCAAGATCAGGTAGCACGCTGCGGCCAGACCCAGGCTCGTGAGCGGGCCGGCCATCGCCACCACAAACTCAGCCCGCGGCGTTGGCGGCTCGTCGGCGATCTGCGCGACGCCCCCGAACAGAAACAGGACGATGGCCCGCGTCCGGATGTTGAACCGGCGGGCGGTCAGGGCGTGGCCAAACTCGTGGACGAGCACCGAGACGAACAGCAGCACGGCCGAGGCCAGCCCCATCGTCCAGTAGGTGTTTTCATCGAATCCGGGAGCGCGTCCGGGATAGTACGAGCTGGCGAGCGACCAGGCGATCAGCGCAATGGCGATGAACCAGGTGTAGTTGAGGGCAACGGGGATTCCCAGGATTCGGCCGAGTCGTAGTGCGCCTCGCATGGCAACCTCCGCCCCCATCATACGGACCCCGGGAGGGAGCGTCCACCCGCCCTCAACGCGGGACCGCCCCCGGTGATGTCGCCTCACGGAGCGTGGGTGAAAGAGTCGCCATCACCCGACGAGCCTGCCGCGCAGAGCGGTGGTTGACGCCTGTACGGGGAATACTCTAGTCTGGGAAACGTTTACCGAGTTCGCCAGGCGCGATGACGGGTGCTTTCCTCGAGGAGGACAGGGAATGGCGAAGCCGCTCGCAGTAACTGAGCAGTCGTTTGACGGAGAGGTGTTGAAGTCCGACGTTCCCGTTCTGGTGGACTTCTGGGCGGAATGGTGCGGCCCGTGCCGGATGGTCGCGCCCATCGTCGAGGAACTGGCGACCGAGTACGCCGGCCGGCTCAAGGTCACGAAGATCGACGTGGACGACAACCAGAACTTGGCGATGCGATACAATATCATGAGCATTCCCACCCTGGGGGTGTTCAGGGGCGGCGAGATGATCGAGCGCATCGTAGGGTACATGCCCAAGGGAGAACTGAAGCGCCGGCTCGACGGGGCGCTGCAGACGCAGGTCCGCTAGTCCAGGTTAGACGGTGTCTCGACCGCCCGCCCGTCGCGTGGCCCCGGCGGGCGTTACGGTTCCTGGCCCTGCAGCCAGCGCTCGGCGTCCATCGCGGCTACACATCCGAAGCCCGCGGCTGTGACCGCTTGCCGGTATGTATGATCGTGGGCATCACCGGCGGCAAAGACGCCCTCGATGCTCGTCAGCGACCGCTCGCGGAGCACGATGTACCCGAGATCGTCAAGCTCGAGCTGCTCCTTGAAGATCGCGGTGTTCGGCTGGTGGCCGATGGCGACAAAGACGCCGTCGACCGGGCGCTCCAAGCGCTCCTGGGTCTTGAGGTTCTGCAGGCGGACCCGATCCACGACCCCGTTTCCCATGATGTCCTCGATCACGGTGTCCCAGATGAAGCTGATCTTGGGATGTGCGAACGCGCGTTGCTGCATGATCCTGCTCGCGCGCAACGCATCGCGCCGGTGCACGACCGTTACCGACTTCGCCAGGTTCCCCAGGTAGAGCGCCTCCTCCATCGCCGTGTCGCCGCCGCCGGCGACGATGACGTCGCGGTTTCGAAAGAAGAAGCCGTCACAGGTGGCGCAGGTCGACACGCCGCGTCCCATCAGGCGCTGTTCGCCCGGCAGCCCGAGCATCTTGGC
>JBQTJG010000647.1:0-3788 GCA_052387355.1 Armatimonadota bacterium | reverse complement strand
TCCCTGGCCAGCGTCTCCGCATGGCGGGTGGGAGGCAATCTCGATCTGGGCCGTGTGATGGGCATCACCATGTGGGGTGCCAACCTCGACTTCGCGTATGAGAACTACGGGGGCAATCCGAATCCGGCTGGAATCGCAGGGTTCTGGGCTCCCCCGACGCACACCTACGGAACGACCTTTACCGGGCAGTACCACACCTGGGACATGCGCGGCTTCTATGGCCGGTTGAACCTCACGTTCAGCCCGCGTACCGCTGCGTGGATCCTGTACCAGGGCGGCACCCGAATTTCCACCGGTCAGAACTACAATGAGTGGTGGCTGCGCTTCACGCATCGGGTCGCGACGAACACGACCGTTGCGCTCAACTACTTCAAGACCGCGTGTGGCACGACCGGTGGCGTCGGCTGTCCCGGCTTTGCTGCCGGCGGCGACATCGACCACTTCTACCGCGCAGAGCTGCTGTACAACTGGTAAGAGCCGGCAGCTCCTTCTCTCGCTCCCCGGGGAGGTTAACTTCCCCGGGGAGCGGCTTTTTTTACAAGCGATTTCCTCGCCGCTTGGCGCGTCCAGAACCGGGCGTCTTGGTGTTAGAATGGGACTGGCATCGTGTGTGACGATGGAGGTGATCAACCATGATGAAGGTATTGGCGGTGATTGCGCTGCTCTCGGTAGCGCAGATCCTCCCGTCGTGTGGGGGAAGGCCGGGAGCGTCCAGCGGAGACGACGGCCCGGCGCCGCCTCAGGTGATTGGATGGGTTGACGAGAAGCGGCAGCGCAACTGGGAAACCATTCCCTACATGATCGTCATCAATCACATCGAGCACGGGGTGCCCTACGAGTTCTACCGAGACGTGAACATCGGAGACCTGGTCAAGTACGATGGGAACAAGTGGACGATCGTGCGGAAGGCGGGCCGCTAGCACCGTTGGCTGAATCCCCCGCGCTGATCGTGGCCCTTGATCTTGTCACTCTTTCAGCCGCGCAACAGATCATGGATGTCGTTCGCCCCGTCACGTCCTGGTTCAAGGTTGGATCGACCCTGTTCACTGCCGCCGGCCCCGAGGCCGTGCGGATGGTTCAGTCCGCCGGCGGGCGGGTGTTTCTCGACTTGAAGTTTCATGACATCCCTCAGACCGTGGCCGGAGGCGTCACGGCGGCAGCCGGTCTTGGGGTCGCGTTGGTCACCGTGCATTGTGCCGGTGGGCCCGCCGTGATGGAAGCGGCGGCCGAGGCGGCCCGGCGCTCTGGTGCGCCACTGCGCGTGCTGGGCGTGACGCGGCTGACCAGCGACGCCGGACAAGTGGGCGCCAGCGTGCTCCGCGCAGCAGTGAGCGCCCGGGCGGCCGGTCTCCACGGTGTCACCTCCTCGGCGCGTGAGTGCGCGCGTATCAAGGCACAGTGTGGAGCCGATTTCGACGTCCTCACCCCTGGCATTCGACCCGCCGGGGCTGCGGTGCACGACCAGGCGCGCGCCGCCACGCCTCGCTCGGCTGTGCGCGCCGGATCGAACTACCTGGTCGTGGGCCGGCCGATCATCGGGGCGACCGACCCACTGGCTGCTGCGCAGGCGGTGGCTGCGGAGATCTCCGCCGCTGTCGCCGAGGCCGCACACCGCGCGGGGTCAGGATAACCGTACGATTCCCTTGGCAGGGCCACAAATATTCGGATTGACGGCTTCCCGGTCGTCGATCTATAATGCGAAAAACCCCCGCAAGGAGACAGCCCTTGGGGCTGGTGGATGACGTCGAAGAAGTCCTCATCCCGGAGGAGGTCCTTCAGGACCGAATCCGGGAGCTCGGGCGGCGCATCGCCGTCGACTACAACGACAAAGACCCCCTGCTGGTCGGCATCCTGACGGGGGCCTTCGTGTTTCTGGCCGACCTCCTCCGCGCAATCTCGATCCCGTGTCAGGTCGACTTCATGGCGACGGCGTCATACGGCGCCGGCACCGAGAGCAGTGGGATCGTCCGTATCCTCAAGGACCTCGACCAGAGCATCGAAGGCCGGCATGTGCTCATCGTGGATGACATCATCGACACAGGCCTGACGATGGATTACCTCCTCGAAACGTTGAAAGCGCGCTATCCGGCGTCACTGCGCGTGTGCGCGCTGCTCGACAAGCGGCCGCGCCGGCGCCGCGAGGTGGCGATCGACTTCAAGGGGTTTGAGATTCCCGACAAGTTCGTGATCGGTTACGGCCTCGACTACGCGGGCCGGTACCGCAACCTGCCGTATATCGCCGTCCTCAAGCCCGAATTGTATGGGACCTGAACCCAGGGAGGTGATCGTCGATGACGATGCGGACGCCGACGCGCGACATTGATCGGGCTGTGGACCTTGATAGGGCCGGCGAGCTGTTGGGGTTGGGCAGGCCGATCAGGCGGACCTATAGCCTCGACGAGATCGCCCTCGTCCCGGCTGCGGCGACCCTCGATCCAGAAGACGTCGATCTCTCCTGGCAGGTCGGCGGACATAGCTTCCGGCTTCCCGTGGTCGCGTCCGCCATGGACAGTGTCGTCGACGTCCGTACCGCCGGTATCATCTCTGCGCTCGGCGGCCTGGCCGTGTTGAACCTCGAAGGTCTGCAGACCCGCTACGCGGATCCCACCGAGCCGCTGGCCGCGATCGCCTCGGCCGCGCCAGACGAGGTGATCGGACTGCTGCAGCGGCTCTACCGGGCGCCGATCGACGAGGGTCTGGTCACGTCGCGCGTCCGTGCGATCAAGGCCGCGGGCGCGGTCTGCTGTGTGTCGATGACCCCGGTGTCGGCGGCGCGTCTCGCGCCGCTGGTTGAAGAGGCCGGTGCGGATCTGCTGCTCGTCCAGTCCACTGTCGTCACCGAGCAGCATAGGTCGTCGCGCGGCCGTGCGATCTCCCTGCGCGATCTGACAGGTCATCTGCGCACCCCCGTCATGGCGGGCAACTGCGTCGGATACGAAGCCGCGACGGGTCTGCTCGAGGCCGGCGTGGCGGCTATCTTCGTGGGCGTCGGACCCGGGGCTGCGTGCACGAGCCGGCGCGTGCTGGGGATCGGGGTGCCCCAGGCGACGGCCATCTGTGATGTGGCTGCGGCCCGCGACGACTGCCTGCGCCGCAGCGGTCGGTACGTGCCGATCGTCGCCGATGGCGGCATCGCGGTTGGCGGCGACGTCGCGCGGGCCATTGCGTGCGGCGCCGACGCGGTTATGTTGGGCTCGGCGCTCGCCCGAGCCGAGGAAGCCCCCGGCCTCGGCTTCCACTGGGGGATGGCCACCCCACACGCCGCCCTGCCTCGCGGGACGCGGATCCGCGTCGGCACGACCGGGACGCTGCAGCAGATCCTGCTCGGTCCCGCGGGTGTCGACGACGGTTCGCACAACCTGGCCGAGGCGCTGCGCACTGCGATGGGGATGTGCGGGGCCGCGACCATCCGCGACATGCACCGGGCGGAGATCATCATTGCGCCGACGCTGGCGAGCGAAGGCAAGGCCGCACAGTTCAGCCAGAAGGTGGGGCAGGGGCGCTGAGGCCGAGACGATCCGCCATATCAGGGTGGTGACCGGACTATGAAGTTTGAGCGTATCACGCTAGATCCCAACGTCTGCACTGGCAAGCCTTGCATTCGGGGCCTCCGATTCCCGGTATCTCGTCTGCTTGGGCCGCTGGCATCTGGCGAAACGCGTGAGGCGATTCTCAAGGCGTATCCTTACCTCGAAGACGCGGACATCAATGAGGCTCTGCGGTACGCCGCCTTTCTCGCGGAGGAGGAGACGGTGGAGATTGCCAGGTGAGGTTTCTGATCGAGAAGA
>JBQTJG010000646.1:0-2128 GCA_052387355.1 Armatimonadota bacterium | reverse complement strand
CCTCGCACGATCGCGCGCAGGTTCTCCAGGTCCCACCGCAGCAGGACGACCTCGATGAGCTCGCGCGGCCGGCCGTCAGCGAACTTCAAAATCTTCTGCGTGGCATGTTGGAAGTTCCGGGTCAGGGCCTCGTCGACCGCCCGCAGGCCTTCGTATCGCACCAGCGCCTCTTGCAGGTCGCCGCCGTAGGGCGTCGAGGCCAGCGCCTGGAGAAACGCGGCCAGCGTCGGAGTGGCCAGCAGGTCCTCCAGTTGCGCCGCTGAGAGCAGGCGGCTGCGCATCGCGCGTACCCGGGCGTTGATATACGGAAAATCAGGCATGCGCGGACGCGGTCACTCCCACAGGGCCTTGGCCACCTCGGCTGCCAGCGCCGGCCGGGCGCGCTCCAACCGTGAGGTCAGCGTGTTCGTCACCATGAAACGCCCATCGGGAGAGGCGACATGCACACCACCGTGCACCGCCGGGTCAGACCGCACCGTGACGTCCCCTCCCCGCTGGCGGACCAGGTCCGCCACAAGGGCCTGATCGGTCGGATTGACCGTGACCACGGCCGCGCCGGAGACTCCTTGAAGGGCTTCCTCGACGAACGACCGCAGCGCGTCAGGGTAGCGCTGGCCGTCACTGGCCAGCCGGGCCAGTTCGGATTCGGCCGCGCTGAACACACGGGCGATCTCCTCTTCCTTCACCTGCAGAACCCTCGAGGACGCCCGCAGGTGCGCGGTGCTCTGGGCCTTCACCAGCGCGGCCCTGGCCTCGGCCTCAAGCCGCGAGCGCGTGCCGACGAGCAGTTCATCAGCCTCACGCCGGGCGTCGGCCCGAACCGCCTCGGCCTGCGTGCGTGCCTCGGCCAGCACCTGCTCGCGCTCGGCCGCGGCCTCGCGTTCGAGCAGCGTAATCAGTTCGGAACTCGCCGCCACTGGCCCAGAGCCTTAGATCTTCCCGACGATGAAGAACGCGACGAGGAAGCCGAAGATGATCAGCGTTTCCGGCAGAACCAGGAAGATCAACATCTGGCCGCCGATCTCGGGACGCTCGGCAATGGCGCCCGCCGCCGCCGCGCCGATGCGCGACTGCGCCCATGCGGTTCCGATCGCCCCGCCCGCAACGGCAATGGCCGCGGCGAGACCCAGCAAGCCGTGGGCTATCGAGAGTTGCCTGCCTCCCTCGGGGGTCGCCTCTGCCGCGAGCGCGACCGATGCGGTCGCCAGCACGGCCACCGTCAAGATGCCAAACACGAACAAGACCTTCTTCAAGCTAGTCACCTCCTGTTTTCTGGAGCGGCTGGTACGAGTTGCCGGTTTCGTCGTGGTACTTCAGTTTGGTGAGAAACTCGACCCAGTTCAGACGGGCGGGCTGGATCACGTGGCCCGCGAACGTGAACGCAAAGAAGAGAATCTGGATGAAGATACCGACAAGGATGCCGACCCATACCGGACCGGCCCTGCCGCCTAACTCATTGGCGACGTTGGCCAGCACCGCCGCCGCCAGGCCGACACCGAACAGCCGCGCGTAGGAAAGCACATTGCCCATCCCGGAGATCGCCTCGAGCAGCCACATCGCCGCCATCCGATTCAGCGTGAAGCCGAGCAAGAAGAAGACCAGGAACGCCGCCAGCAGGACGACACCCGGCGTGAAGAGACTCTGGGGAAGCTGGTTCCCCATTGCTCCGAGCACCGCAAGCAGCCCCGCGACGCCGCACATCAACGCGAGCGATTCGAGCACACCGACGGTGTGGCGGTGACGCACCGCCTGTACAAGATGGAGCAGATAGCCCAGCATCACCTGCGTCACCCCCAGGGCCACGGTCAGGCCGAAGAAGGCGGTGGTCAGCTCGACACGGTTGAAAATTGGGTGCCACCCGAGGTGATGCTCGACGAGATTCCCGAAGAATTCGAGATAGAGCACCCCAAACAGCATCGTCCACATCGCCAGGATCCGGACGATCCAGGACACATCGGCCAGAGAAGCTGGCGCGATGCGCATTCCCATGTTGATTCCGAGGAATGAGATGTCCCATGTCTCGCCGCGACGGGCCTTGCCGCGCATCCACCAGCCGAAGAGGAAGAGGAGTGCGCCATAGGCCACGTCGCCGATCACGATGCCGACAAAGATCGGGAAGAAGATCGCC
>JBQTJG010000645.1:0-4835 GCA_052387355.1 Armatimonadota bacterium | reverse complement strand
CCAGGAGTCAGATGCCGATGGGCCTTTGCGTTTGGTTGGTGAAGCGCGCGGGATCGCTCCGGAGTATGCGCGGCGACTGCTCGCGGCATTCCTCGCTGGTTTCTCCGGCAAGAAGACGCCATGAATATCGGCTACCCTCCTGCTACCCTCTCCGAGAACAGGCCGAAGGCCGGAACCCGCGTGGGAACTGGGGGTTCGGCGATTGATGCCGGAGCTTCACTGCACTCAGACGGCGCACTGGGAAACCAGCGCAAGATGATTGATGACGCTTGCCACACCGTAGACGGCGGCTGCCGGGGTGACGAGGGTCAGAATCGCAACAACGCTCAAGAGGGCGGATTGTCCAGAGGCCGCCGGGAGATCGACAGTCCGACCAAGCAATCGAGAAAGCCTCAATTCGGCTATCCCTGTGAAGGCAATGGTTTCGAGCGTCGAGGGGGCGGTCCGCAGCACCTTGACGATTGCCGAGGCCAGGCTCACCGCTCCGCCTTGTCTCAAGATGACATACTCGTCCGCCGCCAGTTCAAGCGCCGCGCGATGCCGCTGCGCCAGGGCCTCCACCACCGGCAAGAAGACGAAAGCCGCAGCCAGTCCCCCCGCGATAAGCATGTAGAGAGGGTCCCTATTAGCCAGGTGGCTTTGCTCATGGAGAAGGACCGCCTCGATCTCGTCGTCCTGCAGCGCGCCGATCAGGCCGGTAGAGACCAAGATGCGCGGCGTCACGAGCCCTGCCGTCAGCGCGATTGGACGATGATTCTCGAACACGCTTACCCGGTCGGCAAGTGCATACTTCTCGAGCAGCGCATGAATCCTCGACGGGGGAGGCACTGGTCTATCCTGCAGCGAGTGCAGAACGAGTGCCGTGATTCGCCGCCGTCTGTCGGCGGCCAGAATCCACAGACCCCCTGCGATGACTCCGGTGGCCGCGGAGACTCCCAGCGCGAACCGGAGAAGAGTGGGCAAGCCTCCCCAGAGCCGAAGGCAGAGATGGGCAATGTCGGCCGAGACCTCTCTCAAAGGGTTTATCCCGGCCAGAATCGAGAAGAGCGCAACACCTAATACGGAGCCGGGCGCGGCTACCGCAAGGAGAAACGCTCGACGCGCCTGATGTCTGTACGCTCCGCTTCCTGGAGGCACTGAATCCCTCCGATACTGGACACCCGATGCCGGCCTCGCTACCAGAAAGTCTAGTTCCCAGTTGGGCTGACGGTCAACCACGTATGCAGTGCAGCAGGAGGCTCAAATGCCCGGCCTGACATCGACCGAACGCGGAGCACGCTCCGAGCATCCTGCCGACGGATGACGCCGCCAGCAACAACGGCCAGGCTGGCCAGGACGGCTTTCTTTTGCCACGGCATGCGGCGACTAACTGTTCCGGCTGGCCTCCACCGGATCAGACGAATCGGGCAACGCCGCCGCTGACGTTGCCGTCGGGTGGGCAGCATCGCGCCGTGTCTCTTGAGATTCGGGGTGGCATGCCATGGCACCGCCGGAGCCCGCCTGCATCCCGCGCATGCCCAGGAACATTGCCGCGGGGCAGGCCAGCAGCGCAGCGACCACGAGCAGCGTTCCCAGGGGCACTCCCAGCGCGAGCGCTGCGGCGGCGCCGGCGAGGGCGCAGCCAAGCAAGAGCCACTTCCGATCAAGCTTCATAGCCATTCCTCCAGATGCGAGTTAGAAGAAGCGCCACAAATCCAGGCCGAACCGGATGAAAATCCTTTGGGCCCAGATGCTAACGTAGAACATCTTGTTGGCCAGAAGCGGGGCGCCCACCACGACGAGTACCATGCCACTTGTGGCTTCGATAGGACCCGAGAACCTGCGCAGCCAGCGCAGGGCGCCCATCCCCCGGGTGAAGATAAGCCCTGCCAAGACGAACGGCAGCCCCAGCCCAAGCGCGTAGGCCAGCAGCAGCAGCGCGCCGGTCTTGACAGTGCCAACCGACCCGGCGTACACGAGTACGGACGCCAGGATCGGCCCGATGCAGGGCGTCCAGGCAAACGCAAAGGCCCCGCCCAGCAGGATCGTACTCAGACCCCCGCGTGACCCGGGATCTACGTGAAAGCGGCGTTCGGTGGCAAGCGGCCCAAACCGGAGAACCCCCAGCAGTTGAAGACCCATGACGATGATGAACATGCCGGCGACCCTGTTCAGCACAGGCCGATATTCGATAAGCACGGCGCCGATCGCGGAAGCCGAGGCGCCCAACGCCACGAACACGAGGGCGAATCCCAGGACAAAGAGCAGCGACCGGCCCAGCACGCGGCCGGTCTGGACCGGGCCTGCGTCCGGCGTCCCTGCCATGGAGACCCCGGAGATGTAGGAGAGGTATCCGGGAATGAGCGGTAGCACGCACGGCGAGAGAAAGGACACCGCACCCGCGAGGAATGGGATGAGCCAGCCTACTTGGAGAGGATCGGAGGTCAATGACGTATGCCGAGGGGCAGCCCCGCGAGTCCGGCGAGTGCAATGACGAGCCTCACAGTCTGCACCAGCTCCCTCCCGGGCGGTGCACGTGCCTGCCGGACCCCGCTACCGAAGGAGCATCGCCGTTCCGAGCAGGAGAAGAAGAAGGCCGGGCGCGATCCTCAACCGGCGGTCTGTCATGGCATCATGACTGGTCCCGACGCCGCTCACGAATCAGCCGTTCCAGGGCAACGAGCTTCTCGGGATCGACCTCTTGAAGCACCTCAAGGAATTGGGCGACGGCAATCTCGCCGAACTCATGGATGAGGGTTTCGGCGACGTCATGCGACACGCGCGCCAGGAAGACCTCCTGACTCACGCGAGGAGTGTACCGATAGCTGCCCCGGCGGTCCTCCCTGCGGAGCAGCCCTTTGTCCACGAGGCGGTTCATGACGGTCATTACGGTATTGAAGGCGATCGGCCGCTTAGACTTGATCTCGTCCCAGACCTCGCGGATCGACGAAGGACTCCGGCGCCAGAGAACCTTCATGACGTCGGCCTCGAGATCTCCCAGGACCCGGCTCAGCCGCCGGCCGCTCAAGCGAAAACTGGCAATCAGCTTTTGTTTGCGCACGGCGCGTTCTCCATGATCACCCTACCGCTGCGGCCTCTGTCGCGACATGTCCTGCATCATCTGTTGCATCTGCGGGCTTCGCATCATTTGCTGCATCGACTGCTGGGCCTGCGGATCCGCCATGGTCTTGGTGCAGGCTTCCATCATGGACGTCATTGCCTGGGGATCCTGCATCATCTGAGCCATCATCTGGCCCATCATCTGCCCTATCATCTGCCCCATCATGGAAGACGGCGAAGACGACGGCTGCATCATGGGGCCGGCCGCTGTGGTCCGTCCCAGGACAGCGCCCCCCAGCAAGAAAGCGAGAACCAGGGCAATGGTCAGGATCAGCGAGTTTCTCAACATCTGCTGCACCTCCGAGGGAGGATCGGCGTGATTCCACTACACAGGATAGTGTCCGGCTCTCGAACCGTCAAGCGCCCCCCGGGATAGTGTTGACCGTCCCTCGCCAGAAAAACTACAATGAGTAGGGGCTGTTTATCTCGAGCGACCACGTCCCCCTGCTGTATTCGAGAGCGGGCCTCCGGGAAGATTAGGTGCCGAGAAAGCCGATGCCACAGGGCATTCGAATGACGAACTGGTTCCGGATGGCTATGCTGGCTGCCGGCCTGGTGCTAGGAATCGGCATAGGGGCGCAGGCTCGCACTGCCCTGTTGATTCGCTCAAACCTTGGCGTCGCGCCCCCAATGCTTGGGGAACTAGCTTATCGATTGCGACAGGAGGAGCGAGCGCAAGACGCTCTAGAGGCAGAAGTGCACGAGATCCGCGGCCGGATTTCAGCCTACCAGCGGGCAGCAGCCGAACAACAGGGAGGACTGAGCGTGCTTGACGCTCAACTCAGAAGCCTGCGAGTTCTGGCCGGGCTCGCGGAACTCAAAGGCCCGGGAGTGATTATCGAGCTTGACGACAGCCGGCGTCCGCTTCGCCCCGGCGAAAACCCTAATGAGGTCATCCTGCATAACTTCGATCTCGCGATGATTGTGAATGACCTCTGGAACGCGGGGGCTGATGCCATCGCGCTGAACGGCCAGCGGTTGGTCCCGACGACAGGGATCCAGAGCCTCTATACGACATTCATGATCAACGGGAAGCGGACTACCCCTCCGATAAGGATTGAGGCACTTGGTGCACCCGATCGCCTGGTAGAGCATGTTTTCCGGCGCGGCGGGCATATGGGTTTGCTGCGCGCCTACGCCTTCCCCGTCCGCGTCACCCGCACAGCCCGGCTGACCGTCCCTGCGTATAGAGGCGCCTTCGCTCTGGACCATTTGCGGCCTGCACTTCCCTGATGGGCTGCGCATCATTCTGCCACCGGGCGCGCACTATTGAGGGCGAACAGGCTGCTATCCCGTCAGCGTGGGCTGCAAGGCCGCCTTTTACTTGGGCCAGCGCACCGAGAGATGAACTTAGGCAGCGAACGAATGAGGAGGGCATTCGAGTTGCGACGGGACCTGCGCAGGAGATGGAACCACCTCGACCACAGGATGATCCGCGTCATGAGAGACTATGGGATTCTCCTCTTGCGGGTGGCTCTGGCGATCACCTTCATCTGGTTTGGCGCGTTGAAGATCATCGGCCGCAGCCCGGTGGCCGACCTGGTGGCAGCAACAGTCTATTGGGTCAAGCCGGAGGTCTTCATCCCGTTGCTTGGGGTCTGGGAAGTCGTCGTCGGAGCGGGACTGATTGCCAGGGTCGCGGTGAGGCTCGTGCTCTTGCTCTTCTGGTTGCAGATGGCCGGGACATTCCTGGTGCTGATAGCACATCCAGAACTTGCCTTCCAGTCCGGGAACCC
>JBQTJG010000644.1:0-4716 GCA_052387355.1 Armatimonadota bacterium | reverse complement strand
GAGCTACGACAGCGTCGATGAGATCAACTACGCGGCCAACGCGTACCCGAATATCGCTCTGCTCGGCGTCCGGATCCAGGCATCGGACCAACTCTCAGGGGACCCGCCGCGTATTAGCGCGCTCGTGTCCGGGCGGACGGTCCGCACGCTGACAGCCGGGGCACTCAGCAGCGGCGAAACCTTCTCGCGCAACCCGGTGGAATGCGTGATCGACCTGCTTACACACACGCGCTATGGGCTCGGCGGGTACATCACCGATGCCGACTTGGTCCTCTCCGCGTTCCAATCGGCGAAGGACTACTGCGATCAGACCGTCAGCGATCCGGTCTCGGAGATCCGCCATCGGCTGGATATCGTGCTCGACGAGCAACGCCGAGCATTTGACTGGATCGACGTGCTGCTGTCCATGTTCCGCGGGGTGCTCGTCGAAAGCGATGGGAAGTGGCGCCTCACGGTCGACCACACCGGAAGTGTCTCCCAGATCTTCTCGGACGCGAACATCCTCAAAGGCTCCTTCAAGAACGCGTGGGTCTCGCTCTCGGAGGAGTACGACCAGGTCGAAGTGCTCTTCCTGGATGAGGGCAACAACTACATCCGCGAGAGCGTGAGATTCCCGACTACCGGCAATAAGATTAAGCAGGTCCAGCTCTACGGCATCACGCGCCGCTCCCACGCGCTGCGGGAAGCCAAGTACCACATGAACGCCATCTCGGCGCTCTCGCGCTACTGTGAATTCGATACGTCGATCGAGGCCCTGGCGGTGGAAGTCGGGGACCTCATCCAGGTCTCGCACAACGTGCCGCAGTGGGGTTTTAGCGGCCGCGTGGTGCGCACGCGGGTGGACGACGTCGCCCCGACCGCGGCGATGATCAGTGCGCAGGGCGTGACCGAGTTCTCGGCAGCCAACCTCATCGACGGCGACATGCTCACGAAGGGCTGGAACCTCGCCGGCGCCGTGGTCGGTGACTGGGTGCGGTTCGATTTCGGCGTGGGCAATGAGAAGAACCTGACCCGTGTGCGCATCTATCAGGACGGCGCCGGCTATACGGGGACGTACGACGTGCAGCACTCGACGGATGGGGCGGTGTGGACCGACGCGTCGACGGCATGGGCCCCGACCGCCGCCGGATGGAATGAGCGGACCTGGGCAGGCCCTGGGACGCGGCGCTTCTGGCGCCTCCGCGTCGCCGGTGCCGGCACCGGGCATGTCTTTGACATCGAATGGGCCACGGCCGCCTCCAAGCACGTCATCACGATAGACCGCGCGGATCTGCCGACATCGGGACTGAGTGGGTACGCAGTGGCGATCCGGCACTCAAGCGATGCGGTGGAGCAGATCAATACGGTTGAGGCGGTCACCGTGCTCGCGAATTCGGCGGAGGGCTACCCACGTGCTGAAGTACGCGTGAACACCGTGTTTGCGCGACCGCCCGTCGCACGAGATTCCATCTGGGCCTTCGGGCTGACCGCCGAGGTGGCCAAGACTTTCCGCGTCGTGGCCATCACGCTGAATGAAGACCTGACCCGGCACGTGACCGCGATCGAGTACAATGCGTCGATCTACGACTCTACGGGTCTGGTCCTTCCAGCCCGCTCTCCGAGCCTCTTGCCATTAGGTGCCGCTCCGCCCAATTCGGTAACGAACGTTACGTTGAGAGAGCGGCGTACCGTCAATGTAGGTGGAGATCAGTCGTCTTTCATAGAGGTGGTGTGGAACCAACCAACCTGGTCTGTCAACGCTGGGCAATTTGCCTATGCGAGAGTCTACACTTCACTGTATGAGGGAACTGATGCTACGCTGCTGATCAACTCCGCTGTGTTTGCTGCTCGGTCTGATCGCTACGTTACGTTGGTCGGCCCGTTTCCAGCGAACATGCGGCCACAAGGAACGCGAGTCCGAGTCTACGTCGTAGCCGTTTCTATCACGGAGATCGCCCAACCTTTGTCTAGCGCAGCGTTCGCCGATATTACGCTAACAACCGATCCTCCACGAGCCATCATTGATCACTTTACGTATGAGGTCAGTCCTGGGGATGACGCCGACCCCCAACTCTGGATTGTCGAACGATCGAACGTAAGCATTCCCGAAATCGGGCACACCCAAGCGGATGAAATTCTCATTCACACCGGGGCAACTTCTGGATGGGACATTGCCATCCATGCCCGGCGTGGCATTCACGTCAACTCGCCAATGCTGCGAACCCGTGCAGAGTTTCGCATGCGCATCGAGACCTGGGGAACGTGGGCCAGTGGTACTTGGCTTGGCGGACTTACTGTACCGAGTGGATCGGTAGGTCTTACGGGCCATGCGCTCGTCTTCAAAGGGACAAATGCCAACACTATCAGGTTCGATACTCAACGGACGACAAGCGCAAGCATACAGACGACAGACAACATTGCCGTTGATCCACTAGTCTTTCACACCTACGTCCTTGAAGTAGACGCGGGAGAGGCCGCTACGCGTTTGTATGTCGACGGCATACTAGTGGCCACTCACACTACCCATCCAGCAGGATCGGCGGCATCAACGCCGAGGTTCTTCATTCAAAACGGTGAGGCGGTCGACAAGCACATGCGCTTGGATTATGTCAACGTAGTTCCGATCTTTTAGGAGGGGACCGTGAGTGGACCCGCTGATCCAGGACCTGCTCAAACAAGTCGCCGATCAGTCGGAGAACCCCGGGGACTGCGCGCTGTTGACCGGCGGTATGCTCGTCGACTCGTACTCGCAGCACGTCGTCCCATAGGAGGGCATCGTGTTGGAACGCACTCTGGCAACAGTCGCGCTGGTCGTGATGCTAGGCGGCATCATCGTGCTGGCGTCAGCTGCCGACTCGTTTGCGCCTCTTCGTCTTCCAGAAGCCATGGCACAGGCTCCAGAGGATCTCCAGCGGCAGATCGACCGCTTGGAGCGCCGTCTGGATGTCATCGACGTGCAGAGTGCCCGCCTGCATCTCGATGGCTTTACGCGCCTCGCTGCTGCCGAGCGCGAACTCGAACTCAACCGCCGCATCATCTACGGCATGGCGCTGCCACTCATCGGCCAACTGATCCTCTCATTCCTTTTGCTGCGTAAGGTGCACAACGGGAGGTCCAGTCCATGAACGCGTTCCCTCGACCGGCCCGCTGGATCTGGTGGGCCGTTGCTGTTGCTGTCCTGCTCGGACTCGTCGCGGGCTTGTGGCTCGGCGCGCGGGAGCGCCCCGGATGGACCCGCCATCTCGTCACGAAACCGAAGGTCACGGCGACACCGACGCCAACCCCGAGGCCGACTCCGAAACCAACGGTCACAGCAACACCCACGCCGACACCGACGAAGACAGCGACGCCGACCCCGACGCGCACGCCGACGCCTCCCCCACCACCTACCAGCACGCCGACGGTCACGCCGACCCGGACGCCGACAGCGGCACCGACGCAGACTCCGTCTCCGACTCCACCTCCCCCGCCTCCACCACCGACGCCGACCCCAACGGCGCCCCCGACGTCGCCGCCCGGCCTCAATGCGTGGAGCAATCCCGCCACATGGCCGACCGGACGCGTGCCCGACCGCACGGTCGATGTCATCATCCCATCTGGGCGCATCGTCGAGGTGGACACGCTGGCGGCTGAGGCGCGCACGGTTACTGTAGACGGGACGCTGCGCGCACATCGGGCCGCCGCGTCACGCCTGTCGCTCTTCGGAAACCTCATAGTCCGGGGTCGCGGGGTCCTCGACTATGGCCGGCCTACGGACCGTGTCCTGGTGCAAGCCGGGATCCGCTGGTTCCTCGATGAGCGGCGCTACGTCGGCGGGGACACCACCGTGCCGCTCGCGACCGATGTCGGGCTGTGGGCGATCGACGACGCGGAGGTATGGATCCACGGTCGCTATCGTGATACATGGTCATGGCTCCTCACCACGGCGCCAGCCGGGTCGTCTGAGATGACGGTCGAGCCAGCCTATGCACAGGGCTGGATGGTTGGCGACGAACTCGTGGTCGGTCCCTCGAACCTCATGGGATCCGGAGACGTGACCGATGCAGACCGGCAGGATGAACGCCGGCGGATCCTTGCGGTGCTCGGGCCTGGGAGGTTTCGGATCGACGCGCCGCTGCGGTGGGCGCATGAGGTGCTCAGTGTGCCCTGGACAGATGCCTGGGGTGATGCGTGGACCGAGCGGTTGGCTGCCAAGGTGGCCAATCTGACGAGCAACGTCATCCTGGAGGCGGGAGACCCGAACCATCGGCCGCACGTCATGTTCATGGACCGTGCGAAGCATTATGTCGAGGATCTCGCGGTCGTGAATTTCAGCCCGATGATCACCCGAATACCCATGGTGCGCTACGCCTGGCACCAGCACGGCCAGGGGGACGGATCCCGCGGCTCCTACCTGCGCCGCGTGCGTCTGTGGGGCGGTCCGGGTGAAGGGCTGCACATCCATGGCTCATGGGGCGTGATCGTCGAGGATCTCGTCATCTACGATCAAGCCCGCTCCTACGTCCCGCAGGGGAGCGAGTTCATCATCAACACCGTGCCATTCAACTTCGAGCGCTTCGGCCGCGGGAACGCGGCGGACGACTGCTGGGTCGACCGACCGCTGGTCATGCGGTGGGGCGTGCCCTTTCGCGATTATCTGAACTCCGGCTTCTGGCTCAACCAGTCGCGCGCGTGTTCCCTTGTGGGAGCTGCAGCGACGGGCGGTATCGGGCAGTCACGGTCTTCAGGCATGCACTG
>JBQTJG010000643.1:0-8958 GCA_052387355.1 Armatimonadota bacterium | reverse complement strand
TGCGACAGTCGCGGGATCGGCTGGTCGCTCGACCGCTTCTGCGAGAGCGTCCATCGCCGGGGCGAGGACATCGTAGCGAAACAGGAGTTCGTGCCGTGCGGACCGGTGGATCTCCAGCCGTTTGGCGTGCACGATCACCAGGGCCGCACCCCGGTCTATCGCCGGCTTCATGCGAAGCCACAACACCGGATATTCTTCCGTGATGTCACAACCGACCAGCACGAAGACGTCGCCGGCGGCGATCTCGTCGATCGACGACCGCAGGCCCCAGGCCGCCTTGAGGCTCGCGCCGGCCGGTGAGGCATCGACCCGATGGTCGAGATGCGGCGTGCCCACGACCTCGCGGAAGAACCGCGCCGCCACGAAGGCCTCTTCGTTCGAGAGGCGCCGGCCGCCAAGGAACGCCACCCGGCCGCGTCCCTGCTGCTGGGACGCCTGCAGTCTCGAGACCACCAAGTCGAGCGCCTCATCCAAGGAGGCTTCTTCGAGCCGGTCGTTGCGCCGCACCAACGGCATGGTCAGGCGATCGTTCGACCCGACGTAGTCATGTCCAAAGAACCCCAGATCGCACAGCCAGATGTCGTTGACGGCATGGTGCTCCCGGGCCCGGGTGCGGAGGATCTCCCCTCCGCGCACGTCCAGCCAGATCGCGCACCCCAGCCCGCAGTGGGTGCAGGTCGAGGGCACGGGCTGATTGTCCCAGGGCCGCGCACGAAACCGGTAGGTCCGGCTTGTCAGCGCGCCCACAGGACAGATCGCAATCGTGTTGCCGATGAACTTCGACTCGACAGGCAGGGTGAACGGCGTGTTGATCTCGCTGGTGAACCCGCGCTCGAACCCCTTCAGGGCATCGTCGCCCGCGATGATCTCGCCGAATCGCACGCAGCGCCAGCACAGAATGCACCGCTCGCGGTCAAGGGCCAGCACGGGCCCGAGCGACACCGGCTTGGCGAAGTCTCGCTTCGGCTCGATGAACCGACTGCGACCGGGTCCGAACGTGTAGGTCTGATCCTGGAGCGGGCACTCGCCGCCCTTGTCACAAATCGGGCAATCGAGCGGATGATTTATCAGTAAGAATTCAAGGATGGCCTCCTGTCCGGCCTTCACCTCAGGGCTGACGGTGTCCACCACCATGCTGTCAGCGGCCGGCAGCGTGCACGATGTCTGCAGCTTGCCCATCTTCTCGACCTTGACCAGGCACATCCGGCACGCCCCCAGTGGTGGCATGCGGTCGTGATAACAGAAGATGGGGATCTCGATCCCCGCCGATTGGGCCGCCTGATAGACGGTCGTGCCCGTAGGCACAACGATCTGACGGCCGTCGATCGTCAGCGTGAGCGTTTGAAGGGCGGGGTCAGTGGCCATGGGCAGCGGGTGCGGCGAGGCGGCGTTCGTACTCATGGCGAAAGTGCTTGAGCGACGCCACCAGGCTGGGCGGCACACTCTCGCCCAGCGGGCAGAAACAGGTCCCGGTCATCCCCTGCGCGATGCTCTCGAGCAACGCCAGATCTTCCGTCCGGCCGTGACCGTGGAGGATCCGCTCGAAGACCTGGGTGATCCAGATCGTCCCCTCCCGGCAGGGTGTGCATTTGCCGCACGACTCCTCACGGTAGAATTCGACCGTGCGGGCGATCACCTCGACCATGTCGGCGGAGTCATCGATCACGATCACCGCCGCCGATCCTAGCATCGACCCGAGCTGACGCAGACTGTCGTAATCCATCTTCGCATCCAGGTTGGCCTCGGTCAGGATCATGGAGGACGAGCCGCCGGGGAACGCGGCCTTGAAGCGCCGGCCCGCCGGCAACCCTCCCGCGTAGTCGAAGATCAGCGACCGCAGTGTGACGCCCAGCGGCGCCTCGTAGACGCCGGGACGCACGACGCAGCCGCTGACCGAAAAGATCGCCGGGGGGCCGAGTGCCCTGTAGCGTTCAGGGCCCAGCGTGACGATCGCGGGAAGGTGACAGAGCGTCTCGACATTCTGAAGCAGCGTTGGCTGTTGATAGAGTCCGGCCTGGGCGGGAAACGGCGGCCGTAGGCGCGGCAGGGCGCGCCGGCCCTCCAGCGATTCGAGCAGCGCCGATTCCTCGCCGGCGATATAGGCGCCGGCGCCCGAGTGCACGACGATCTCTACCGAGTGCTTGGTGCCAAAGATGTGCTCGCCGATAAAGCCGGCAGCGTGTGCCTGTTCGATCGCCGAGTCCAGCAGCCGGCGACCTTTATAGAACTCCTTGCGCAGATAGATGTAGGCCTTTCGCGCCCCGATGATCACGGCCGCGATGAGGATCCCCTCGATGAGCAGATGGGCGCACCCTTCGATCAGCGTCCGGTCCTTGAAGGTGCCAGGTTCGCCCTCGTCGGCGTTCACCACGACATACTTCACCGGCGCCGTCTTCGGGACGAATCCCAACTTCTGAGCGGTCGAGAAGCCCGCCCCGCCCTTCCCGCGCAGCCCCGAGCCGATGAGCATATCGATGACCTCGTTGGGGGTCATCTCTGCGGCGACGCGTCGCGCGGCCTCATAGCCCCCGGCGCGGTGGTAGACGTCGAGGTCCTGCATCCCACCAGTGGTCGCCCACTTGAGGACAACCGACTCAGGCATGCCCGCGGCTCCCCGGCTTCACGTGTACTGTCCCAGGATCTGTTCAACATCCTGCGGCTTCAGGCGCGGCCAGCGGTCCTCGTCGACGATCATGACCGGCGCCTCCTCGCACGCGGCCAGACACTCGACCGTCCGCAGCGTGAACCGGCCGTCGGCGGATGTGTCGCCCGGCGGGGCCCCGGTCGCTTCTTGCAGCCGCCGTACGACCGCGTGACACCCATTCAGCATGCACGAGAGGTTCGTGCAGATCTGGATGACATGGCGACCAACGGGCTCGAGATAGAGCAGGCTGTAGAACGAGGCGACGGAGGCGACCTCTGAGGTCGGGAGGTCGAGGGTCTCGGCGACCCCGGCCAAGGCCTCGGGACTGAGAAAACCGATCTCCTTCTGCGCCACGAACAGCGCCGGCAACAGCGCCGATTGGCGATGCTCGTACAACCCGGCCAGGCGCCGGATCTCGTCACGCCCGGCCTCACTGAGCCCGGTCGTCACGCGCTGCTCCAGGGCCATCAGCGGTCGACGTCCCCCAACACGATGTCGATGCTGGCGACGGCGACCACGACGTCGGCGATGAAGCCCCGATAGACCAGGACCGGTAGCGCCTGGAGGTTGTTGAACGATGCCGAGCGCACGCGGACCCGCGCCGGACGATTGCTGCCGTCGCTTACCACGTAGTACCCTTTCTCGCCGCGCGGCGACTCCACGGCGGCGGCGACCTCGCCGGCCGGAGGATGCAGCCCCTCGCTTGTGAGCTTGAACTGGTGAATGACCGCCTCCATGCTGCGCACCAGCTCCGGACGCGGCGGCAGCGCGATCTTGCGGTCGTCCACAATCCAGGCGCCGCCCGGCAGGCGGTCGAGCGCCTGCAAGATGATGCGCCGGCTCTGCCGCATCTCCTCCATACGAATCCGGTACCGATCGAAGGCGTCGCCGTTCTTGCCCAGGGGCACGTCGAATTCATACTGCTCGTAGCCGCCGTATGGAAAGGCCCTGCGTACGTCATAGTTCACACCCGAGCCGCGCAGGATCGGACCGGTGCACCCATACTGCAGGGCGTCCTGCGGGGTCAGCACGGCGATGCCTTCGGTGCGCTTCCGCCAGATCAGGTTGTCCGTGAGCAGCGCCTCGTATTCGTCGACTCGTCCCGGCAGGCGTTCCATCAGCCCGCGCACGCGCGCCTCAAACCCCTCAGGCAGGTCCCACTGCAGGCCCCCAATTCTCACGTAGCCATGCATCATCCGCTGACCGCTGACCATCTCGAGGATGTCGAGGATCGCCTCGCGATCCTGGAAACAGTAGATGAACGCGCTCGTGACGTTCAAGTCGAGGGCGCTGGTGCCGAGCCAGACGAGGTGGCTGGCGATACGCGACAGTTCCGAGAGGATGACCCGGGCGGTCTGCGCCCGCGGGGGCGGCGTCACGTCGAGCAGCTTCTCGACGGCGAGGACGTAGGCGGTCTCTTCGATGAACGTGGCCAGATATTCGATGCGCGCCGGGAAGACGATGTTCTGATGATAGGTGCGGGTCTCCATCTCCTTCTCGAATCCGGTGTGCAGGTACCCGATGACCGGTGTCGTCCCGACGATGACCTCGCCTTCAAGGTCGAGGACGAGCCGCAGCACCCCGTGGGTCGCCGGGTGCTGAGGACCCATGTTGATCGTCAGTGTTTCGGTGCGCTCCTCACGCATGACAGTCTCGTCGTCTCGCGGTATGGCGTCCCCGGGCCACGATCCGCCGGGTAAGGGGCGGGCGCGGAGGCGACCGCGCGGGCTACGGCCGCGGCGGCGACTTGGGTATGATCTCGCTCGGGACCCTCGGCCGGTGGCCGACGAACTGTACGGGTTCCTCCGTGAGCGGGAAGTCCTTGCGCAGCGGGTGACCCTCCCAGTCATCGGGCATCAAGATCCGCGTCAGGTGTGGGTGTCCCTCGAACCGGATGCCGAAGAGATCAAACACCTCGCGTTCCAGCCAGTTCGCTCCGGCCCACAGGGCGGTCGCGCTGGCGATCACCGGCGCTTCTCCGCGGACCGACGCCTTCACGCGCAGCCGCACCGGCGGCGCGTGACCCGTGAGCTGGTACACGACCTCGAAGCGCGGCTCGGCCGGAAACTGGTCAACCGCGGTAAGATCGGTCAGCATCGGGGTGCCAGCCGGTGCATCGCGTAGGACTTGCAGGACGTCGATGATGCGTTCGGCGGGTGCTCCGACGGTCACCTCGCCCCGAAACTCGGAGACGGCGACAGGGGCCTGGCCGAGACGCTCCCCCACCAGCGCGGCAAGTTCCCTCGCGCGGCTCACCGGCGGCCCCCGGCGGGCGCAATCTTCTCCTGCAGCATGATGAACCCGTGCAGCAGCGCCTCGGGCCGCGGCGGGCACCCGGCGACGTACACGTCGACCGGCACGATCTTGTCGACGCCCTGCACGAGCGCGTAGTTGTTGAAGACCCCGCCGCAGGACGCGCAGTCGCCCATGGCGATGACCCATTTGGGCTCGAGCATCTGATCGTAGATGTGGCGCAGCACCGGCGCCATCTTTTGGGACACGCGGCCCGAGACGATCAGGAGATCAGACTGGCGCGGCGAGGCACGGAACAACTCACTGCCGAAGCGCGCCAGATCGAATCGCGCCGCCGCGGTGCTCATCATCTCGATCGCACAGCAGGCCAGGCCGAACTGCGCGGGCCAGACGCTGCTCTTGCGCGCCCACGCCACCATGCGCCCGATCGTCGTGGTCAGGACCCGCTTCTCGAGCTCAGCGGCCTCGCGCTCGATTCCCGCGGACGGCGCTACTGCCACTCCAGGGCCCCCCGCTTCCACGCGTAGATCAGGCCCACGCCCAGCACGCCGACGAAGAGCAGCATCTCGAGCAGGCCGAAGGTGCCCAACCGTCTATAGATGACCGCCCACGGAAACAAGAAGACGGTCTCGACATCGAACAAGATGAACAGCATGGCGATCATATAGTAGCGGATCGGAACCCGCTCTCGGGCCGAGCCGACCGCCGAGATGCCGGACTCGTAGGGCTCGGCTTTCGGCGGCGAGGGCTGGCTGCCGCCGAGCAATGCGTGCGCGGTCAGCAGGACAACAGTGAGACCAACGACGAGCACGAAGTGTACGAGCACGGGGAGGTAGTCAACCAATGCGGTCACCGTCGATGGCGCAGAACCCCATCCTGACTGCGTCGCGGCGTCTTCATCCCAAAGTCGCCATAGAGTGTCAACGGCGCGCCGCGGCCCGCCGGATGGATGCCAGGAGCCGCGGCAACGTCTCGAGCAGGCGATCGATCTCGCCGGCGGTCGTCCACCGGCCCAGCGAGAAGCGCAGCGTCCCTGCGGCGAGGTGATCCGGAAGACCCAGCGCCATGATGACATGGGACGGCTCGAGACTGCCCGACGTGCACGCCGATCCGCTGGACGCGGCAATCCCCTCCAGATCGAGCGCAAGGAGAAGCGACTCACTGTCGGCGTCCGCGAACGAGACGCTCACGATCCCGGGCAGGCGGTGCCGCGGATGACCGTTGAGGTGGGCGCCATCGATCGCCTGCAGACCGGCCATGAGCCGATCGCGCAGCGACGCGATCCGCGAGGCTTCTTCGTCCATGCGCTCCACCGCCAGGCGTGCTGCGACCCCGAACCCGATGATCGCCGGCACGTTCTCGGTGCCGCCCCGCCGGCCCCGCTCCTGACTACCGCCATGCAGGAGCGACTCGAGCTGCACGCCGCCCCGTACGTAGAGCGCGCCGATGCCCTTCGGGCCGTACCGTTTGTGCGCGGACAGCGAGAGCAGGTCCACCCCGAGCGCCCGCACGTCGAGCGGCACGATCCCCGCGCTCTGCGTCGCATCGGTGTGGAAGAGCACGCCCCGCTCCCGGGTGATGGCGCCGACCTCGGCGATCGGTCCCACCGTGCCGATCTCATTGTTGCCGTGCATGATCGAGACCAGGACCGTCTCGGGTCGGAGCGCGCGCCGGACCGCGTCAGGATCGACGAGCCCCTGACCATCGACGGGGAGGACCGTCAGGGCGACGCCATGCTTCTCGATCCAGCGGCACGGCTCGATCACGGCATGGTGCTCCGTCACCGCGGTGATGACGTGCCGATCCTGGGTGCGCCGGGCGGGGCCATCGAGCGCGTGCACCGTGCCAAAGATCGCCGCGTTGTTCGACTCGGTCGCACCGGCGGTGAAGACGATCTCCCTCGACGTCGCGCCGATGAGACGCGCGACGGCCTCCCTGGCCTCGTCAACTGCCGCGCGGGCCGTCTGGCCGAACTGATGGACGCTGCCGGCGTTCCCGAAGCGGTCGGTGAAGTACGGCTGCATGGCCGCCAACACGCCGGGATCCACCGGCGTGGTCGCCGCGTAGTCCATGTAGATACCGGATGTCTGCATGCCCGCCATCACACCCAACTGATTATACGGCGGCGGGGGTACAATCGGAGAACCATCGCACCGTGGGGGGGAAAGATGGCGCAGCAGCGAGCCCAGTCCTTCATCGTAGTCATCGTCCTTCTGCTTGTCGCGGGCGTGCTCGCCTGGCACGGTCGCACGGATACGGCTGTTCGGGGGGCTCCGGGCAGTCCTCGACCGCAGCTCCAGCAGATGGCGACTGACCTGTCGGACCCGGTGTTCGTGACGCACGCCGGCGATCGGTCGGGGCGGCTCTTCGTTGTCGAACAGCCTGGCGTCGTCCGGATCATCCGTGACGGCAGGCTGCTATCCGCTCCATTCCTGGATATCCGCCGGCGCGTGACCTCGGGCGGCGAGATGGGACTGCTCAGTGTCGCCTTTCACCCCAGGTATGCCAGCAACGGCCGCTTCTTCGCGAACTATACCAGCGAGACAGGTGGGCTGAAGACGGTGATTGCCGAGTACCATGTCTCGCCGGGCAACGCCGACGTGGCCGGTGCCACCGAGCGGGTGCTGCTGGAAATCGCGCAGCCGTTCCAAAATCACAACGGCGGCCTCAACCTTTTCGGGCCCGACGGCATGCTCTACATCGGCATGGGCGACGGCGGCTCGGCCGGCGATCCATTCAACAATGGGCAACGGATGGAGGCTCTGCTCGGCAAGCTCCTGCGTATCGACGTCGACGGCGGATCGCCGTATCGCGTCCCTCCGGACAACCCGTTCGTTGGGCGAGCAGGCGCGCGCCCGGAGATCTGGGCCCTCGGGCTGCGGAATCCCTGGCGATTCTCGTTCGACCGCGCAATCGGCCGGCTGTTCCTGGCCGACGTGGGTCAGAACGCGTGGGAAGAGATCGACCTGATCGAGCGGGGCGGGAACTACGGCTGGAACATCATGGAGGGCGCGCACTGCTTCAGGCCGGCGACAGGCTGCAACACGGCGGGGTTGCGGCTTCCCATCGCGGAGTACGGCCGCTCCGGTGGATGTTCGGTCACCGGTGGCTACGTCTATCGGGGAAGCCGGCTGCCCGATCTGGCCGGCCGGTACTTGTTCGGGGATTATTGCAGCGGGCGATTGTGGTCTCTGCACGAGACCTCGTCGGGCAGATGGACGATGACCCAACTGATGGACACCGGACTTCGCATCAGCTCCTTCGGGGAGGACCAGAACGGCGAGGTGTACCTCGTGGATCACAGCGGAGGGATCCACCTCCTCACCGGCCGGTGATTCAGCGCGGAACCGACCGGATGGCGTTAGGGGCATATCAGAACGGCCGCTGAACGACGGCTACCCCTTGTTGTACTTCTGACTTTCCTTCTTGCTCTTGTGCAACTCCCTCTCCTTCTTCCTGCTCTTCGGGTACAACGACTCTGCAAACGAAATTCAGATTTCGAGAAACCGTGCGACTGCGACGTGTCCCCGTGTTCCGGTCAGCAACTACGCCCGTGATCCTCAGCTCTATTGTTTCCGTTAGGCCGCAGAGTAGAGATTTGGGGATGATGAGCATCTTGTTCTGTACGAGGTCGATGTTAAATGCATCAACACTGAACCGATGGAGTCCGTTCGTGTCTTTGTATTCCCATGAGATGGAATCAAGCTGATACTTGACTTCGTCGAGCACTACAGTGTATTCCACCTGGATCTCGAATCGGCAGAAATTCCGGCCCGGGGGACATGGCTGCTCAAAACGAGCACCAATAACAGGACTGATTATAGATACATTGATGGCCCGTAGACTTTCTAAGACTTCGTCGGCCCGAAACTCATCCTGTAGCCCCCTCAAAGCCAGGACGGCGTTGATATACGCCAATTTGACTTGGTCATTATTCGCCTCCAAGTCGTCAATCTTTCGACTAATGACCAGTCTCAGCCTGCCCTCGACTTCGGGAGGTGGCGGAGGCTCCTGAAAAATGCGATTCAATAGCTTGGGGAAGACATTCTCCGTGTCCTGGT
>JBQTJG010000642.1:0-2364 GCA_052387355.1 Armatimonadota bacterium | reverse complement strand
GGAAGGGAAGGTGGACCTGCTCACGATCTCCACGAAGCTCGACGAGCTCTCCACGGCCCTGCACGAGAAGATGAAGGGCGACTTCGCCCACTTCGGGGTCGAGCTCGTCAACTTCTTCCTGCAGTCCGTGGACGTCCCGGAGGAGGACTCGACGGTCGTCTCGCTCAAGAAGATGCTCGCCGAGAAGGCCGAGATCGCCGTCCTGGGCGCCGACAACTACCGCATGAAGCGGACGTTCGACACCATGGAGAAGGCGGCCGGCAGCGAGGGCGGCGGGATGGGCGCCGGCATGGGCCTGGGGATGGGCTTCGGCGCCGGCGGCACGATGGGCCAGATGATGGCCCAGGCCATCGGCACCCAGGCGCCCAAGCAGGTCGTCGCCTGCGCCAAGTGCAGCGCGCAGATCGCGGCGGCGTCCAAGTTCTGCCCCGAGTGCGGCGCGCCGGTCATCACCGCCACCGGCAAGTGCCCCGACTGCCACCAGGACGTCGCGGCGGGCGCCAAGTTCTGCAACAACTGCGGCAAGAAGCTCTAGGAAAATGGTGACACCTTACTTATCTCTCTTGCGACAGCTGAGTTAAGTAAGGTGTCACCAATTTACAGGCAGGATTTGAGGATGTAGGCCCACTCCGAGGAACGGACGGGCTGGACCGAGAGGCGCCCGCGCTTGAGGAGGACCATCTCTCTGAGCGCGGGCGCCTGCTTGATCGCCTCGAGCGTGAGCGGCCTGGGGAAGGCCCGCACGAACCGCACGTCGACCTGGAACCAGCGGGGCGCGTCCCTGGTCGAGCCCCGGTCGTAGTATTCCGATCTGCGGTCGAACTGGCTGGGATCGGGATAGGCCTCGCGCACGACCTCCATCACGCCGACGATGGCAGGGGCCTTGGTGCTCGAGTGGTAGAAGAGCGCCTGGTCGCCGAGCTTCATCTCCCTGAGGAAGTTCCGCGCCGCGTAGTTGCGCACGCCGTCCCACCCGGAGACCTTCTTCCTGCGGAGGTCCTCGATCGCGAACGTCTCCGGCTCCGACTTCATCAGCCAGAACCTCATGCGTCCTGCTGAGTGAGCTTCATGAGGCCGTCTTCCAGAAGACCTCGAGGCCCTGTCCGGACCAGACGATGGACTCGCGTTCCGGACTGAAATAGTAATCCAGATCGAGGCTGCCGCCGATCCGTTTTCCCAGCGCCTCGATTTCGAAGCAGGCGAAATTATCCCCCCCGTCGGGTTCCCTGCAAGACGGGTACAGAAGCATGCGCGCCCTGGGCTGCGAGTTGATGTACCGGTGGGAAGGCCCATAGGCGAGGCGATCCATTATCTTCTTGATGTCGCGGCGGCTTCGGATGTCATGCGTCGGCTCCTCAAGGAGGGAAAGCGAGAAGATCGTGCGCCGTCCCGATTCCGGAACCATTTCCGTGCGACCCACGCGCTCGCGCAGGAAGTGGTATCCGGCCTCAAAGAGCGCGGTGGTCTCTTTGCGGCAGCAGTAGAGCACGTTGCGAAGGGAGTAAGGCGGCTTGAAGCGCGCTTGATACGCCGGCGGCACCGGGAGCGGATACCGGAACGGCGTCGCGATCAACACGTGCCAGTCAGGATAAAGCAACTCCGGTTTTGAAGCTTCGAGGACTTCTTCCAAAAAGCCGGCTTGTTCAGGGGACTCTGTTGCTTCAAGCGCGTAGGTCCTGGCCTGGTTCTGAACGACCCTATACGCTTCGATCACGCGCCCCGGCCACGGACGTAGTCCAGATACTGCCTGACTAGGATTAGGCCCTCCATCGAAGTCGCTAAGAGCTCGAGCGGCGCCTTTCCGAGTTCAGGATGGACGGCATTGAGCCATGCCCGCTGATTTTTGGGATTCGTAAACATCGCGTGCAGGCTCCTGTGAATCGCGAGCAAATGCAGGACTGCCTCCTCGTTCGGAGAGAACGGGGGCTTTCCAATAGGGACCTCTCCGCTTTCCACCCATTTGCGGACCGTATTGTGATGCAGGCGAAGAAGGTCAGCAAACTCAGTCGGTTTGAGATCCCACTGTGTCAGGAGGACTCGGATGGCTTGGCAGATTGCCTGTCGAGCCTGCTTTGACCCGTGTTCGACAGCCGGAGGCTTTCGCTCCGGGAGTTTGATTGCCATACTTTATTCTAGTCGAGTTTTCTACTTTTGTCAATATCAGCCGTTCCTATACATTTTTGTCCGGCGGCATCGGGAACTTGAAGACGCCGGGCTCCAGATGCTTGGGCGGCTCCTCGATCGTGATCCGGGGCGGCTGGACGGGGCCCAGAGGGGCGAGGAACTCCCAGCCCGGGAGCAGGCGGACCTCGTCGGGGTGCGCGGTCATCGTGGCCAGCACCCGCGCCTGGAGGGCGCCCTCGA
>JBQTJG010000641.1:0-2662 GCA_052387355.1 Armatimonadota bacterium | reverse complement strand
GATCGCCACCGGGACGCCGTGAAGCGCACCCCGCCGGCGGCCGGCCCGCGCCTCAGCATCACGCTGCCGGGCGTCTGACCGTGCGCGGTCTGCGAGGATAGTGACGTAGGCCGCGATCTCAGGATCGATCCTGGCCATGCGCTCCAGATGGGCGTCGACGACCTCGATCGCCGACAGGCGGCCCTGCCGGATGAGGTCCGCCAGCACCGAGGCCGCCAGCCGCGTGATCTCGCTCATCCTCGTAGGACTCCGGCCGGGACGGCTTGAACTATTCGAGCGATCCTACAGCGAGGAGGAACAGGATGTCCAACCGTCCGATCGAGTCGTTGCTTGATGAACGGCGGACGTTCGCGCCGCCGGAAGCGTTCCGCAGCCGCGCCACGACCGACGAGTCGGTCTACGAGCGTGCCCGGGAAGATCCGGAAGCGTTCTGGGAGGCGGCCGCAGAGGAGCTGCACTGGTTCCGACGGTGGGACAAGGCCCTGGAATGGACTCCGCCGTTCGCCAAGTGGTTCGTCGGCGGGCGCACCAACATCGCGTACAACTGCCTTGACCGGCACCTGCGGGGCGCGCGGCGCAACAAGGCCGCCATCGTTTGGGAAGGCGAACCGGGCGATACACGCGTGATGACCTATTGGGATTTGACGCGCGAAGTTAACAGGTGCGCAAATGCGCTGCTGGCGATGGGCGTCAAGCGCGGTGACCGCGTCGCCATCTACCTCCCGATGATCCCGGAGCTGCCGATCGCCATGCTGGCGTGCGCACGCATCGGCGCGGTGCATACCGTGGTGTTCGGCGGATTCTCCGCCGAATCCCTGCGTGATCGGATCAACGACGCCCAGGCGAAGCTGGTCATCACGGCCGACGGCGGTTACCGCCGGGGGCAGATTGTGCCGCTCAAGCGCAACGTCGACAACGCGATCGCGGAGACCCCCACCGTCCGGCACGTCCTGGTTGTCCGCCGCATCGGCGAGACGGCAGCGATTCAGATGGTCGAGGGACGGGACCGGTGGTGGCATCGGGCGCTGGACGGTATGCACCTCGACTGCCCGGCCGAGGAGATGGAGAGCGAAGACCTGCTGTACATTCTCTATACCAGCGGGACGACCGGCAAACCCAAGGGGATCGTTCACACGACCGGCGGCTACATGGTCGGTACATATCTGACCACCAAGACCATCTTCGACCTGAAAGAGGACGACGTGTTCTGGTGCACCGCGGACATCGGCTGGGTGACCGGGCACTCATACATCGTCTACGGTCCGCTCGCCAACGGTGCGACGGCGGTGATGTATGAGGGGACGCCTGACTGGCCCGAGAAGGACCGGTTCTGGGCGATCGTCGAGAAGTACGGCGTGACCATCCTCTACACGGCGCCGACCGCGATCCGGACATTCATCAAATGGGGCGCCGAATGGCCGTCTCGTCATGATCTGTCGACGCTGCGCCTACTGGGCACGGTCGGCGAGCCCATCAACCCTGAGGCGTGGATGTGGTACCGCACCCACATCGGGGGGGATCGCTGCCCGGTTGTGGACACGTGGTGGCAGACCGAAACCGGCATGATCCTCATCACCCCCCTGCCCGGGCTCACCACCCTCAAGCCGGGCTCGGCTACGCTGCCGTTTCCGGGGATCGATGCTGCGGTCGTCGACGAACGCGGCGCCCCGGTCCCCGCGAACGCCGGCGGCTATCTGGTGCTCCGGCGGCCCTGGCCGGCCATGCTGCGGGGGATCTACGGGGATCCCAAGCGGTTTCAGCAGGTCTACTGGGACCGGATCCCGGGCGTCTACTTCACCGGGGACGGCGCACGCCGCGATGGCGACGGCTACTTCTGGTTGCTGGGCCGCGTCGACGACGTCATCAACGTCGCGGGTCACCGCATCGGAACGATGGAGGTCGAGAGCGCCCTGGTCTCCCACCCCAGAGTCGCCGAGGCGGCGGTGATCGGGATGCAGCATGAGATCAAGGGCCAGGCCCTGGCGGCCTTCGTCACCCTGAAGGAAGGCGGCCAGACCGACGAGGCCACGATCGAGGAACTACGGGATCACGTCGCGGAGAAGATCGGCGCGATCGCCAAGCCCGACCGCATCATGTTCACGACGGAGCTCCCGAAGACCCGGAGCGGGAAGATCATGCGGCGGCTGCTGCGCGACATCGCCGAAGGCCGGGTGCTTGGGGATACGACGACCTTGGCCGATCCAACAGTGGTCGAGGGCCTGCGCGAGCGCTACGAAGAGGAATCCCAGGGCTGAGTGGATCGGTGGGCCGGGGCCTCCGGTACGAGCATCTCACGCAGCCGGTGGAGGGCCGAGGCCAGGACACGGGACACGTGCTTTTGTGAGACGCCGATCCGCTGGGCAGTTTCCACCTGGGTCAGATCGGTGAAGAAGATATGGAAGATGACGGTGCGCTGGAGCGGGTTCAGAGTCTCCAGCGCATCGATCAACACCAGACGATCCTCCGGCGGAAGCGCCGGGGATTCTCCGGCGCGGGGAAGCGCGCGATTTAGATCGACTCTTGGTTGCCCTTCGGCGTCTTCGGCATCGAGCGAGAGCGTTCGAACCACTTCGCGCGTCTTCAGGATCTCGGTCAGCGATGCCACGTCAAGGTCGAGCATCTCCGCGAGGTGGGTGAGCCCGGGATACCGGCCACGCTCACG
>JBQTJG010000640.1:0-3154 GCA_052387355.1 Armatimonadota bacterium | reverse complement strand
CGCGTTGCGGACCGAGGCGCCCGAGTTGATGTAAAACGTGCCGGCGTCGCGCCGCGCGCTGCAGTGGCCGCTGTAATCGATCAGGCCCGCCCCTTCCAGCATGCGGATGGTCGCAGCCAGCTCTCCGCGCGCGTCGGGTAGGGCTGCGTGCGTGCTCACTGCCAGGGCATCACCGACACGTGGATCGCGCCCGGGGCTCCCTGCCCGCCCACCGACTTGATGGCGTAGTCGACGTCCTGCAGGCCGAACCGGTGCGTCGTCATCAGCTCGAGCGGGAACCGCTTCGACGCCAGGTGAGCCAGCGCAAGTTCGACGGAACGGTACGAGTGGCCGCGCGCGCTCTTGAGCGTCATCCCTTTTCGTGTGAGCCGCCCAATCGGGAAGTTCGGGAACTCCTGGTTGCCCTCGCCCTGAACGACCATCGTGCCGCCCCGCCGCTTGGCCGCCTCGATGCCGAGGAGGATCGGCTTCGGCCCGGCGCCGACGGTGCAGTCGACCACGACGTCGACGCCCCGTCCGCCCGTGATCTCCATCACGCGCGCGAGCCCGTCTTCCTTCTCCACGTCGATCACATCGTCGGCGCCGAGGGCCTTCGCGACTTCCAGCCGGCGCGCGTCACGCGACATGCCGGTGACGATGATCCGGGCGGCCCCGGCCTGCTTCGCAGCCATCGTGCAGCACAGGCCCTGCTGGCCAGGCCCCTGGATGAGCACCGTCGAGGCATAGCCGACCCCGCCGTCCATGAGCGTCCATTGGATGCCGTTCGACATCGGCGTGGCGATGCCGGCGTGCTCCGCCGACAGGCCGGCCGGCACGCGATGGAGCACGGCGTTGAGCGGCAGGTAGAGGTATTGACTGAAGCCGCCCCAGAGCCCTGGCGCGATGTCCATCGAGGTGTAGCCGTAGCGGATGGCCGTGGGGTCGTAGAACCATTCGGTCGCGGCGCAGTGCCGGTATTCGCCCGCGTGATCCCACTCGCAGTGGCCGCAGGGCAGGTAGTGTTCGAGGAAGACGAGGTCCCCTTCCTTGAAGCCCTTGTGCCGTTCGAAGTCGCGCCCGACCCTGGCGAGGTACCCGACGTTTTCGTGCCCCATGATGAGCGGAGCGCCGCGCAGCGATTTCGGGTACTGACTGACGTCGGTTCCACACACGCCGGCGACTTCCACTTTCAGCAGCGCGGCATCAGAGGCGATCTCCGGCAGGTCCAGCTCGCGAATCTCGGTCGTCGAGGGTCCCACTTTCACAGCTGCGAGCGTTGTCCCTGCCACGGGTAGCACCTCCAGTGCGCGCCCGCGAATAGGTGTGGCGCCGCGGTTGACTCTAATTCGCTGGTGGATCGCTGTCAATTTCCGGCGGCCCCGCCGGCCGCGGAGGCCGCGTGCGGTATATTCGTCCGAAGGAGTCCAGATGGTACGCCGGGCGCAGACCGCAGGCATCGTCGCGATCGTCGCGGCAATGCTGGTCCCTAGTTGATGAGTGCTTCCGCAAGTCCTGGTAGGACTTGGCGCGCTCTCTCTCCTCAGTGCCGGCTGTCTCTTCTGGCTGGAGCGGCTGCAGCCGCTGTTCGTGTGTCTGGCCGCGGGCGGGATGGTCTATCAAGGGAGGCTGGTGTGGAAGCGTCCCGGATTTCGGCGCACGCGGACGGTCATGGCGATCTTCATCGCGAGCGTTGCCGTCAACATGGTCGTGCTCGGCGCGTGGATCTGGCTATGGTTCCGGTACCGGTGAGCCCGAAGAGCGGGGCCTGGCGAATTCTGGCGGCCATGCTCGCGCTCGCCGTCGCCGCGTGCGCGGCGCCTGTGCGATCCGAGGGAGGTATCGGCGTCAGCCGGGTGTTTGCGAACGTGCGCGGCGTCACGTGAATGAGCTGCGCCGCAGCCGTCGAGGTTGCGCTGCGACAGCGCCTGGAAGGCGTCGAGACCGTCAAGATCAGTGAAACCGCGCAGACGGCTGAGGTGACCTTCGCGCCCGGCGGCCACGCCTTTTCCCTTGACGCATTCAGCCTCGCCCTGCGGCAGTCCGATGTCGAGATCGTGACCCTCGACGTGGAGGCCTGCGGCGTCATCGCGGGCGGGCAGGGTGAGCGGCGGCTGCAGGCTGGGAAGACCGAGTTCGTGCTGACGAAAGCCGATGCAGCCCCGGGGACAACCGTGTGCGTGGCGGGCCGGCTCGAGGAGCCGTCTCACCCGATGCGCCTGATCGTGAGCCGGATGCACCCGGCTCCTGAGGCCGCGAAGGGGAGCTGAGGGCGCCTAGCTGTCATGGCAACGTCCCGCCGGCGCCGCGGCTGGCCCGCGCATCCAGCAGCGGGCCCAGGCGCGGATAAGCCCGCCGCGCGTTGTCGTGGAAGATCTTCTGTCGATCCTCCGCGGTAAGCGACCCGATGGCGTCGATGAGCGGCTGATTGTCGTCGAACATCCGGCCCGTTCGCGGATCGACGGCGTTCACGCCGCCGAGCATCTCGGAGGCGAACAGGATGTTGTCGACGCCGACGACCTTCACCAGCAGCTGCATCGCCTCGGCGCTGTAGACCGTCGTGTCGAAGTACAGCCGCTTGATGAACTGCTCGAAGGGTTCCCACTTGTTCATGAGGCACAGCGCGCGGTAGCGCGCTTCCTGGAACGGCACGTTTCCGCCGCCGTGCGTGAGGATGATCCGCAGCCGCGGGAAGTCGGCAAAGACGCGCGACTCGAGCAGCTGCATGAACGCGGTGCCGTCGACGTTCAAATAGTGCGACCCGGTGGTGTGAAACGCCGGATTGCAGGTCGCCGAGGCGTGCAGCATCGCGGGCACGTCGAGCTCCTGCATCTTCTCGTAGAGGGGATACCACCACTCGTCGCCCAGCGGCGGATCCGTCCAATAGCCGCCCGACGGATCCGGATTCAGGTTGCACCCGACGAAGCCGAGCTCCGTGACGCACCGTTCGAGCTCGTCGATGCACTCCCGCGGCGCAACGCCCGGCGACTGCGGCAGGGCGCAGACGCCGGCGAAGCGATCCGGATACAACCCGCAGGCGCGGTGGATCAGGTCGTTGCTGACCTCCGTCCAATGGCGGCTGATGAGCGCATTGCCGAAATGGTGCCCCATGGCCGACGCCATCGGCGAGAAGATCATGACGTCGATGCCCCGGTCGTTCAGAAGCCTGATCTGCCCC
>JBQTJG010000639.1:0-2219 GCA_052387355.1 Armatimonadota bacterium | reverse complement strand
ATTTCTCTTGACGGCGCGAGGCAAAGGCCTCAGCCCGCGGCGCGTGATCTGGCACGCCTGGCGCAACGCGCTGCCGCCTGTGCTGACGCTTCTGGGTCTGCGTCTGGCGTTTGCGGTGACCGGCGCCGCCGTGGTGGAGCGGATCTTCGCCTATCCGGGCGTGGGGCTGCTGCTGTTTGAGGCCGTGGCGCGGCGCGACTATCCGGTGATGCAGGGCGTGTTTCTGGTCGCCAGCATGATCGTCCTAGCCGTGAACGTCACGCTCGACCTGGCCGCCGCTGTGCTTGATCCTCGACTCCGCGGTCACGCATGAGCTAAGAGACAGGCATGAGCCCGGTCGCAGCATCGAGTCTCTCGCGCCCGCGATCACGGACGCATACCGCCGCGCTCGTGGCCAGCGCGGTGCTCTGCGGCGCTGTGCTGCTGGCGCTCGGGGCCGGTGTGATCGCACCGTACCCACCGAGGGCGATCACCGGCGCCCCGATCGAGATTCCATCCCCATCCCATCGTCTCGGGACCAACGACCTCGGTCAGGATCTTCTCAGTGTCTGGCTGTACGGCGCGAGAGTGTCCCTGACCATCGGCTTCTTCGCCGCCGCGTTGTCTACTGCTGCGGCCGGGGCTGTCGGGCTGCTCTCCGTCACCTGGCGTGCCGGGCGTCTCCCGCTGCTGTCCCTGACCGACGCGCTGCTGGCGATTCCACATCTGCCCATGATTGTGCTCATCGTGGCGCTGCTGGGACCGGGGCTCTCCCATCTGATCGCCGCGCTCGTGGTGCTCGGATGGCCGGCGTACGCGCGCGTCGTCCGGGCCCAGGCGCTGGTGACCGCGCAGCGAGAGTATGTGGAGGCCGCACGGGCGCTGGGCGCATCCGAGGCGCGGATCCTGCGCACCTGTTTTATCCCCGAGATCCTGCCGCTGCTGTCGACGAAGTTCCTCTTGACCGTGCGCTGGGCGATCCTCTTGGAGACCGCCCTGGCCCTTCTGGGCCTCGGGGACTCTACACAGATCAGTTGGGGGACGATGCTCAACAGCGCGTTTGTCTACCCGCTGCTGTTTGTGGGGGACGCCTGGTTATGGTGGGCGATGCCCCCGGCGGTGACGATCTCGGCCGTCACGCTTGCGCTGGCGGCGATTGGGCGGGACTTCGAGAACTGGCCCAGCCCACGCTAACCGGCCCAGCCCACGCTCGTCAGGCGATGCTCCGTGGATCAAGGGCTCAGCCGACCTGCCATGAGGTAGGCCGAGCCCCCCCTAAAAGATTCTTCTGGAGGTTCCTAACAGGACCTCACTCAGTATGTCGTCTTGGTCGGGCCGGCGGGGATCCGCTGCGCCGCGCCCGCCACCGGTGCTGACTTCGACAGCCACACACAGCCAGCACCAAGGATCAAGCCATACACGAGGTGTCCCATCAGGCTGCCCCAGGCCACCGGTCGCATCGGTTCCATCATCAGGGGCGCGAAGGCGGGCATGCCCAGCAGCCCCGGCATCAGGATCAGGCCGCCCAAGATCCACCACGCGACGCCATAGAGGCCACCCCACAGCAGCCCGGAGCCGTACGTCAAGGGGCGGCTGCCGAGGAGCAAACCGAATATTCCGCCGATGACGGCGCTGTTGAACAGGTGGTAGAGCCAGCCGGAGGCCAGACTGTCCGATTTCACGATCTGGGCGACCATCGCCATCATGGGTACGCGCCCTCCATCGGGCGTGGGCGCGGTCATCATGTGCATCCCCATGCCAAAAATCACGCCCGCGATCAGGCCGGCCACAACACCGGCCGCGAGTTTCGACATTGATCCTCACCTCCCAAGACGGGACCTCTTCGGAGTCTCGTGACTTTTTCCCCGTGGTCGAGGTGATGAAACCTGGCTGCGGCCCGTCCCACGACGACGCAGCAGACGCTCCACGGCGGCGGACGGGTTTTTGACATCCCTGCCGAATCCGTGTACTGTATACAGTTAATAATGTACAATCCATCGAGATCCAGCCCAAGCTTCAACGCCCTCAGGCTCTGGGTCAACCCGACCGTGGTGAACTTCGACCCCATTCACGCCGGGTCGCTCCACCATCAGGTCCAGGCGTTCATCCTGAAGTCCACACACGAGGGAACGCTCGGGCCAGGAGATCGGTTGAATGAAAGCGCCATCAGCGCGCAACTCGGTATCAGCCGGACACCGGTGCGCGAGGCGCTTACCTACCTTGAAAGCTCGGGGCTTGTC
>JBQTJG010000638.1:0-20302 GCA_052387355.1 Armatimonadota bacterium | reverse complement strand
GTCACGAACGTACGACACCATGCCTGAGTCGCTTACTTCTACCGATATCAGACTTATCCTGCTGGCCCGGATCAGGAACGGGCTGTATAGACCCGGCGATAGGATTCCGGGGGTGAGGAAGCTCGCGGCCGAGATCGGAATCAATCGCAACACGGTCAGCAAGGTCTGTCAGCAACTGCAGGCGGAGGGTGTGCTTCGAAACCGACAGGGTCAGGGACTCTTCGTTTCTGCCTTGCCCGAGGCAGCGAATGGAATTGAGGCCGAGGAGCGAATCGCACAGTTAGTCAGGAGCACCCTGGCCTATGGAAAGTTGGTAGGGATTCCCAGTCAGCGGCTGCGCACGCTGGTCGAAACCGAGTTGCGAGAGGCGTCTAAAGATGACGTGCGAGTCGCGTTCATTGAATGCAACATCTATGAGGCCGAAGACACATCGCTGCGGATGCAGCGCGCGCTTGGCTGTCCCGTTGAGCCGTTCGTCCTCGACACCCTGCGCAAACCTGACAGGCTGATCAGCGCATACCCGCTGATCTCCACAACCTTCTACCACCTGGCCGAGGTCCAGGACAGACTGGGAAGAGATCGAGTGCGCGTCGTCGCACTCCAACACAGCCCGTCAACGGACTCCATGCTTGAGATCGCGAGGCTTGAGCCCGGTACACGAATCGGGGTCATGGCCACGAACGACCGCACCCTGAACGTGCTGCTCAAGCTCGTCGAAATGTATCACTCGACGGTTGTGGGTTGCTCCTTGCTTAGTGAGGTTGTCGCCGTCGAAGAACTCGCGAAGGCCGCCAACGTACTCGTGGTTCACCCGCTCGCGCAGCACCTGATTGGTTCCCGCGTAGCTAACCGGATGATCGCCGTGAGCTTTCAGATCGAGCCCCAGTCACTGGAGTACTTGCGGAACCGGATCGCACGACTGCGCGACTCTGGGAGCCCTGTCCACCAGAATTTCGTCAAGAGCCTGAGGCTGAGGAGCGCAGCAGACAACCGGCGAGCTTCGCTCGGCAAGCAAACACGGGGACATTCGTCGTTGTCGCCACCAACGGTGTCGAGAACATGAACGCGATGCGCACACGTGACCTCCTGATGGTCGCGTGACGACCTGTTCACGCGGACCTTGGGACTGTCGATTGCCGTCGGCAGCGGCATTTGTCATGAAGGTCAGGCGATCTGACATAACGATTCTGCATGACATGGACGAAGAAAGATGAGCTGCCCGGAGGTGATGCCTGGGCTGTGATGGGAGTGACGGCTCTCGGTTGAGCGTGAGGCGACTGGCACGGCCCGCGCCCAATGGCAGCGGGCGGAGGGGAAAGGAGGGTTTGGGATGTCGGAGGAGATCCGCAAGAGGCTGAGATGGTCGATTGCCCTGTGCTTACTCGCTGCCCTTGTCGGTGGAGGCGGATCTGGAGTCGTCGTGGGGGGGAGCGCGGAGCGTGTCGGGTGGTCCGATCGCACCTTCGTGCTCACCGTGTACACCGATGTGAAGGAGATCGACCCTGCAGGTGCGGCGGTGAGCACCACGCATGAATTCATCAAGCACACCCCCTATGAGACCCTGCTGGAATGGAATCCCTCGACGGGAAAGATGGAGGGCGTCCTGGCGACAGAATGGAGGGTGAGCCCCAACGCGAAGATCTACACGTTCAAGTTACGAAAGGGCGTCAAGTTTCACGACGGGAGCGAACTGACCGCGGAGGCCGTCAAGCTGAGTTTTGAGCGGACGCTCGCGCAGGGCTTCGCCCGCGCCGCACATCTCCGCAATATGGAGAGGGTCGAAGTCGTCGACGACCTCACCGTTCGTGTGCACTTGAAGCAGTCGGACCCCATCTTCATTGGCAACATGCCCGACATCTTTATCGCCCGTGCGAGGGCGTTGAAAGCCCACTTCAACGACGATTGGTTCCTTACCCACGAAGCGGGCAGCGCCGGGTACATGCTGCGGGCCTACGAACCGGGCGGCCAGGTGATCAGGTTCGATCCGTTCCCCGATTACTGGCGCGGCTGGGGGCGAGATGGGTTCGCGACCAAGTTGCCCGCAGGAACTAAACATCTGGGTCGAATCGAATCGCGCCTTGTCCCCGAAGTCACCACGATGCGGCTGCTTGCAGAATCCGGAGAGGTCCACGCGATTCCCTGGTACCCGCTCTCGTACTTTGCTGAGCTGAGGAACCATCGAGTCGTGAGGTCTCTCAGCGCGCCTGCCTATCGCGTCTCACTGATGCCGCTCAACGTCGCGCATGGCCCGCTGAAGGATGTGCGCCTCCGAAAAATGCTGCAACATGCATTCCCGTACAGGGCCTACGTCCAGTACTATCAGGGGTTCGCCGAGCCGGCCGTCGGGCCCATCTCGCCAAGGATGCTCAAGTGTGAGGGGCTCAAGCCTTTTGAGCAGGATCTCAACAAGGCCAGGGCCCTGCTGGCAGAAGCGGGCTACAGGCCAGGCCAGTTGACCCTTACGTACACCTGGCCGACTGGGGGCGGCGAAGAGCAGAAGCAGCCCGGGATTCTGCTGCAAGATGCGCTGCGTCAGATTGGCGTCAACCTAGTCGTCGACACGATGCCATGGGCCAACATCGTGGAGCGCGTCGGCGCCGGCGCGGAGAGGGCGCCAGACATCATGACCCTTATCAATACGCCGGCGAGTACCGATCCAGGGAAAGCGTTCCTCTGGCAGTTCTACCATTCGTCGAACCAGGGCGTTCCCTATAACTGGGGACGCTACAATAACCCGGCATTCGACAAGCTCCTCGACGACGCAATGGGCATGGCCAGTGCGAAGAGTCGCTTTGAAGCGTACTGTAAGCTTCAGGCCATGGTTCTGGAGGACGCTACCCACCTGTACCTCGCTTATCCACCATTTTTCGTGGCACTGAACCGGGACGTCGACGGCTTCTGGATGGACCCCATCGGCGTCAACTGGTGGCCCTGGTACGACATGTACTGGAAGAAGTAGAGAAAACAGGTTCGGTCTGCACCCCCGGCCCGGGGAGGTCGTGCCTCCCGGGCCGGGCGGCCTGCAGCGGACTTACATTGGCCCCGCAGGAGGGAACATCGAAGTGGCGAGAAGAGCCATCAAGCGAACGAGCGCGCCACGTTTCCCGGATCGCCCTGAGAGCGAGCATCGCTGGAGGCTAGAACGAGCTCGACGCATCATGCAAGAACACGGCCTTGACGCGCTCGTTCTATCACGAAACGTCAACGTGTTCTACATGACGGGTACCCGCTTCGTCTTCACCGGCATGGACGCACCGGTTGAGGCGGCGCCGCAGACGACAGCGATCGTGACGCAAGATGCGGATATCTATTGTCAGCGCTTCGGCCCGTTTGACACCGAAGAGGTACCGCTCCACACGACGTGGTCGCAGTTCATTGAGCTCTATACGGACGAACTCGATCTCGTGAGCATCCTCGGGGAGTACGGTGTGGGTCGGGGCCATCGGGTTGGCTTTGAATCTGGTTCTGGGCTCTGGACGGGGATCAACCCGCTCAAGTTTCAAAAGCTTAAGAGGCGCATCGCCAAGGAACTGGGCGCGCGCGTGGTTGACTCGACACCGACGGTCTTGAAGATGACAGCGGTGAAGTCGCCGTTTGAAGTCGAGCGGATGAAGGTTGCAGTAGGAGCGGCCGCCCGGGCAATGGAGCGGCTGTTCGATGTGATTGAGATTGGCATGAGTGAGATTGAAGCGGCCCGGATTGTCAGTCAGCTAATGCTGGAGGAAGGGGCGGACGGTGTTTCCCACGCCCAGGTAATGTCGCAAAGTGATGGTGGACTGACATTTAGCAGTTGCAACGCGCTTGACCGCCCTATTGAGAAGGGGTGGGTGAATCTAGACATCGGGGCAAAGTACAAGCGATACGGATCGGACGTGAATCGGGGCATTTTCCTCGGCCGCGATCCGACGGCGGCGGAGCGGAGGCTGTACCAGGTGCGAGTGGGAGCGAACGAGGTGTTCGACCAGGTCATCAAGCCCGGAGTGAGCGTGGACGATGCTCTCGCTGCCATGAAGCAGTACGTCGAGCATCAGGGCTGTGTCCTTCAAGCGAACCGCGGTATGCTTTTTGGCGGTCACGGCATAGGGATGGAAACATCTCAGCGGCCAAATCTGATGCCTTCCTCGTCCATGCCGGAATTGCAGAACGGTGAAGGGATAGTAGTGTTCGAGCCGGGGATGATGTTCACCTACGAGATGCCGATTCGACTTCCTGGCTCTGAAGCACTCTTCAATGTCGAGGACGACGTAGTAGTAACGGAGACTGGCGTTGAGAACATGAACTCGATGCTGAGCCGCGAGTTGCGAGCGAAGCTTTAGGGCAGCGTCTTCGCGGTCGAAGATCTCGCTGTTGGCAGTGGCCTCGAAGATCGAGCGCTTCTGGGAAGTCACCTCTGGGGAGGGTTGCACGTGGCCCGTAGGAGCCTGGAACGTAAGGAACCGCCGCTCTATGCGGAGCATCCGCCGGCCGAGCACGAATGGAGGGTGCAGCGCGCCCGCAGGATCATGAAAGAGGACGGGCTCGACGCACTCCTGCTGGCGCGAAACGTGAACGTCTTCTACATGACGGGATCGAGGTTTGTCTTTGTCGGCAAGGAGGCGCCGGTCGCGCTCTCGCCGCAGTCTGTGGCCATCGTCACCCAGCAGGCCGACATTTACTGCCAGCGGTTCGGGCCGTTCGACAGCGACGAAGTGCCGTTGCACACCGCCCTGTCGCAGGACCTCGAACTCTATACCGACGAGCTCGAGCTCGTGAACATCCTGCGCGCCTACGGCATCGGCAAGGGCCACCGGATTGGCACGGAGTGGGGGGCGGGCTTGTGCCTGGGCATCAACCCCATCAAGTTCCTGACCCTGAAGCGGAGACTCGAAGAGGATCTCGGCGCCGAGATCGTCGACGCGACCACCACGATCTGGAAGATGACAGCCGTGAAGTCCGCACTTGAGATCGAGCGGATGCGGGTCGCCGTCGCGGCTGCGGCCCGGGCGATGCAGCGGATCTGCGACACCGTGGCGATCGGCATGAATGAGGTCGACGTCGCGAGGAAGATTAGCGCCTTCATGTTGGAAGAAGGTGCGGACGTCGCTACGCACGCCCAGATCATGGCAGAAGGGCCCCGCGACCTGCATTTCCGTAGCAGCAGCGCACTCGACCGGCCCCTCGGCAAAGGGTGGGTGCTTTTTGACATCGGCTGCAAATACAAACGATATGGATCGGACATCAGCCGCGGCGTGTTCCTCGGTAGGAAGCCCACGCAGGACGAACTGAAGCTGTATGAGTGCCGCCGCGGCATAAACGAGTTGCTGGATCGGTCGATTCGTCCGGGTGTGAGCGTCGACTCCCTCCTGGCGGGTATGCAGGAGTACGTCCAGCGTCAGGGGTGTGTGCTCCGGGAAATGGGCGGGGCGCCGTTTGCCGGGCACGGCATCGGGCTGGAGTCGTACCAGCGACCCAACCTGGTGCCCGCCCGGGTGCAGCCTGAGTTCCAGAACCAGCAAGGCGAGGTGCTGTTTGAGCCCGGGATGATGTTCACCTACGAGATGGTGGTCGAGCTGCCCGACTCGCCCGTCACCACTTTCTTCAATACAGAAGACGACGTCGTCGTCACGACGGACGGCGTCGAGAACATGACGGCGATGCTCAGCCGCGACCTCCTGGTGCGAGTCTGAGCGCCGGCGACATGGCCCTCACCACCACCATGCTCAACGACGTCTTCGCGCACCTCGACGAGAGTTTTCCCCAGCACCTGGAGGCGACCCGAGCGTTCGTTCGGCAGCCGTCGATCAGCGCGGACGCCACGGGAATCCAGGAAACGGCCGGGTTGGTCGCGGCAGAGATCGAGGGTCTCGGCGGACACGCTGAGATCGTCGCCACGGCGGGTCATCCGGTGGTCTATGGCAGGATCGACGTCGGCGCTCCGCGTACCCTGCTGATCTACGGGATGTATGACGTGCAGCCGGTGGTGGGCGAGGCGTGGACCGTGCAGCCATTTGGCGGGGAAATCGTCGACCTGGAGGGGTTCGGACCCTGCGTCGTCAGCCGCGGTATCATGAACTCCAAGGGCCCCTTGATCGGCTTCTTCTGCGCCATGCGCGCGCTTCAGCATGTGATGGGTACCCTACCGGTCAACCTTAAGTTCGTGATCGAAGGTGAGGAGGAGCTGGGCAGCCCCCACCTCCCGGTCTTCGTGCAGCGACATGCGGACGACCTCCGGGCAGACGGCGTCTTCTTCCCGTTCTACGCGCAGGATCGGAGCGGCAAAGTCGTGCAGCACCTGGGCGTGAAGGGCCTCGTGTTCCTCGAGCTCATTGCGCGCGGCGGCGTCTGGGGCGGTCCGACGAGCCGCGGCATCCACGGGTCGAACGCAGGATGGATCCACAGTCCCGCGTGGTACCTTGTTCAGGCACTGGCCACGATGCTCAGCCAGGACCAGAAGCTGATCTTGATCCAGGACATCTACGATGACGTGGCACCGCCCTCGGAGGAGGACCTCAGGATCCTACGCACCCTGGGCGACACATTTGATGCGAGCGTCAGGCTCGCTGATTGTGACGTGCGCCGCTTCAAGTATGACCTGGGGGGCCCCGATCTGCTGCGGAAGTTCCTGCATCAGCCGAGTGTGAACATCGATGGGGTCGTATCCGGCCACTGGGAGGAAGGGGCGAAGACCCTGCTCCCGCACGAAGCGCGAGCGAAGATGCACATTCGCCTCGTGCCAAACATGGAACCCGATCGCGTTGTCGAACTGACCCGCCGACATTTGCGCCAGCGCGGCTTCGGGGATCTCGAGATCCAGGTCCACGCCGCCTACCCATGGTCAAAGAGCAAGCTGTCGGATCCGGTCAACGCCGCCCTGCTCGAGACCTACCGGGCGCTGGGATTCGCGCCCGAAGTCTGGCCTCTGACCGCTGGGGCCGCCCCGCTGTACCTCTTCACCAGGGAGTTGGGAATTCCGGTGGCAGTCGGGGGTTTGGGTCACGGCGGCCGCCAGCACAGCTCCAATGAGTACGCGTCGGTGGAGGGCATGCGCTCGTTCGAGAAATCGGCGGCGGCATTTGTCATGATGTTTGGTACCATGTGACCGTGATCCCTGGAGGTGATGCCCGCGGTGCGGCGCAGTCCACGTTGCCCAGGTGCAAGGGAGGCCGGCGAACTTCTACCGGTGGTCGTTGGAGAGTATCGCGAAAGGGGGCTGGAGATGTTTGAGAACGTCCGCAGGACGCTGATCTGGGTCATCGCAATGACCGCATGCCTTGGGCTTGTCGTCGGGAACGCCTCGGGCATCGCCACGGGCGCGAACGCACCGGGTGTGGGCTGGTCCAACCGCACGTTCGTGCTCACCTCCTACGTGCACCCGGCCGAAGTCGACCCGGCAGGCCCCGGGGTAAGCACCACTGACGAGTTCATCAAGCACACGCTCTACGAGACCCTGTTGGAATGGAACCCCTCGAAGGGCAAGCTCGACGGGGTGCTGGCCACCGAATGGCGAGTGAGCCCGAACGCAAGAGTCTACACGTTCAAGCTGCGGAAGGGGGTCAAATTCCATGACGGCAGCGAGCTGACCGCTGAAGCCGTCAAGCTGAGTTATGATCGGACGCTGGCCAAGGGCTTCGCCCGTGCCGCGTATCTCCGCAACCTTGATCGCGTCGAAGCTGCCGATGAACTGACGGTTCGCGTGCACCTGAAGCAGCCCGATCCCGTCTTCATCGGCAACACGCCCGACATCTTCATCGCCAGCGCGAAAGCGTTGAAGGCTCACTTCAACGATGACTGGTTCTTGACACACGAGGCCGGGAGCTCATCGCACATGCTGCGGTCCTTCGAGCCGGGCGGTTCCGTCATCCGGTTCGATCCCTTCCCTGACTACTGGCGCGGCTGGGGCAGGGCCGGGTTCGCGGGTACCCTGCCGCCGGGAACCACTCATCTGGGGCGCATCGAATCCCGACTCGTGCCAGAAGCATCGACGATGCGGCTGCTTGTGGAGTCGGGCGAGGCCCACGCCATGCCCTGGTACCCGCTTTCGTACTTTGCCGAACTGCGGAACCATCGTGTCGTGCGCTCTATGACCGCGCCCGCGTATCGCGTCTCTCTGCTGCCGCTCAACGTCGCGCATGGCCCGCTCAAGGACGTCCGGCTACGGCGGATGCTGCAATACGCGTTCCCCTACGGCGCCTATGTCCAGTACTATCAGGGGTTTGCCGAGCCGGCCGTGGGCCCGATCACCCCGAGGATGCTCAAGTGTGAGGGGCTCAAGCCCTTCGAGCAGGATCTGAACAGGGCGAGGGGCCTGCTCGCCGAAGCCGGCTACCGGCCGGGGCAGTTGACCCTCACATACACCTGGCCGACTGGGGGCGGCGAAGAGCAGAAGCAGCCTGGGATTCTGCTACAGGATGCGCTGCGTCAGATCGGCGTCAACCTGGTGGTCGACACGATCCCGTGGGCGAACATCGTAGAGCGCGTCGCGGCCAGCGCGGAGAGAGCGCCCGATATCATGACACTCATCAATACGCCGAAGAGTACGGATCCTGGCGCCGCGTTCCTCTGGCAGTTTTATCATTCCACGAACCAGGGTGTTCCCTACAACTGGGGACGCTACGGCAACCCCGCGTTCGACAGGCTCCTGGATGAGGCGATGGGCATGACCAATGAGAAGCGGCGCTTCGAGACCTACTGCCGGCTCGAGCGCATGGTTCTGGAGGACGCCACCCACCTGTACCTCGCCTATCCACCATTCTTCGTGGCACTGAACCGAGACGTGGACGGCTTTTGGATGGACCCCATCGGCGTCAACTGGTGGCCCTGGTACGACATGTACTGGAAGAAGTAGGACCCCAAGTCGGCCTGCGCCCCCGGCCCGGGGAGTTCGCGCGTTCCGGGCCGGGTGGACGCAGCACTCTTGAAGGGGGAGGGCATGGCCCGCTACGTCCTGAGACGGCTCGTCCTGGCCATTCTCGTCACGCTAGGCGCGTCAGTCGCCGTCTTCTTCTTCTCGCGCGTCGTGCCGGCGGATCCAGTCCGCATGGCGGTCGGCCTCGATGCGGATCGGATTACCGTCGAGCGGTACCGCCGCGAGTGGGGCTTTGACCGGCCGGTATGGGAGCAATACTTCATCTATCTTAAGGGCGTCCTGCGTGGTGACCTCGGCCGTTCGTTGCGCAGCCAGCAGCCAGTCTTGAACGACATCAAGCGGTACTATCCCGCCACCGTGGAGCTGGCCCTGGTCTCGATGCTGCTCTACCTTGCGATGAGCATTCCGTTGGGTTCGCTCGCGGGCATGACTGCGCACCCGAGGGTGGATGCCTTCATCCGGCTCACGAGTCTCGCCGGCTACTCGCTGCCGCCGTTCTGGGTGGGCCTCGTGCTTCAGATCTATTTCTATGCGAACCTCCGGATTCTCCCGGCCCTCGGACGGATCAGCACCACGCTTGATCCACCTACACCGATCACCGGGTTCTACCTCATAGACAGCTTGGTGACGGGCAACATGCCCGCTTTTCTCAGCAGCCTCAAGCATCTACTGCTGCCCGCCGTGACCATCGCCCTCGCGCAGGCGGGGCTGATGGTGCGTCTCCTGCGCGTCAGCGTCCTCGACGTGAAAGGTAAGGCCTACGTCACCACGGCGCGGGCGAAGGGAGTGGACGATCGGCGCGTCTTCCGACGTCACGTCTTTCGCAACGCGATGCTTCCGGTGCTCACGATGGCGGGCATCCAGCTGGGATGGCTGCTCAACGGCACGGTGGTCGTAGAGAGTATCTTTGGCTGGCCCGGTCTGGGACGATACGCGGTGGATTCGATTCTGAACTTCGATTATTCGCCCGTGATGGCAGTCGCTCTTATCGCCACCGCCGTCTTCGTCGTCTTGAACCTTCTGGTGGACCTGCTCTACAGCGTCGCGGACCCCCGGATCGGTTATGGTACCTAGAGGAACCGAGACCCGGGGATTGGACCCAACGGGTCCGGGGATCACTCGCAGCGAACTCGGCCAGGCCGCCCCTGCGGTCGAGGGCACGGTTCTCGTGCGACCGCGCAGCCGCCGGCGTGCGCGGTTGCTCCGCCGAGTGGTCCGCATCGACGGGATTCTCTCCATCACGCTCGTCTGTGCCATCGTGGTGTGCATCATCGCCGCGCCATGGTTGAGCCGGTACGACCCGTATGCGCTGAATACGGCAGCGACCTTCCGTCCTCCGAATGCCGACCACTGGATGGGGACAGACGAATACGGTCGGGATATCTTCACGCGGGTCATCTACGGCGCGCGCTACTCCGTGGCTATGGGGATTGCTGTCAGCGTGGTCTCCACGGCGGTAGGCCTGGTGCTGGGCGGAAGCGCGGGGTTCTTTGGGGGGCGTCTGGACGAGACGATCATGCGGTTCACCGACATGGTCATGGGGTTTCCTGCCCTGCTCTTCGCCATGGTCATTGCGGCCGTGCTCGGGTCCAGCCTGACCAACGCCATCATCGCCGCGTGTGCGGTCTGGTGGCCCTCGTACGTTCGGCTCCTTCGGGGACAGGTGCTCGCGGTCAAGAACGAACTGTACGTCGAGGCGAGCCAGTCGCTCGGAGCTTCGAACACCCGCATCTTGCTGCGCCACATCCTGCCCAACAGCTGGGCGCCCATCCTCGTGCGCAGCACGATGGATATTGGCCGTGCCGTCGTCTTTACCGGGACCCTCAGCTTCATTGGTCTGGGCGCCAGGCCCCCAACTCCAGAGTGGGGGACGATGCTGGCTGAGGCACGATTCTTCATACTGAGTAGTTGGTGGTACGTCACGTTTCCCGGGCTGGCGATCTTCGCTGCGGTTTTCGCCTTCAGCCTCCTGGGAGACATCATCGATGAGATGCTGCGTCCCTAGACCTCGGTCGGGTCGCGCCCCATTCCTACGCAGACCGATTGGAGGGTCTTCATGCCGATCGCCATCAAGAGCAGGCAGGTGATTGACGGGAAGGGGGCGGCGCCCATCCCGCATGGCGTGGTCCTGGTCGAGGGCGAGCGGATCAAGGCCGTCGGAAGCCCGCAGCAGATCGGTATCCCCGAGGGGACGGAAGTGATCGACCTCAGCGATGAGACCGTGCTGCCGGGGTTGATCGATGCGCACACCCACGCGGTGCTCCGGGAGAGCCCGAAGACGGCGGCGGAGCAGCATCTGGCCCCGAATACCAAGTTGAGTCTGATTGCGGCCCAGAACATCCGCGCGGATCTGCGGAGCGGGGTGACGACGATTCGCACCATGAGCGACCGGGACTTCCTCGACGTGTACCTGAGGGAGGCGGTTGAGGAAGGCGAGGTGGCGGGTCCCCGCATGGTGATCGCCACGCGCGGGATTCGATCAGTCCACGGCTGGGGATCGTCGGCGGTGGTGGTCAATGGCGTCGATGAAACACGGCGCGCCGTCCGGGAGAATATCCTGTGGGGTGCGGATCTCATCAAGTTGATGGTGACGAGCTTTGGCGGGAGAGACCCGGCCAAATGGCAGGAACGAGCGTTTGACCTGTCCCCCACGCTGACACGAGCGGAGATCGCGGCGGCGATCGACGAGGCCCACCGTATGGGCATCCCCGTCGCCGCCCATCTTCACGGTGGCCCTGCGCTGCGCTGGGCCCTCGAAGATGGACTAGACACGGTCGAGCACGGAGGGTTCGTGACGGAGGACGACATCGAACTGTTCCTGGAGTCGGGGGGCTGGCTGGTCTTCACCTTGACGGTCCTTTTCGATCCGAGCGGCCTGCCGGGACATCGCACCTACAGCGTCGAGCCCTTCCGCAGGCAGTTGCTGGAACGGCAGGAGCGAACCCGCCGGCTCCTGCCCAAAGTGGCCAAAGCCGGCGTGAATTTCACCGTAGGGACGGATGGTCGTCACGGCAAGTTTCACCTTGAGCTGCGGTACCTCGTCGAGCTTGGGCTGTCGCCGATGGACGCGATCGTCGCCGGGACGCGGCGAGCCGCGGAGGCGCTGCGCGTGGACGATCGGGTCGGGACGCTTGAGGCAGGGAAGCTTGCCGACATCATCTCGGTGCCCGGCGATCCGTTGCAAGACATCACCGCACTCCAGCGGGTCGGCCTCATCATGCGGTCCGGCAGACGGTACGATGTCCTCTCACCCATCTAAGGGAATGAGCGGCGCGAGGGCGTGGAGCGTCCGATGATGGGATCCCTGCCAGAGCTGATGCGCGCAATTCGCGTCCTGTTCGACGGCTGCCACGTGCGGCCCGAGGAGAGTGTCGTGATCCTCAGCGACACCCGCCGCGAGCGTCTGGTGGCCGATCTGTTCCTGGGAGAGGCGCGGGCGAGGGGCTGTGAGGCTGCCGAAGTGTGGGTGGAAGCTCGACTTCCCCAAACCCAGCCCCCACGGGCGGCGATCGAAGCCATGAAGACGGCCAATGTGGTCTTTGACATCTCCGGAAGCTCATGGCTCTACACGCCGGCCTGCAACGAGGTGATCCGGACCGGGCACACACGGATGCTGCAGGTCGCGGCTCCTGAAAGCAAGCTCATCGAGAGGCCGCCTCTGGCCACGATTGTCGCCTCCGCACAGCGGGCAGGGGCGTTGTTCACCGCCGCCGCGTCCCAAGTCGTGCGGATCACCTCCGACTTGGGGACAGATCTGACCGCAACCTACAAGGGGCGACGCGTCAATCCGCAAGACGGTGTGGTGATGAATCCCGGCGACTGGGACAGTCAGGGCATGGGCTTCGCCAACTGTTTTCCGATCGAGGACAGCGCAGAGGGGAAGGTCGTGTTCGACGGTCCATGCTACCTCTCGGGAGGAGGAAGCTTCATCGTGACCGAGCCGTTTTCGTTGACTGTGCACGGCGGAAGGATCGTGGACATCACGGGCAGCGCCGACGCCGCTCGCTTCCGTGGCTGGCTGGACTCCTACAAGGATCCGGCGTCGCGCGTCGTGGCGCACCTCGGATTCGGGTACGATCGCCGCGCCGGCCCGCCGCCCAAACTTCCCGAGACGCGCGACTACGGATCGTGGGAGTCGATGTACGGCGGCATCATTGTGGCGTTCGGCGCCAACTATGGGCGGTCAGGAGGGCAGAACGTCGCCCCGAGCCACTGCGATCTCGTTCTGCTCCGCGCCGACTTCTCTTTGGATGAGCAACCGATCATCGAGAACGGCGAGTTCGTCGTCGACGGCTGGGGGGGTTGAGGTGACCATGCGTGGGTCGGAACTTCGTATCGATCGGATGACCTGGACGGATGTGCAGCAGCACCTGGCACGCCGATTCCGGACGGCCGTGTTCGCAGTCGGCGCTACCGAGCAGCATGGTCCCCACCTGCCGATCTTCACCGACACCCTCCTGGGGACGGCCATCTCCTGCGGGGTGGCGGCCGAGCTCGGCAACGCGCTCGTGGCGCCCACGGTCAGGCCGGGCTATTCGCCGCACCATATGGCGTTCCCCGGCAGCATCACGCTGCGGCGCAGTACGGTGGCGGCGATCATCGTCGACTACTGCTCCTCGCTGGTTTCCCATGGTTTCGACACCATCGTTGTGATCTCGTCTCATGGAGGCAACACGACCAGCGTCAACTGGGGCGTTCAGGAGGCGCAAGACGCGGTGGGTGGGCGCGCCGATATCATCCCCGTCACGAGCGTGACAAACTACTATGAGGCCGACTTCGATCGCTATGAGGAAGGGTATCATGCGACACGCATCGAGACGAGCTGCGTCCTCAGCCTAACGCCCGAGCTCGTTCACATGGACCGCGCGCGCGACTGGGTGAACCCCGTAGACCGGCAGGTCAAAGAGCGGGGTGTGCTGTGGGGAATGCGTGGGGTCCAGTACTTCGCTCCGGACGGGACCATGGGCAAGCCGACGACCGCCAGCGCGGAGCTGGGCGCCGAGGTGCTGAGCCAGACGGCGCGAAACATCGCGGACCAATTGCGGCTGATCTTGAGTCACTTGCGCGACGGTACAGGCGCCAGGCGCGAGAAGGTCTAGTGAATATCATCATCCGCGGGACCTCAGTGGTTGATGGCACAGGACGCCCTTCATTCAAGGCCGACATCGGAATTCAGGGAGACCAGATCACGGCCATCGGCGACCTGCGCGCGCAGCCTGCGTCGCTGGTCATCGAGGCCTCCGAGCTGGTGGCCGCGCCCGGATTCATCGACATCCATTCCCATTCGGATTTCTCGCTGCCGATCGCTCCTCGCTCCGAGAGCAAAGTACGGCAGGGGGTGACGACCGAGGTGGTCGGGCAGTGCGGCCATTCGCCTGCGCCGGTGGCCCGGCAATACCGCGACGAACTCATTCGCATGTCCGGCATCTTTTCCGGACGTCTCCCATGGACCTGGTGGTCGTTTGCGGATTTCCTGCGTGAGATCGAAGACCACGGGCTTGGGGTCAACGTCGTTCCGCTCGTGGGGCATGGGGCCATCCGGCTCGCTGTCATGGGGATGTCAGCGAGCAAGCCGACCGGCGAGCAGATGACTCAGATGCAGCGGCTTCTGTCCGAGTGCCTGGACGAGGGCGCCGTCGGGCTCTCCACGGGCCTCGTCTATGCGCCCGGATCCTATGCCGAGACGGACGAACTGGTGGAACTGTCGCGGGTGGTCGCCAGACGCGGCGGCTTCTACTTCAGTCACATCCGGGGGCATGGGGCGACCCTCCTGGACTCGATCCGGGAGACCCTGGCGGTTGCCGAGGGGGCCGAACTGCCCGTGCAGGTGAGTCACCTCAAGGCATCGGGACGCGAGAACTGGAGCAAGTTCGACCGCGCCCTGGAGCTACTCGATTCAGCCACGGCGCGCGGGCTGGATGTCGGCACAGACATGTATCCGTATGACGCAGCCCGGACGCACATCACTGCCCTGCTGCCGCAGTGGGTCCTCGATGGGGGTATGGGCGAGGCCAAGATCCGCCTGAAGGAAGGACCCACACGCGAGCGCATCCGGCGTGAGATCGTCGAGAAGGGGATCCAGAACATGGAGCCGCGATGGGAAGATATGCTTGTCGCTTACTGCCCGGCGCGGCCGGAGATCGTCGGGCACGACATCAGCAGTCTGGCGCAGGCGTCCGAGGTCTTGCCCATCGACTACGTTCTGGATCTTGCCCTCGAGTCCGAGGGCAAGGTGGGTCTGATCGTGTTCTGGATGAGCGAGGAGAATGTGCGCAAAGGACTGCGTCATCCGCTGGTCTCGATCGGCACTGACGGACGGGGACTGACGGCCGATGGCCCGCTCGCGGAGGGATACCCTCATCCCCGGAATTACGGCACCTACCCGCGCATCCTCGGGTACTATGTGCGGCAAGAGCACCTTCTTTCCCTCGAAGAGGCCGTCCACAAGATGACCGGGCTGCCCGCAGCGCGCATGCGGCTCAAGGATCGGGGCAGACTCGCTGCAGGCTACAAGGCCGATATGGTGCTGTTCAATCCTGCGACGGTGGACGACATGGGAGGGTATGCCCAGCCTCCGGCCTACCCTCGCGGGATCGAATACGTCCTGGTGAACGGTGAGGTTGTCGTTCGCAAGGGTGAGCACACCGGCCAACTGTCAGGTCGAGTCCTGGGCTGGCCTGATAGGCAGGGGTAGGGTCGAGGCGCGCATGGATATTGCGCTCGGCCTCGATCACACGCTCGGCCTCTCGTTCGCGGCTGCGGCACAGCTCGCGCAGGAAGCGGCACGGCTCGGCTACGATGGTCTCTGGACTCCAGAAACGCCTGGCCAGTACGATAGCTTTCAGCTCTGCACGCACCGATGGGCTGCGAGCCGCGGCGTGGTGCCCGAGGGTCTCCTCACCGGGATCGCGGTGTCACCAGCTGGTCTGCGTACACCTCTCGCCCTGGCGATGTGTGCGAAGACGACCAGCGCGTTTACCGGCGGCCGCTTCGTCTTGGGGCTGGGCTCAGGCGCGATCCAGGACTCAGCCTGCCGCCGCTTCTTGGGCCTCCCCGGTCTTGGGCCGGCGGACGTCTCTCCACTGGCGTTGATGCGGAATTACCTGACCCGTGTCCGAAGGCTGCTCGCCGCGGAGTTGGGTCTGGATGCGCCGCACACGCCAGTGTACCTGGGCGCCCTCGGGCCGGATATGCTGCGGCTGGGTGGGGAGCTGGCAGACGGGGTGGTACTGAACTGGTGCACACCTGAGCAGGTGGCGTGGAGTCGAGAACGGATCCGTGAAGGGGCGGCGCGCGCGGGGCGGGATCCCGCCGCCGTACGCGTCATCGCCTACATCCGTGTGTGCGTCGACAGTGACGTGGATCGCGCCCGGCGTGCATTGGGACGCGCCGTGCTCGCGTATATCAGCCCAGGGCGTCGCCAGTCCCCGTATCGCGTACACTTCGAGCGCATGGCGTTTGGCGAAACGCTGGCCCTCATCGATCGGCTGTGTGCCGGCGAGGTTTCGATAGATGCTGTGGTCGAAGCGCTCCCGCCCGGCTTTCTCCGCCGCATCGGGTACTATGGGCCCGCGGAGCCGGCCGCAGCCGCCGTTCGAGCCTTCGCCTCGAGCCTTGATGCGGCGATCGTCCGCGTGGTCCCGTCCCGTCGCGGCGTGGAAGCGGCTGCGGACACGATGCTGGCCTGTCAACCCTCCGCCGTGAAGCGATCACCAAGTGCATGAATCCCAGGCTACTTGGCTGCCTCGTGAGCAGCACGCCATGCCTCTTCTCGCCCCAACTGTGGATTAGAGGGTCTCAGGTTGAAGTATTCCCGCAAAGGTTTGTAGGCTTCGAAGACGCGGCGAAGTTCACCAATCGGTTCATGATGCTCGTCAACCCTCAAGTCGATCCACGGATATTCCGCGCGGTCGTAGACGAGTAGCCCCGCTGAATGCTGGCCCTCGTGCTGGCCGCCGGCGTCTCTGCCTGCCTCTATCGCGCGCAACAATCGCTCTTCAAGGTCTTCACGGGCAGTGGCGCGGAATGTCTCGAATATCGCCTGGACGACATGACTGCCTAACAGATAGTTGCCTAGCGCCACAACGTTCGATTCCTTGAGGTGACCAGTCCACGGCAAGGTGGCCCCTCCTGTGAATGCCGCGGTGTTCCCGTCTCGGTCGACGACACCCAACTGCCGGACTCCGTTGTGAGGATCACTACGGACGAGCTCCTCAACGACTTTTTCTGCCGAGAACCCGAGTTCAAGGAGCCGGATGGCCAGGTAGCCGAGCCTAGGATCTGTGTAGGCTTGAGTGGTCACGGCGCCCACGCTCGCCTTCACGTGTGGACACCGAGACGACACTGCTATGGCGCGCGTCGCGATACCGACACCCAGTTTCCCTGTCCGACTGCAGCGTCCCACGACGCTGAAGGTCGAAAAGAGAGCGCCTACCTGATATCCGAGCACTGACTGTCACCCCCTGAGAGCGGTCAGACGCCGTTGACGGTCGGGTCGAATCCGCCAAAAATGCCAGCTTTTCGATCGATTTCTATGTTTATGATAGCCTATCCGCAGAGATATTGACAAGATTCAGGAAATCTGCCATTTCTTATATCAAGATGAAAAGACCCAAAGGCATGACAACGGATCGACCGGCCGCAACCCTCGATCCTGTGGATTTGGCTCTCATCAGTGAGCTGCAAAAGGATGGTCGTCTGCCCCTGACCGAACTCAGTGGCAAACTCGGGGTCTCTCACGGCACGGTCCGCAACCGGCTCGAAAAACTCATCCAAGAAGGCTTGATCAAAGTTGCTGCCGTGGTTGATCCCGCAAAGGTCGGCCTTTCCACTCAATTGTTGTTGGGCATCAACGCCGACCTTGGCCAGATGCTGGCTATTGAGAAAGAATTGGCGCGGTTCCCAGAAGTGTATTTCGTGTCAACGACCACGGGCAGGCTGGATTTCCTCATCGCCGCGGCGTTTCCGAACGATTCAGAGCTCAGGCAATTCCTTGCGCGAAGGCTGTCCACCGTCGAGGGTATTCGCGCAACTGAAACATTTCACATCCTCCATTCCTCGAAGCGTCTCTGGGAATGGGAAATACCTGCCAGACGGCGCTCTGTGGAGTCCTAGCGCTGCACCATAATTTGAGACCCTGCCTCAACGGAAGCGACTCTTCTCTCGACGGCAAAAGGAGGATTGCTGAGATGTCAGGTCACGCCGCGGATATCAAGCGAGCGAAAGAGATTCACCGACAGGCGCTGGTATTCGATGCACACTCAGGCCTCCCGAATGACGTTGTGCGGAAGCGGCTGCAGGGCGAGCGGGAGGTCATGAGGCGGATTCACCTCCCCAAGTTGAGGGAGGGCGGCGTGGATGCAGTCGGCCTGAGTGTGGGCGGCGATACAATCAGCTATCCTGTCTACAAGACCGACCGTCATCTCAATTCCGCGCTGATGCGGACCGAAGCCATGCTGCAGGAACTCGACGAGTGTCGAGATGAGATGGCCGTCTGCACCACGGTGCAGGAGATCTGGCGAGCGAAAGCGGATGGCAAGGTCGCATTCCTCCTCTCCCTGGAAGGCGCCCGTCCAATCGAGGATCAACTCGACTACCTGCGCCTCTTCTATCGCCTCGGCGTCCGCCGATTCCAGCTCACATGGAACTTTCGCAACAACGTCGCCGATGGGTGCGGCGAATCGAGGAGTCATGGCGGGCTCAGTGAATTCGGGATCAAGGTGGTGAAAGAGGTCAACGCCTTGGGAATGCTTCTCGATATCGCACACATCTCAGAAAGTTCCTTTTGGGCGGTTCTCGAGTACTTCGAGGGTCCGGTGGTCGTCTCACATGCAAACGTCTGGGGGGTTCGCGAGCACGCTCGCAATCTCAAAGATGACCAAATCAAGGCCATCGCCGCCCGCGAGGGCTTCGTGGGAATGACCTTCTACGGTCAGTTCATCTCTGCCGATGAGCCAACAATCCAGAAGCTCGTTGACCACATAGACTACATGATCCGACTGGTCGGGATCGACTATGTTGGCATCGGGGCTGACTACACGGATTATGCTCCGGACCTGCTCGGCAGCGGGTTGAGCGCCTTTCCCGATCTGTACCCGAAGGACACATGGCACAGCTATCCGGCTGGGCTGAGCACGTATGCGGAGACGGGCAACCTTACGGTTGAATTGGTGCGCAGAGGGTACTCCGATGAGGACATTCGCAAGATCCTTGGCGAGAACTTGATGCGGGTCCTTGAACGAGCACTCAAGCCGGCGCGCGCCAGCGGGGCGGGGGAAGTGGTGCGGCACTGACCACGGCCGGCGTCATCGGAGGGCAGTTGGAGGGGGTAGCGCTGTGATCGCAATTTGCGCGAAACAGCTCGTCGACGGACGCGGCGGGCCGGCGGTTGTGCATGGCGCGGTGCTGGTGGATGGGGGCTTGATCGTTGCGGCCGGAAGCGCACGGGAGTGCCCCATACCGAGCGATGCGACCGTGCTGGACTTTCCTGAAGATACGATACTACCAGGGCTGATAGACGGGCACGTCCACTTTGCTCCGGACAATGCGGGCCATGTCCACGCGCGGTATTTCGAGCCGCAGCAAATCAAGCTCATCAAGGCGGTGGTCGACGCTGGGCGGATGCTCGACGCGGGTTTCACCGGCGCGCGCGACGTGGGCGGCCGGAATGCCATCTTTTTGAAACGAGCCATCGACGCGGGCGAGATTCCCGGGCCGCGGATGAAGTGCTCAGGGCTCGCGATCACGTGTACCGGCGGCCATGAGGATCCCGCATTCTTGCGCCCGGAGTGGGTCCAGGAGATTGCGAACATCGCGCGTGTGGCCGATGGCGCGGATGATTGTCGGAAGGCCGTACGAGAGCAGATGAGAATGGGTGCAGACTTCATCAAGGTGCTTGCGTCGGGCTTGGACCTGAACAGGGACCAGTTTACGTATGAGGAGCTCCACGCCATCATCGACGAATCTCACAAGTTAGGCATGCGCGTGGCAGGACACTTGAACGGCGGGGCTTCCCTGAAGAAATGTTTGAAGCTCGGCATCGACACCGTGGAACACGGCACTGAGCTGGATGACGAGGATTGCGACCTCATGGTCCGGCAAGGTACGTACCTGTGCCCAACGATGGCTATTACTGAGAAGCTGATCCGCGAAGGGCCGGCACATGGTGTGGGCGAGGCCTATGTCAAGGCAGCGACCGCGCGCCGATCAATTCGCATTGCAAGTTTTCTGAAGGCCTATCATGCGGGGGTGAAGATTTTCGCCGGCAGCGACTATGGTCTGCGGTCGTTTACCCGGCATGGCACCAACGCCTGGGAATTGGAGCTGATGGTGGAGGCGGGCTGCCGGCCCCTCGACGCGATTGTGGCGGCGACAAAGCATGCTGCAGAGGCCATGGGCATCGGCCGGACAACCGGCACCCTCGAAAAAGGCAAACTCGCCGACGTTATCGTCTCGCGT
>JBQTJG010000637.1:0-1606 GCA_052387355.1 Armatimonadota bacterium | reverse complement strand
CAACTGGCGCTCGTGCACATGCTCAGAGGCATTGTTGCTACAGGACTGAAGGTGGACTCATCTCCTAGCGGGAACTGTCATGCTGACCCTTGCACTTGTCGCGAGCGCACTGGCACCAGGCACAAGTCCGACGCTGGCGCAACCGAGGAGCTCGCGGGTTCCTCCGCGAGCACCATCCGGTGACCGCGGCGACCCTCGATTCGATCATGCTCGGCTTCAATCTGGGGACAGCCTGCGCGACGTGCTGGACCCCACGTTGCGCTAGAAGAAGGATACGGTGCGTCTCATATGTCAAAAGCTGCGACTGACACAATCATCGCCGCGGTGGATGACGCCCGCGTGGTGGCCCTTGAGCGGGCTATGGTCAGGATCCCGAGCTTCACACTTGAGGAAACTGCCCTTGCCCTGTACCTGGCGCAGTACATGCGCGATGCCGGACTCGAAGTCGAGCTGCAGACGGTGCCCATCAGTGACACCACTGCGGGTGTGCAGCCGGTCGGCCGGCTGCGAGGGACTGACGGCGGCTCGTCCCTGCTGCTGAGCGGCCATATGGACTACATCGGCCTGGAGGAGCCGGAGCGGTGGCAGCATCCGCCCTTCGCCGCGGTCTTGGCGGACGGATTTGTCTACGGCCGCGGCACTAAGGACGAGAAGGGCGGCGTCTGTGCCGCGGTGGCGGCGGCCGAGGCGCTGGCCCGGAGCGGGGTTCGTCTGAAGGGCGACCTCATCGTGGTGCCGGTAATGGGGCACAAGACCAAACTGGTGGGTGGGGGCGTCGGCGCCCGACACCTCATGGCCAGTGGCCTCAGGACCGATATGGCCATCGTGACCGAGAACTCCAACCTTGGTATCGCAACCACCTGCGTCGGCCGGGTCACGGCGAGGCTGGTCATGGACGGTCTCGCGAGTACCTTCGAAGGCCGCGAAACCGACTTCTACCAGTGCCTTGGACGCCTCATCGATCGTTTGGGCTCCCACTTCGGCAGCGTGCCCCCGGGCGACTGGCTCACGTTTAGCCCGCACCCTGCGTATCCTGGCTTCCCCATGCTGCTCTACGGCGGCGTGGAGGTCTCGGCACGCCGCTGCATCGTAACGGTCAACGTCCGCACCGTCCCTGGCCAGACCGCGGATTCGGTGCAAGCGGACCTGGAGCGGGTGCTTTTCGCCGTGGGCGGGGATGAGCCGCACTACGGGAGCCGGGTTGAAGTGTTTAACCCGGTGCGCCATCCGCACAGCATCCCCGACACTGATCCCCTGGTTCAGGCCATCGCGATGGCGCACACACAGATCCGCGGAGATCGCCCCGAGATCGGGCTGGGGCCTCGCCGCGGCGCGGTGGCCGACTCATGGTTCTTCATCGAGAGCGGAATTGAGCGTACGACCGTGTACGGTCCTGGCAGCATCGGCCCAGACTTCGTCGATAGACCGGATGAACGCATCGCCGTCAAGGACCTGGTGGATTGCACCAAGATCTATGCGCTGACCGCCGCGACGCTCTGCGGGGTGGCCTAATCCGAGGGAGGAGGAGTCACGTCCCATGGACGACAGGATGCGCGAACGGATCGTGTCGAGCATCGCCCGGCAAGAGGTGATCGACCTGGAATGC
>JBQTJG010000636.1:0-6739 GCA_052387355.1 Armatimonadota bacterium | reverse complement strand
GTCGACGAACGCGTGAAGGTGCAGGACGTGCTGGACTGCGTGCGGGTGCTGGCCCGGGCGTCCTACGAGCTCAGCAACCAGCAAGGAGGGTAGGGATATGGCACGGCCCATCCGCGTCGCCCTGTGCCAGGCGACCTCCACGATCGCCCATGACGGCAGCGATCCCCGCCCGGAGAACCTCGCGCGCGCCCTCGACTTCATGCGACGTGCAAGGGATGCTGGAGGACAATTGCTCCTGTTCGGCGAGGTCTACCTGAACGGGTATCGCAGCGATGAGGCCCTCCGTGAATACCCGACGGTCGTCGACCCTCCGGATGACTCCGTCACGCAACTGATCGCCGCAGCCCGCGATCTGCAGGTGCATGTCGCAATGGGGATCTGCCGCAGGGCGATCACCCCGCAGGGCGGTCTCTTCAACAGCGCCCTCCTGCTGGGACCTGCCGGGGTACTTGGATGGTACGACAAGGTCCACCTGGGGACATTTCCCCTGTTCGACGGACGGGCAGCCCTCGAAGGCGTTTACTGGCGGCCGGGGCGATCCTATAAGGTCTTCGACACCGCCCTGGGTCGCGTAGGACTCCAGATTTGCCGGGATGTGCGGTTTCCCGAGGCCAGCCGGGTGCTCGCCCTGAAAGGGGCGGACATCATCGTGAATCTGTCCGCCGCTGTAGAGGTGCGCACGGAATCATGGGGATACTTCTCGCAAACCCGCGCTGCCGAGAATCTCACCTGGTTTGCGATGACGTCGGTTGTGGGGCAGCAAAAGGATTTCAGGTTGTTTGGGGGGAGCCGTATTGTGAGCCCGGCGGGGAAGGTCGTCGCCCGGACCCGGGATGATCAGGAGGACCTCGTCGTGCACGAGATCGATCTGGACGAGGTGGCGAAGGCACGGGCGATGTCGAGGGTCTTCGATACGCGCGTGCCCTCAGCTTACGCGGCGATTACCGACGAGATCCCACCCGAATAATCTCTCCTTCCACGGGGCTGAGAGACGCTCAGGGCTGCGCACCAGGACGCCCACAGGTGCGCGCGACCAGGACGGGGCCGATCGCAGCAACGATCCCTCCCTTGTCGTCGTGGGCCCACCGGCCGTACACGTAGCCGTCATCGAAGTCGCCGCTGAACGGATCGCGTGTCCATTCACCTACCGCCGGGACATGGTCCATGTGCCCGTTGAGCATCATGCCGGGCCCGCCGCCGCTGCCCCGGAGCCAGCCGATAGGCTGCAGCCCGCGTCGCCCTGACCCGTAGGGGTCCTCGACCTCCATGAGGTCCACCTGGTCAAACCCGAGCCGCTCCATCTCGCGCGCAAAATACCTTGCGCACTCGTGCTCTTCAAAGGTAAGGCTGGGGATGCGAACGGACTCCTGCTCCAGGCGGAGCAGTTCCTGGACATCGATCTTCACCAGGATCGCCTGCACGAGCCTGTCGTCTAGACTCCTGGCTGCCTGCCTCATGGCGTACCCTCCAATCCCATGCCTGGACTCTACCGGCGGGAAAGCGGGAAGACGTGAGTCTCGGGGAACCAAATGGGATGCATGTAGTAGCCTTGGATGTAGCTCCGGAGGACCGCGATCCGCTTTTCCACATACAGCCAAAGATCGGACTGGTCCTCGACGATCTGCTGGACAGCCTGCTTGTAATACTCCAGGGCGCGATCGGGATCACGGCGCTCGACGACATAGCCGAGCTGGAAGAGTTGCTGTACGGTGAACGGACCGAGGCTGACGTTGAGGCGGAGGTTCAACACACGATCACCCGCGGTCTGAAGCACCCGCAGTTGCGGGTTCTGCTTCATCCCTGCCAGCCTCTGCGGCGGGATGTTGTACGCAATGTCCACCTCCCCCCGCTCGATCATCACGCCTGCGACGCCGCCTCCGGCACCTCCAAGAAGATCCGCCCGCCCAAAGTGGGGCTTCGCCCCGGCGCAGGATCAGGACGCGCTTAGGATCTCCTTGATCTCCTTGGGAAACAGGCGCGGGCGGGGCTCGCGCAGGGTGTTTGCAACCAGTTCCCGCAGAAGTGTCACGATCGCCTGGTTCGCCTTGACGCTGGTCCCATCCACCTTCATGACCACCGTGCCGGTGCTGGCGTCGACGGCGCCCGCCATGACAGCGGCCTCGAGCATCCGGTATTCCATGTCCTCGTCTTGAAGGGCGTCGAGATCGCGCGCCACGTAGGCCAGCAGCGCGCTGACGCCGTAGCTGCCCCAGTTCGAGGTCGCCGCCGAGACCAGCACCGTCGTCCGCACGCGGGTGGCGATTCCGCCGCCACACCCGCATTGGCACGTAGGACCGCCCAGCACCTCGGCCTTCAGAGCGTTCACCACATCGGGGATCAGCCCGTAGCCGACCTCGTTCCCCCCGTCCCCGAACCCAACCGTGAGAATGCCTCGCGCCTCCGCCTGCTCGACCAGCAGGTGCACGTGCGCCTGCGTTGCCGCGGGGAGCCGGTATCCCACGCCGGAGTGAAAGATGTCCATCGCATTGGGCCCCAGGCGCTCGACTGTCAGAATCGCCGCGGGGCGATAGTCGTCGAGCAGCCGGGCCGCGCGCCCGGCGGCGCCTTCAGGCCCGAGCGGGAAGTCGATGGCCTGCGCGGCATGATAGATCCTGTACTTCTCGACGTCGCTCCGGGAGACGATGCGCAGCGCTGCCGCTGCGGCACACCGCTCGATCGGCGCCCGGAAGCCCGGCTCGGCCACGAACACCGGCCGCGCGCCCAGCGCCCAGTTGACGGCACGCGCCAGGCTCGCCGCCCCCAGGGGGCCGTCCGTCTCGCCGTGCGGCAAGTACGGAGGGAGACCCGCATTGTGGAGGATGAAGACATAGTCACCTTCCTTGACGCGCTGGGCCAGGGCCTGTGCCGCGAGGAACGTCATGGGTCGGCCGCCTTGCGCGGCGCGTGCCGGGCCATAGAAGGTCGCCGCATCGTGCGTGCGCATGTGCGGGGTCAGCTTGCAGTTCACGATCTGATCGACATACTCTCCCAGCCGGTCGAGCATCACTCAGTCCCTCCCCAGATGCCGTCCGACGTTCAGCCACATAGCTCCGCCGTGGCCAGGGCTATCGCCTTGGCGCAGACCACGATTTCTTCCACGCTGATCCGCTCATTGGGAGTGGGCCACTGCGTGAACTCTTCCACGCTCCCGGGCCCGTACTCGATGACCTCTGTGCCGACTCCCGCGACCACGTTCCCGTCCCCGACGGCGCCCAGCCGTGGTTCGGCCCCAACCACCGGCGCATGCCCGGCGGCCAGGGTGTGCCAGCGAACGACGGACTGCACAAGGGGCGCATCGGGGGGAGTGGAAAACGGCGGCATGTCCCACCCGGCGTACTGACCCGTCTTGGGTGGGATCTCGATTTCCACATCGAGCCCGGGTAGCGCGCGCCGGGCCTCGACCAGCAACCGCTCGACGTCGGCGCGCACCGACTCCCGCGATTGCCCAGGCACCAGCCGGATCTGTACCTCCAGCGTGGCACGGTTGGTGTGCATGTACCCGCCCCTGATGTCGTCGAAGTTCAATTGAGGGTAGTCGGGGAGCTCGGGATTGTATTCGAACGTCAGCCACCCGCCAGGCTTGATGGTCTTGAGACTGCTCCCCATGCGCTGGATCAAGACGCTGATCTGCTGGAAGGGATTGACGAACCGCGCCCGTACGTCCGCGGGGCTGTGGAAGTGCGTCGGTTTCGCCTGCGCGTGGAGCAAGAACTTGATGACGCCCACTGCAACGCGGGCGATGCCTGACCCCGAGTTCTCGGTGTTGATGCAGTAGTCCGGGCGGATGCCGCGCGCCAGGATCGCCCGGGTGCCGATGCCGCCCGACTTGTGCCCCATCACGGGACACACCATGACGTCCCCACCCAAACGAATCCCGGCCGCCTTGATGGCGGCCGCGGCGCCAATCGCGGCGACGATGCCGCCCTTGTCGTCCTGCGCGCCCCGGCCGTAGACGAACCGGCCATCGAAGTCTCCGCTGAACGGAGGCCGGTTCCACTCACCGACGACGGGGACATGATCCATGTGCCCGTTGAGCATCATGCTGGCCCCGCCGCCGCTGCCGCGGAGCCACCCGATCGGCTGGATGCCCCGGCGTCCGGAACCGAACGGGTCCTCCACCTCCATCATCTCGACCTCATCGAATCCCAGCCGCTGCATCTCCCTGGCAAGATACCGAGCACATTCCTGCTCCTCGAAGGTCGGGCTCGGGACGCGTACGGCGCCCCGCTCGAGCTCGACGAGCACGTTGGTATCGATCTTCGCCAATACCGCCTGCACGGTCCCGTCCTCCAGGGTCCTTACGGTGGGTCTCATGGTGCTCTCCTCTCTCGTGATATGCGGTTCGCCGCCCTCACAGGCGTCCGCGCAGTACCGGGTCCAGCAGATCCCGGACGCCGTCACCAACCAGATTGAGCGGCAGCACGATGATGAAGATCATCAGGCCAGGCATCGTGGCGTACCACCACGATGTCAGCAGATGGACGCGTCCTGCCGTCACCATGGCGCCCAGTTCAGGCGACGGAGGCTGCGCGCCGAGCCCCAGGAATGACAGCGACGCCGTGTAGAGAATCGCCAGCCCGACATCGAGCGTCCCCTTGACCAGCACCGGCGAGAACATGTTGGGCAGGATGTGCCGGCGCACGATGTGGGATTCGCGGGCGCCCACGGCGTGCGCCGCCTCCACGAAGGGCTGCTCCCGGACCGCCAGGGTCTGGCCCCGGGCCAGCCTGGCGTATTGGGGCCACCACGTGATGGACAGCGCCAGCATCGCATTGGTGAGATTCCGCCCCAGGAAGGCGACGATCGCCATGGCCATGATGAGGCTGGGGAAGGCGATGAAGAGATCGGCCACACGCATGATGGTCGTGTCGGTCTTCCCGCCGCGGAATCCAGACAGGAGTCCCAGGGGCGTGCCGATCAGGATTGCGATGAGCACGACTCCCAGGCCTGAGCCCAGCGAGAGGCGCACACCATAGATGACCCGGCTGTAGATATCCCGTCCCAGCTCATCGGTCCCGAAGAAGTGCTGCCACGAGGGTGACAGGAATCCCCGGTCGGCGTCGATCGCCAGCGGCAGGTGCGTGGCGAACATGAACGGGAAGAGTGAGATCATCGCTATGAGCGCGAGAATCACTGACCCGAGCAGGGTCAGGGGTTGGCGGGCAGCCAGCCGCTTCAGCCGGGACCACGGCGGCGCCACGGTGCGGCGGCCGGTCCCGCGTCCTGACAGGACTTCAGTTGCTCCCACGCGCTCCCTCACGAGACATCGTACTTGATCCGCGGGTCGATGAGGACGTAACTCAGATCCACCAGCAGGCTGGCCACCGCGTAGCCGGCCGTCGTCATCAGCGTGAACCCCACGACGACGGGATAGTCGAGGGTTCGCAGCGCGTTGACGGCATATCGTCCCATGCCTGGCCATGAAAAGACGGTTTCGGTGATGACGGCCCCGCCCAGCGCCGCGCCGATGCGGATGCCCAAGACCGTGACCACCGGGATGAGCGAGTTGCGCAGGGCATGCTTGTACACGACGTTGCGCTCCGGCAGGCCCTTGCTCCACGCCGTGCGGATATAGTCGGCCCGCAGCACGTCCAGCATCGATGCCCGGGTCAATCGCGCCAGGATGGCCAGGTTGAGCGTCATCAGGGTCACGACTGGAAGCACCAGGTGCTGCAGCGCAACCCAGAAGGTGTTGAATTGTCCCGCCAGCAGGCTGTCGACAGTATAGAACCCCGTCACGGTCGGCGGGGTGATGGCCCCGGGGGGCAATCGCCGGCCCGCGGGCAGCCACCCGAGCCACCCAAAGAAGACCAGCTGGAGCACAATCCCCAGCCAGAAGACGGGGACGGAGTGGCCGAAGACCGCCGTCACGCGGCTGACGTGATCGGCCGGACGCCCGGCGCGGACCGCCGAAATCAGACCCAGGATCACCCCCAGCACAGTGGACAGGATCAGGCTGGGGATCACGAGTTCCAGCGTCGCCGGCAGGAGCTCGAGCAGGTCGCGCGCGACAGGTCTTCCCGAGTTGATGGATACGCCGAAGTTCCCCCGCGCGACCCGGCCGAGGTAGAGACCAAGCTGGACCATCAGGGGACGGTCGAGCCCCAGGTCCCGCCGGTAATTCTCGATGGCCTGCTCGGAGGCAAATTCGCCGAGGGCTGCCCGGGCCGGGTCTCCGGGGATCGCGTAGGAGAGCACGAAGACCAGCACCAGCGACCCGAAAAGCACAAGCAACATGAACAGGAGGCGCTGTGCCAGGTAACGCCCCACCGCTTCTCCTCAGGGACAGTCGCCTATGACGGCCGACTCAACGACGCGTGAGCGTGAACACGTGCGTCTCCGGGAACCAGATGGGATGCATGAAATAGCCCTGGATGTTGCTGCGCAGGACGACGATGCGCTTCTCGACGTAGAGCCACAGGTCCGGCTGCTCATCCACGATCTGCTGGATGGCCTGCTTGTAGTACTCCAGGGCCCGCTCGGTATCTCGCCGCTCTACGGCGTAGCCGAGCTCGAAGAGCTGGGCGACCCGGGTGTTGCGATAGTCCATGAAGTTGGTCTGGAACCCGGGCTCGTAGCTGGAGAAGTACGCTGCCGGATGCGGGATGAAGGGGCCGCGGATCAAGGTCATGGTGTCCTCAGCATCGGCGGGGTTCTTGGTCCTGGCGAAGCGCTGGAGCTTCAGGAACATGGGGGTGAAATCTACGGCGGTGATCTTGGTGGTGACGCCGATCTTCTG
>JBQTJG010000635.1:0-4524 GCA_052387355.1 Armatimonadota bacterium | reverse complement strand
TCCTGACCGCGGCGCTGAGCTTCCTCGGCCTGGGCGCGCAGCCTCCAACACCAGAGTGGGGGTCGATGGTCACGACGGGACGGAACTACATGCTAGAGTACTGGTGGTATCCGACGTGTCCAGGCGTGGCGATCTTCCTGACGGCGCTCGGGTTCAACTTGCTCGGAGATGGAGTCAGAGACTTCCTCGATCCGCGGTTAGCCAATGCTTGAACCTTACCTCAGGACAATAGCCTGTATCGGGGCCAAAGCGAGCCGGAGGATCAGAACCGAGATGAAGCGGGGGCCGGATGTGACAGGTGGCAGTCTTGATGCCCGGAACTCTACAGAAGTTCTTTCAGTGGTTTGTACTTCCCGCCCCCATACTGCCCCCGCGATTCGGCTACTCGAGAGAGGAAGCGTTCGTCTTTCAATAGACGATATTCAAGCCAGTCATCCTCGTCTTCAAATCCAATGATTACGGCCGCGGGTCGACCATGGATGGTGACGACGACTTCCTCCTTGCCCGCCTTCTTGCTCGATGCTGACGTGCCGCCGGCTGTCGCAGCCGCGCTCGCGCAGTCAGGTCAAGACGCAATTGCGACCTCAGGCAACGCTGCGGCTGATCTTCCTACAAGCACACCCTGAGTCGTCAGGCTCAAAGCCGAAAGAATCGTGAGGACATCGAACCGTAGCATCGACGCTACCTGGACGTATCACAACGGGACGAAGCATTCCTATCAGAGCGTCCGCGCGGGCACACGAGGCCTGGACTGGGCGAACCAGCCGCTTCCCTACAAGATCTACTCGACGCTCAACCCCATCCCACTGCCGAAAGACTCGGTGCTGGCGGGCCAACCTGCTCTGGAGGTCGTCAAGGCCCCCGGTGCAGAGCCCGCGGGTAGGCGCATGCCTGATCTGCGGACCCTCGCGGGCATCCTCTTCCTCTCCGCCGGCATCACGAAACGCCTGACCTCTCCCAGGGGTGCGACCGACTTTCGCGCCGCGGCGTGCACGGGCGCACTCTACCACATCGAGCTGTACCTCGTCTGCGGCGACCTGCCGGGCGCGGCGGGAGACGACCCGCCGGATCTGCCGGCCGGAGTCTACCACTTCAGCGTGCACGATTTCGCGCTGCGTAAGCTGCGTAGCAGCGATTACCGGGGCGCCGTTGTCAGGGCAAGCGGCGGCGAGGCGTCGATCGCCTCTGCAGCGGCTATCGTCGTCTGCACCACGACTTTCTGGCGCAACGCATGGAAGTACGGGGCCCGGGCCTACCGCCACGCCTTCTGGGACAGCGGTACGATCCTGGCCAACCTGCTGGCGGCCGCAGCCGGATGTGATATGCCGGCGAGGGTGGTGTGCGGCTTCGTGGACGCCCAGGTGAACCGGCTGCTTGATCTCGATACGGAGCGCGAGGTGGCGATCGCCCTGGTCGCGCTGGGCCGAGATGGGACCTCGCCGTCCGCACCCTTTCCTGAGATGAGGCCGCTGGGAGCGCCGGTGATGCCCCTCTCGAAGAAGGAAATCGACTATCCGGCCATCCGGGCGATGCATGCGGCGTCGTCGCTGCAGTCTGAAGAAGAGGCGAAGGCGTGGCGCGGCAGGCCGCCGGAGGGGGATACCCCGGCGCCTTCAGGAGAACTGGTCCCGATTCAGGCGCCCGGTGACGCCGCGGTCCCGAATGACGCCATCTCAAAGGTCATCGTCAGCCGGGGTTCCAGCCGGCAGTTCGCGCGAAAGCCGATCACGTTCACGCAACTCTCCACGATGCTCGACCGGGCGACGCGAGGCGTCCCGGCGGACTTCCTCGAACCGCCCGACGTCTCGACTCTCAACACCCTCTACGTCATCGTCCATGCCGTCGAAGGACTGCGCTCCGGCGCCTATGTGTTCCACCGGGACCGTCGGGCCCTAGAATTGCTGAGAGAAGGAAATTTTCGGGACGAGGCCGGCTACCTCGGCCTGGGGCAGGCGCTGCCTGCCGACGCCAGCGTGAACGTCTACTTCCTGGCGAACCTCTCTCCGATCCTGGAGCGCTTCGGCAACCGGGGCTACCGCGCAGCGCAGCTCGAAGCCGCGATTGCGGGCGGGAAGCTCTACCTGGCGGCGTATGCACTGCGGCTCGGCGCCACCGGACTGACGTTCTACGACGATGATGTGACAGCGTTCTTCTCCCCACACGCCGCAGGGAAGAGCGTGATGTTTCTGACGGCGCTGGGCAGACCGATGAGGCGAAGGACGCCTAGAATCTACGGATGATGCGTTCCAGCGGCGAACATCTCCATCGCCTGCTGCTGCTTGCGCTCCTTCTCTTCTTTCGTCATCCTCGCCCTGAACGAGAGCGCCCAGGAATGGCCGAAGGGATCCGTCAGCTTGCCGTAGCGGTCGCCCCAGAACTGATCCTCCAGGGGCATCGTGACGCGCGCGCCCGCAGCCACGGCCTGCTGCCACAGCTTGTTCACGTCCTTGCTATAGATGTGCATGTTCGACGTCGTGCCGCCAACGGCGCTTGGGTCCTGAACGTCGCTGCCGGGGAACACATCTGAGAGCATGACGCGCGAATCGCCGATCATCACCTCGGCGTGCATCAGCTTCCCGCCCGGCGCCGGCATGCGCGACAGCTCCCGCGCGCCGAACGCCTTCTTGTACCAATCGATGGCCTGCGCGGCGTCTGAGACCGCCAGGTAGGGGGTCACGGTCCGGAACGCCACGCTCGGCCGGGGCGCGCCGGCCGTCCTGCGGGTCGCCTTCCTCGCGGGGGCCTTCCTCGCCGCCGACTTCGCGGTCGACTTCCTGGCTTTCGTGGTGGTCTTCCCCTTCTTGGCCATCCTCATCCTCCGATCATGTCTGGTTACGGCTACCTCGAAGATTGATCACAAGGGGGCATCAATCCTTCCGGCGCTGCCCCCGGGGCCGCCGGTCCCTGGTCCAGAGCGTCTTGCGCGGCGGCGCGTGGGACGATGGCAGACGCATCGGGCGGAGCAGCAGCCCCATGCCGATCGCTCGCACCTCCACCAGAGAGCCCTTCTGGAGCCCGTAGACGTCGAGGAGCTCGCGCGGAAGAGTGACGCCGATGCTGTTGCCCACAGTCGTAATCTGGCGGACGAGACGTTTCACCTGACAGTCTGCCTCCTGTGCCCGTATCCCCCATCAGGGGTGGCGGACGTTATAACAATTATAACACAGGAATGGCTGAAAGCCAATCCAGATGAGGATTTTGGGAGAATGCGTGCATACGGAAGTGGACGGATGCTCCCCCGCCGGGGCAATCACCACCGCTACAACGTCGGCACGTGGCCTCGCCGCGGCCGTCCGGCGGGGAACGCCGCGTCGATCCGCCCGATCTCCGCGTCCGTCAGCCTCAACGCGCCGGCTCCGGCGTTCTCCTCGACGTGCGCGAGCCGGGCCGCCTTCGGGATCGCAAACGTCAGCGGATGCCGTGTGAGAAAGGCCAGCGCGACCTGCCGGGACGTCACGCCGCGGTCGCGGGCGATCTCGTCCAGCTCGCGGTGAGACCGGAAGCGGCCCTGGCCGAACGGGCTGTAGCCGACGAGGGCGATGCCGTGCCGCTCGCAGGCCGGCAGCACGTGGTGCTCGATGGCGCGCTCACCCAGATGGTACAGCACCTGATTGCAGGCGACGCGGCCGGGACCGGCAAGCCGCACGGCTTCCTCCACGTCCTCTTCGTCGAAGTTGGAGACGCCCCAGGACTTGGTCTTGCCGTCGTGCGCGAGCTGTTCGAAGGCGGCGATCGTGTCGGCGAGGGGATGATTGCTGGGCCAATGCAGCAGGTAGCAATCGAGGGAGTCGGTGCGCAGCCGGCGGAGGCTGCGCTCGCAGGCCCGGACGGCGCCCTGCCGGGAGGCGTTCTGCGGCAGGACCTTCGAGACGAGGAACACCTCGTCGCGGCGCCCGGCGATCGCCTCGCCCACGATCTCCTCGACGGTGCCGCTGCCGTACATCTCCGCGGTGTCGATATGCGTCATGCCGAGGTCGAGCCCGCGACGCAGCGCGGCGACGCCCTGGGCGCGATCGTGCTTCTCAAACCACCACGTGCCCTGGCCGATAACAGGGACGCGAACACCGGTCTTCCCGAAGACGCGCTGCTCCATGGCCGTCACGGGCCCCAGATGCCGCGGCGGGCCTCGCGAGCTTCTCGCTGGCGCGCCACGAATCGATCGGCGTATCGCACGTTCGGCGGGATCGTCAGCGTCATCGCCCATCCCAGTTGCACCATCTCTTCGTTGACCATCCGGCCATCCCCTAGCCACGCGTACGCGAGCAGCCGACCTCCCCGATCGAGCGGGTCGACGTCCAGCTCAAGGAACACGCGTGTGCCCGGCGGGGCCAGGCGCGCGGCGACGGCTTTCGCCTGCCGGCCGAGGGCGCGGATGGCCTCGAGGCTGCGGTTCAATCGTCGGGCGTGACGATCGGCGTGTGATCCCGGGGACACCTCGGGCGCGTCAATGCCGATCAACCGGACGGACCGCGTGCGGCCGTCGGCGCGGATGTGGACCGAATCGCCGTCGACCCAGTACGCGAC
>JBQTJG010000634.1:0-7144 GCA_052387355.1 Armatimonadota bacterium | reverse complement strand
CCTGCCCATTCCGTTCAGTCCTTGAGGGCCGGGACCGCGCTGACACCGAGATCAACGTGGTCTCGATTGCGCGGCACACAGCCCATGTCCTGGTGGCCCGGCCCGACCGGCGTGACCCCGCAGCGCTTCGGGGCGCACGCCTGGGCGCCGATGCCAAGGGTGGATCGGGCATCGATGCGCGGATCGTGCTGCGGCAGTTCGGCCTCGACCCTGAGCGGGACGTAACCTGGGTCAACAGCCGCGGCAAGCCTCCCGACACCGAACGCTACCGTCTCGATCTGTTCGATCGGGGGGAACTTGATGCGGTCTGCTGCGATCCCCCGCACTGGAACGTGGCCGTCAAGATGGGCGGCGTCCGGCTGACCTCGTCCCGAGATCTTTTCATCCTCCCTGAAGCCGGCCTGGGCACGACGCCGCAGACGATCGACGAGCACCCCGACGTAGTGAAGGGCATGGTCCGCGCGGCCCTCCGGGGTGCGGAGTTTGCGCGCATGAACCGCGAGGAGACGCTCGACGCCATCCTGCGCCACAACTCACAGATCGACCGAGAGATGGCCGGCGCCATTTGGAACGAGGTCCATAACGACTGGGGACCTCTTCTCGAGATGGATGCCTACAGGCGAAAGGCGGAGATCTATACCCGCGAGTGGAATCTGCCCGCGCGGCCGGTCAGCGCGTACTACAACTTCACCTTCCTCAAGCAGGCGCTGGAGGAACTGCAGCTCCTGCGCGCGTGGGATCCGCAGATGGACGCCGCGTAGCGCGCGTTTGGGGTAGTCCGAAGCGCGTGGCAGGCCCGCAATCGCAAGATCCGGAGGGATCGCAGTGGCGACGAAGGTGACCCGCAGGAAGACGACGCGACAGATGGGCGCGCGGAAGACGGCGCGGCCGTTGAGCGCCCTGGAGAGCCCGGCGACGACGAAATATACGAAGAAGCGCATCCAGAACGTCAACGTCAACAAGACGGAAAACGAGAGGTTGACGCGCGTCGGGCGCGGCACGCCCATGGGCGAGTTGCTGCGCCGCTACTGGCTTCCCATCGGCGTCTCGTCCGACCTGAAGGAGAAGCCGACCTTCGTCCGGGTACTGGGCGAGGACCTGGTGCTCTTCCGGGGCAAGGGCGGCCAGACCGGCTTGCTCGGCGCCACGTGTCCCCACCGGCACGCCAACCTCTGTCTTGGAAACGTGGTGGGCGACGACCTGCGGTGCCGGTATCACGGCTACACGTGGAGCCCCGAAGGCAAACTGGTCTACGTCCCCAAGGAGGAGCCGGACTCGTCGTATCTGGACAGTGTCACACACCTGGCGTATCCCACGCAGGAACTGGGAGGCCTCGTCTTCGCGTACCTCGGCCCGCAGCCGGCGCCGCTGCTCCCGCGCTATCAATTCATCGCCGGCGAAGGCGAGCACTTTGCCAAGATCACGGGGATCTCGAACTGCAACTGGCTGCAGTGCGTCGAGAACGGCATGGATCCCATGCACGTCAGCTACACGCACGGCGATGTCTGGGACGATCTTGAGGCCGAGCCGGGGATCGCCTTCGAGGAGACCCCCTGGGGGCTCGTGCACAAGGCCTTCCGGCCCGGCCGGGAGCCGGGGAAGGTCAACTACCGTGAGCATCATCTGCTCTTCCCGGGAATCTCATGCGTCGGCAGTCCCGGACGAGTCCTCGAGGGGTCCAGCGGCACGCCTGTGATCAGCGCCCGGTGGAGCGTCCCGATCGATGACACGCACACGCTGATCATCCGGTGCACGCATAAAGCGGCCGATAACCCCGGCCGGTTCACGCGCGACCCGATTGCGCCGGCCTGGAAGGGCGTGCCCGTCGAGCCGTACAAGGAGTACAAGAACCGCAACGAGGACGGCACGGTGACTATCGGCTATACGATCCCGGGCGTCATCGCGACCGAGGACGCCACCCTGATCGACAGCCTTGGGCCAATCGTCGAGCGGAGCCAGGAGCACCTCCATCCGTTCGGCGACTTTGGCATGGTCACCATGCGCAGGATGTACCTGCGGGAAATCGCCAAGGTGCGCGCTGGACGTGATCCCATCGGCACGGTCCGGGATTCCGCCAAGGACGCGCTGATCGTGGTCCCGGCCTACGAGCGGTGGATCACCGAGGAGGACCGTCAGAGGATGCGAGCGCAGAGTCGCCCGATCAAGATCTAGGGCTGAACTGTTTCGCAAAGGCCAACGTCCCTGACCTCGTAGTAGAGCCATTGGCCTTTCAGGCGATCTCAAGCTGCCGCTCCCCGTCGACACTCCATCGCGCCGGCGCGTACTCGAAGTAAGCCGAATACCTGCCGGGGGGAATGCCCCCAAGGGACGGCTGAACCGGTGGGATGACGAACTCGAGGTCCTGGGGGCCGAGGAAGCGAAACTGTTGAATGATCGCCGTGATGGCGCCGGCCACAAAGCCGCTCGACCAGACCAGCGTCATGAGGATGCGGAAGCGCGCCGGATCCACCTGCGTGAAGTCCAGGGACTGATCGAGCAGAGTTCCACGTATGGTGTCTCCTTCACCGGCGCGGATCGGGGAGAGGCGCATCAGGTGCACGGGCGGTCCGGCGATAGGGGCGGGAGCGGCGAGCAGCCCTGGCGATATCGGTCCAGGCAGCACGGCGGGTCCGAGTGCCGACGGGTTGAGCGACACCGTCGGAAACGGTCCAACGCCTCCAACCAGGCCGCCGAGCACCGAGGTGATGGTCGGGCCGCCAGCGAGGAGGCCGGACGGGATCACCGGAGTGGTGGGCACCGCGGCAAAGAAACCACCCCCGCCACCGGGGCCCGGTGGGCCTGCCCCACCCCCCGGTGGCATACCAGGCGGAGGAACTCCTGGTCCGCTCGGGCTGGTTCCCATTGCCAGCGGCGGCGGGGTGCGCCCGAAGGGCGTCCCGGCAAGCAACCCGCGCACCACGTCATCTAGGGCGCCCGCGAGCGCCGCCTCCACTTCCAGCTTCACCGTCGGAAACTGCGTGTTGAAATCGGGGTGAAATCCTCCGAGCCTACCCGCGCCGCATTCGATTGTGAAAGCGCGCATGATCTCCAGATTCAACGAGAACGCATAGTCCAGCGGCGTCCCCGAAACGTAATACAGGCGAGAGGCGGGTTGAATGCGATAGCCCGAACTTGTGGCGGCCGCGATAGCCTGGCCAATGACCAGCCCCAGGCGGGCATGTTCGCTCCACTGCACCGAAGGGATGAACTCGCGGTACCCGGTGGTATCGAGCGTGCCGTCGCGCAGCAGGTCCCAGTTGGGATTCGAAAAGCGCATATCGGAAGTCAGGAGCTGATTCTGTTCGATGGCCCATGGGTACAGAATGAGGGAACCGTAGGAATGCACGTCGATGAACAACCGGATGTCGCGATCAGTTAGCAGCCACTTGATGTTCTTCGTCTCGGACTCGGACTCCACAGCCGGTCCGTAGTATGTTTCCTTGGAAGACGTGGTCGACGTCGCACCGGTCGACTCCGATGCCTGGGCGGCGTCGGGCGAGTAGAGCCTCGGGAAGTCCCAAAGAATGTCGTGGTTCCGGGCGATGTCTACTCCGATCTCTCCATCTGGCAGACGATTGCGGTTCTTCCGCCACAACCGGCCCGACCTGCTGGCGCTTCGCCGCAGCGAATGGTTGCGACCATCCGGGTTGATGACCGGCGCCACATAGATGTTCAGGTTGTCGACAATCGCCTGAACGTTTGGGGCTGGCAGCACGAACGCGCCTATCGTGAGCGGCAGCTTACCCTGGTACGCCACCAGCAGCTCCCAGCAGAAAGCCGTGACGGCATCCGGCGGCGCCCACTCCCGGGCGTGAACGCCGGCGACGATCAGCACGCCCGGCTTCGCGCCGTCGCCCGACCCTTTGGTAATCTGCAAGAATGCCGGCGTGCGCCCGTGCCACGAGGCATTGGGCAGCGTCCCGGTCGACGCCACTGCGGGGAAGGTGCTCGCCAGGTACTGCACAACAGCGTCGATGGCTTCGCTCTTCTTGTACGGCATCTCACTCCTCTTCGTCGCCAAAGAACTGCGCCCGCCGCCGGGTCATCTCGTCTTCGGCGATCACGATAGTCACGGAAAGACCGAGGCCCTGAATCTGCGCGATCGCTTCGGGGGTGGCTTCCGCTGTGACTTTCCAACGCGCGTCGTTGAGCCTCTCGGCGTAGTGCGGCTCCAGGCGCAGCCCCGGGATCACATCGAGCGGCCGGAGGGCATCCAGGGGTGCCTGGATCTCGATCAGAGAAGTCCGCTCCCCTCCGTCCACCTGACGGGCGGTCACCTCCCAGTGCCGCGTCACTTGCTCTTTTGTCATGATGACTCGCACTGAACAGCCGGTCTTGAGCACGGCTTCAAGCGCCTGGTCGGTGACGTATCCCGTCACACGTGCCTGTCCATCGTCGTCCACGTACCCGCTGCCCCGGGACAGAATCATCCCCGGATTGTCCTCGATGGACGAGATCTGTCGGGGGCTGCCGGCGATCTCCACTAGCGCGAGTTGTGGCGATTGCTCTGCATCGGGTTCAATGGCCACTGGCTTCCTCCGAAGGCAGCATCTTCTGCCGCGCCACAGTACAAGGGGAGTGTACGAAAGAGGCTATGGACGAACACAGGCGCAGCCAGTGCCGAAGTTGCGGATTCATGAGCCTCCCCCTTTTGCCTTCACAGGTCGCCCACCCTCCGAGTGTCACCGAGCATCGACGTGTCTGGTATCCTACAACACGTGCCCCACCGGCTCCTTCGTCCAATGACGAGGGCGTCGACGCTCAAGCGGCGGGTATCGGGCGGAACTTCGGCAGTGTCACCTCAGGGGTCACGTCTTCAAACTCGACCCTCACCGCCATGCCGACACGCACCTGGTCCCAGGGGTAACCGACGACATTGCTGGCGAGACGCACGAGTCCGTTCGTGTCATCCAGCGTCACCTGCGCGATCACATACGGCACCTCGGTCGCGAACGCCTGGCTGGTCGCTCGGTGCACCACCACGAAGGAGGCGACCGTCCCGGTGTTGCCAAGCGCCACCCAGTCGAATGCCCATGAGTGGCACCGCGGACACAGGCCGCGCGGAGGCCAGCGCAGGCTGCTGCAGCCGCCGCAGCGCTGCGCGCGCAACTCGTGCTCCCGGCAGCCCTGCCAGAAGGGCGCGGTGTCGGGATCAGGCACCGGCAGAGGCTTCTGGTAATCAGCCACGGCTGGCGCGCCGATGCGCGCTCATCACGTTCTCATGCCTTCCTGAGGATCAATGCACTTCCACCGACTTCCGCGCAGACGAGTCCGACCTCGGCGTCGCGCACCTGCCGGCACCTGGAACGGTCGAATGTGTGCGATCCCTCGCACAAATCGTCGACCACGCCACCCGGACGCAACTGCTGTACGGCCTCAACGACATGGTTCAACCCGTGCACATACGCCTCGGAAAGCAGCCCACCGTGCGTGTTCACCGGCATGGGGCCGTCGAGCCCGTTCTGGCCCGCGCGGACCCAGGCGCCGACGCCGCCCTTCTCGCAGAGCCCAAAATCCTCCATGTGGAGCATGCACAGGAAGGTGAACGGATCGTACAACTGCGCGAAATTCAGGTCGTTGGGACCGATACCCGCGGCCCGATAGACGGCCGGCGCGGCATGCACACCGTTGCTCTCCCACAGGCTGGCGGGCTGGTTGCTGCCTCCGACTCCGGCCGTGATGTATACCGGAGCCGCTCGCAGGTCCCGCGCCCGCTCGGCCGACGTGACGACGAGTGCGACGGCGTTGTCGGTCTCCTGGCAGCAGTCCAACAACCTGAACGGGTAGATGATCCACGGCGAGCTCTGGTGATCCTCAATCGTCATCGGTTTCCGCGTGACGGCCTTCTGGTTCAGCATGGCGTGCCGCCGTTGGGCGACCGCCAGGTGCGCGAAGTCAAGCGTGGTCGTGCCGTAGCGCGCCATGTGGGCCGTCGCCAGATGGCCCAACGTCGCCGCGGCGTGCGCTGCGCCGAATGGCGCCGTGAACTGGCCGGCTCGAATGGGACGCAGCGGACGGTTCTGGCGGATGGCGTGCACTTCGCTGCGGCCGTTCATCGCGCGGAACACAAGGACATGCCGGCAGATCCCCGTGTGAACGGTCATCGCGGCCAGCAGCACCGCGGCGCAGGACCAGCCCCCACCCAGTCCGTCCATCGCCTGAAACGCGCACTGCGTGATCCCCAGCGCCTGCATCAGATCACTCGGGGCGATCGTGTCGTCGAAGTACCGGTAGGTGATGATTCCATCGATGTCCCGCGGCGTGAGCCCCGAGTCGCGGATGGCGTTCAGGCTGGCCTCGGCCGCCAGATTGGCCACCGTTGTGCCCGAAGCGCGGCTGAAGGCCGTCCACCCGATGCCGGAAATGGCGGTGCGGTCTCTGAGTGACTGGTCAGGCACGCCGGCCATAGACCACCGCGTCGACGGCGCACAGTCCCCCGGTGGTCACCATCACGGGGTTGATATCCACGGCTTCCACGAACTCACCAAGATCGCCGACCAATCGCACAACCTGCTGAAGCACGCGGGCCACCGCGCGCACATCGAGCGGAGCGCCGCGGTAGCCAGCCAGGAGCCTACCCGCTCGAGTCTCGCGTACCATCGCCAACGCCTCATCGTCGGAGAGCGGAGCCAGGCGGTGACTCGTGTCCGCAATGAGCTCGGCGAGCACCCCGCCGGCGCCGAACATGACAACCGGTCCAAACTCGCTGCGGCGGGCGCCAATCACGACCTCCACACCCGAAAGAACCATCTGTTCGATGAGAACACCCTCCAGCGCGCCCGGGTGGAGTGCCGTCAGATGCGCCTGCCCTCGCGTCCAGAGATCCTCACACGCCCGGCGAAGATCAGCGGCATCGGCCACGTGGAGGCGCACCAGACCCAACTCGGTCTTATGCATCAAGTGGGGTGCGGTCGCTTTAATCGCAACCGGATACCCCAGATCTTCGGCCACGTGCATCGCCTGCTCGAGCGTGGTGGCCATGCCTCCCTGGGGAACCGGAATTCCGAAACTCGCGAGCAGCCGCTTGCTCCAATATTCGGACAGCATGCCGTCATGTGAGAGGCGTTCGACGATCGGCATCGCGACCCCGTCCACGGCATGCGGCCCCACGCCCGGCGGCCGGGGCTCGCGGTCATGGAACGTC
>JBQTJG010000633.1:0-9272 GCA_052387355.1 Armatimonadota bacterium | reverse complement strand
TTGGGAGCCAGGTCGAGGCTCAACATGTCATCCTTGATATCCGCGATGGTCGCGTGCACGCCGCCGATCGTCACCACCCGATCGCCCCGCTTCAACGCCGCGAGCATCTCGCGGCGCTTCCGGGCCTGGGTTCGCTGGGGCCGGACCATGAGCATGTAGAACACCACAAAGATCAGCACCCAGAGGACGAGCACGGTGATCTGTGACTGCGGGCCGGGCATCAACGATCCTCCTCGGAGGGGACAACCGCGCAAGGGATTCTGCGATGGCCCATCATCTCCTGCTCACCACGTCGTGCCGTAGGTGGCGAGCGCCTCCGCCATCCATGCTATATAGCGATCCTCGCGGATGGCGGCGCGTGCGTCGCGAAGCCATCGGCCGAGGAAGCACAGATTGTGATAGGTGGCGAGACGCGGGCCCAGCATCTCGTCGGCATGGAAGAGGTGCCGCAGATAGGCGCGTGTCGTCGTCGCGCACGCGCGACAGGGACACGTGGGATCCGGCGGTGAGAGGTCGTCGCGATACCGGGCGTTGCGAACGTTCACCCGGCCCGACGCGGTCAGGATCGTGCCGGTGCGCGCGACGCGCGTCGGGAGGGCGCAGTCGAAGAGATCGATGCCGCGTGCGATCCCTTCCAGGAGACTGGTGGGCGCTCCGACGCCCATCAGGTAGCGGGGCTTCCCCGCCGGCAGCTCGCCGGTGACCGCCTCGAGGAGCTCGTACATGAGCGCATGGGGCTCGCCCACCGACAGTCCGCCGATCGCATGACCGTCCAGATCAAGGGCGACGATGCGCCGGGCCGCCTCGATCCGCAACGCTGGGTCGAATCCTCCCTGCACGATCCCGAACAAGAGGCCGCGGCCCGCCGTCGCGTGATGCCCCCGGGAGCGAGCTGCCCACGCCAGGGTCTGTTCGAGCGCTGCACGCGCCTGTGCCGGCTCGAGTGGATAGCCGAGGCAGACGTCGAGGGGCATCACGACATCCGATCCCAGCACCCGTTGCATCTCGATGACCCCTTCAGGAGTGAAGCGGTGCGACGATCCGTCAAAGGGTGACCGGAAGGTGACGCCGTCGCCGTCCACGGACCGCATGGTGGCCAGGCTGAAGACCTGGTAGCCGCCGCTGTCGGTCAGGATCGGTCCTGTCCAGCCCATGAAGGCGTGCAGCCCGCCCGCGCCCGCGATGATGGTGGTCCCCGGCCGCAGATACACGTGAAAGGCATTGACCAGGATCATCTGCGCGCCTGACGTGGCGACCTCATCCGGGGTCAGCGCCTTGACGGTCGCATTGGTCCCCACCGGCATGAACGCCGGGGTCTCGACCGTACCCCGCACCGTGTGCAGCCGGCCGAGGCGCGCACCTCCCCGTGGGTCGGTGTGGAGCACTTCGAACGCCATCCCGGTGGACCCCTCCGGACGCGCCTGTGATGCGCTCTGATGCGCTCTTAAGGATAGATGCCGCGGATCAGGAGCGCCTCGGCCACGCGCTCTACGGCTCGCTGGAGCGCGGCGAGCCGGAGCGAGATGTGATGCGCGCCGGCGAGCGCGGCGACCTCGCGGACGCTCTTCACCATGAGGCGCTCAAGGCGCTGGTTGATGTCGTCCTCGCTCCAGAACAGCGATTGGAGATCTTGGACCCACTCGAAGTACGAGACGATCACGCCACCGCTGTTGGCCAGGATATCGGGCATGATCTTGACGCCTTTCGCTCCAAGAATCGCGTCGGCTTCGGGCGTCGTGGGCCCGTTGGCGCCCTCGACGATCACCCTGGCGCGGATGCGGTCCGCGTTATCACGTGTGATCTGCCCCTCGAGCGCTGCCGGGACCAGGTACGTACACGGCAGCTCCAGCAGGTCGCGGTTGGAGACTGGCTCAGTACCTGGGAAGCCGACGACCGACCCCGCACTCGTCACATGCCGCTCCAGGGCCGGCAGGTCGAGGCCGTGGGGATTGTAGATGCCCCCCTGGACGTCGCTCGTCGCGATGATCGTGCAGCCCTCGTCCCACATGAGCCGGGCCGTCGACGACCCGACGTTGCCGAATCCCTGCACGACGACGTGCGCCCCCCGCCACGGCAGCCCATACACGCGGGCGAGCTCACGGGCCGAGATCATCACGCCGCGCCCGGTCGCCTCTTTGCGCCCGACCGAGCCGCCGATCGAGATCGGCTTCCCCGTGATGACCGCAGGCACCCCGTGGCCGAGGTGCATGCTGAAGGTGTCCATGATCCACGCCATGATCTGGGCATTGGTCCCGACGTCGGGCGCGGGAATGTCGCCTTGCGGTCCCATCAAAACGCTGATCTCCGAGGCGTACCGTCGGGTCAGGCGCTCCAGTTCACCAGGTGAAAGCGTCCTGGGATCGACGATCACCCCGCCTTTGGCGCCGCCGTACGGCAGGTTGACGAGGGCGCACTTCCAGGTCATCAACATCGCCAGTGCGCGGACCTCGTTCAGCGTCACGTCCTGGTGATAGCGGATGCCGCCTTTGGTGGGTCCTCGCACGATGTTGTGGTGGACCCGGTAGCCGGTGAATATCCGAATCGATCCGTCATCCATCTCCACGGGGAAGTGGACGGTCAACTCGCGCTGTGGTATGGCCAGGAGGTCCTGGATGCCCCGCTTCAGCCCGAGCCGGCCCGCCACCTGTGAAAACTGCCGGAGGGCCGTCTCCCATGGGTCATCCCTGGTCGCCACCACCGGGGCCGCCTTGTCCTCAGCGCTCACACTGCGCCTCCCTCCGTGCCTGCGCTTGGTTCCGGTAGCCTGGCGATATTTCCTGTTATCGTGCTCTTGTGACCCTTGTGACCCTGGATGAGTTGCCCCTCTGGTATCGTACCCTGTAGAATGGCGGCGGTACGTCTATGGAACCCCGATGACCGACGAGTCTCCATCCTCCCCACCTGACCAGCCGCCGAAGCCCGCCGGCGCACAGGCCGGCGAGGACCAATCGCGCGAGCAGAAGATGGCTGAGATCCGCGCGCGCGCCGAGGCGCTGCGGGCCGCGCGGGGCGCGGGGTCGGGCTCGGTCGCAGCGGCTCCCACGCCTGCGGCAACGGCACCGTCGGCGCCGACCGCAGCCGAAGACGCGCCGAAGGCGGGCGAGGGTTCAGGAGAAGAATCCTCGCGCGACGACAAGATGGCGGCGATCCGCGCGCGGGCCGAGGCGCTGCGCGCCGCGCGGGCGGCGGGAGCCGCACCGCCTGGCGCAGGACCCGCCGCACCCGCGGGTGCGCCCGCAAGGATCGCGCCGGCGAAGGCCGCTGCGCCAAGCGCGATCGAGGTGCCGGTCTCTTCCCTGAACCCCGGAGGCCGCCCCGGAACGCTCCCGCAGGCGCCGGCGATCGAGGCCTACGGCACCATCAATCAGAGCGTTGAAATCCGTGGAGAGGCCGGGGAGAACGAGAACCTCAAGAAACTTCTGGGTGGACTGGGCGCCTACCAAAACCCGCTGCGGACCGATTCATGGCAGATCGACTATCGGTACTATGTCGAGGCGCGCCGGCGCCTCGAGGCCGCCGGCTACACCCTGACCGAAAAGGACTTCCTCGGACGGCGCATCACGGCCTGGAGTCCCACGTCGCGGGGCTGGACCCGCGTCGAGCCGTAGCCTCCTCGTCCGGATGGCACGAGCGTCGAGATACGATGACGTGGCGGTGGGGTTCCCTCGACGCTACACGATCAGCATCGCGTCGCCGAAACTGTAGAACCGGTAGCGCCCGCGGATCGCCTCGTCGTACGCGCGCAGCACCGCCTCCCGCCCCGCAAACGCGCTCACCAGCATCAGCAGCGTCGTCCGCGGCAGATGAAAGTTCGTCACCAGCGCCTGCACCACGCGAAAAGCGAACCCCGGAACAACAAACAGCTCCGTCCACCCGCTCCCGGGGGACACGCGTCCATCCGACCGCGCAGCGTCTTCCAACGCCCGTACAGTCGTCGTCCCCACGGCAAAGAGCCGTCCCCGCCGTTCGTTGATGACGGCCGCAGCATCGGCCGTGATAGTGTAGTGCTCGGCCTCCATCTTGTGGCTCGTGATATCGTCGGCCAGCACCGGCTGAAACGTTCCCGGTCCGACGTGCAGGGTCAGGGTCACGATCGCGACGCCACGATCACGTATGCGGTCGAGCAGGCCTGGCGTAAAGTGAAGGCCCGCAGTGGGCGCAGCGACTGCGCCCTCCTGGCGGGCGTAGACCGTTTGGTACTGCTCGGGGTCATCGATCGTTCGACGAATGTACGGTGGCAGCGGCATCTCGCCGGCATTGCGGAGGAGCTCGATCATCGGCCCGCCCTCCTGAAGGCGGACCGCCCGGCGGCCTGTCGCCAGGCGTTCGCCAATCTCGACGCGCGCTGCCAGGGGACCCACCAGAACGACCGTTCCGGATTTCAACCGACGACCCGGTCGTACCAGCGCTTCCCAGGCGCCGTCGGTCACCGGCCGGACAAGCAGCAGCTCCACAGCGCCGCCCGTCTCCGCGCGCCTGCCGCGAAGCCGCGCGGGGACGACCCGCGTGTCATTGACGACCAGGACGTCCCCAGTGCCCAGGTAGTCGCCGATCTCGCGGAAGATGCGATGGGTGAAGCGGCCGGTGGCCCGATCGACGATGAGCAGCCGTGACGCGTCGCGCGGGGAGACAGGCTGTTGAGCGATCAGTTCGGGCGGGAGAGTGTAGTCGAAATCCGCCAGGCGCATCAGGGACGGGGGCCGATCGCGACGCCCGTGTAGTAGTACCTGAGGATGTCGGTGTGATCCCGACCCGCCAGGGCCTGCCCGCGCGCCCCCCACTGGCTCAGGCCGACACCATGGCCCGACCCGCGCCCACTGAGTTCGACCGCCATCTCGCCCGGAAGCGGTCGCACGGTAAAGAGCGTGCTGCGCACCGTGCTGGCCCCGATCGCCGTCCGAAAGTCGGTCCCGCGCACGTCGGCGCTTCCCGTGGTCGTGACCAGACGCACCGTCATCACCCGACCCGACGGACTGGTGGCCACAACCTCCAGACGCTGCAGGCCGGTAACCGGGCGTCCCGTGCGATGGAGCTGCATCTCCATCGCGGCCAGATCAAGGCGAAGCGTCCACTGATGGCTGGGCGCGTCGCGCGAGAACGGGTCCGACACCCCACGCAGGTGTGGGACCAGGCCGCCCCACACGAACTCACTGTTCTCGGTCGCGCCGCCCGAGTCGGCATGAAACGCCGCAAAGACCGGCCGACCGTCATGCAAGATGACTGTTCCCCGCGTCGCGTCGACAGCGGCCGTTGTGCGGGGGTCTTCAGCGGCGACGCCTCCATAGACCTGCGAGTCGGTCGTGGAGCGGACGTCGTACCCCTCTGATGAGAACCGTCCGGCGCTCTGCACCGCCAGTGACCGCGCCGCAACCGCCTGAGCGCGCAGCGCTTCCAGCGGCCAGCGAGGATCCATCTCGCTCCGCACGACCCCGTAGAGATACTCTTCCAGATCGAGCTCATTGATCACCGTCAGGCGGCCTTGGATCGTCCGACGGATCTCGATGACACCTCGATAGGGACGTCCATTGACCTGGAGGAAACCGGCGCGGGGCTGCATCCGCACCACGCCGCCGAATGACGACGCGGTGAGATCGATCCCCTGCGTCGCCGGGCGAACAATGATCCGCCCGCCCTCGAGGACGTCACGACGTCCGGACTCGGGGTCGAGCACCTCGACCGGGCCATCGGCGCCGATGGACACCGCCTCCTGCGAAAGCAGCAACCCGACACGAACGAGGCCTGAGGACTGCGCCTTCGTGGGCGAGCCGACCGCCAGGAGCAGGACGCATACGCTGGTCCACGTGAGGACGCGGGTCATCGGCTGAGCGACGCCGTCGACGTCATGCCGACCACAGATTCCCCTGCACCCGCGGTGAATCGGGCGGTGTGAGCCCGAGGTGGTTGTAGGCCTGGGTCGTGGCGCGCCGGCCCTGCGAGGTCCGCGCGATCAACCCGGCCTTCAACAAGAACGGCTCCACCACTTCCTCGATCGTGTCGGTGTCTTCATGGAGCGACGCCGCCAGTGCCTCGACCCCGGCCGGACCGCCGCCGTAGACCTGGATCAGGATGCGCAGCAGCTCGCGATCGAGCCCGTCGAGCCCGAGGATGTCCACGCCTTCGAACTCCAACGCCGCCTGCGCAACGGGAAGCGTGATCACGCCGTCGGCCCGCACCTGGGCGAAGTCCCGCACGCGGCGGAGCAGCCGGTTGGCGATGCGTGGCGTCCCGCGGGAGCGGCGGGCGATCTCTTCGGCGCCGCCGGCCTCGATTGGCACCCCCAGGATGCTGGCGGACCGGTGAACGATCCTGGTGAGATCATCTTCACTGAAGAAGTCGAGGTGGTGGAAGATCCCGAACCGCTCGCGCAGCGGCGAGGACAGCAGCCCCGCCCGCGTCGTCGCGCCCACCAGCGTGAAGGGCCGCAACTGATAGCGCAGCGTGCGGGCGTGCTGCCCCTTGTCGAGCACGAAGTTGACGCAGAAATCCTCCATGGCCGGGTACAGCAGTTCCTCGATGCCCCGCGACAGGCGGTGGATCTCGTCGATGAACAGCACATCGCCGGCGTTGAGATTGGTGAGAATGCCCATCAGATCGCCGCCGCGCTCCAGCGCCGGCCCGCTGGTGGTGACGAGCTCGACCCCCATCTCCCGCGCGACCACGTTTGCCAGCGTCGTCTTGCCCAACCCCGGCGGCCCATGCAGTAGGATGTGGTCGAGGGATTCACCCCGGCCGCGTGCGGCGTCGATGCTGATGCGCAGCCCTTCGATCACCCGGCTCTGTCCGATGCACTCGTCCAATGTCTGCGGGCGAAGGCTGCGCAGGACCTGATCGTCTTCGGTGGCGCCCGTCACATCCAGGCGCTGGCGGCTCATTCGGCGGTCCCCCGTTCAAGACGATAGACCTCTTGAAAGAGCGCCTCGGCTGAGTCGATGTGCGGAGCGCGGCGCAACGCCTCCTCGACCATGCGGCGCGCCTCGACCGCGCGATGCCCGAGCTGGCGGGTAAGTACCTCGACAACCTCCTCTTTAAAGTCTGGCTGCGCCGAACTGACCGGCGCAACCTCCTCACGGAGGAGGGCGTATTTGCCCATCTTCCCATGGAGTTCGGCGATCACCTTCTCGGCCGTGCGGGCGCCGATGCCCGGCAACCGGCGCAGAAAGTTGACGTCGCGGCGTTCGACCGCGTCGGCGATCTCATGCACCTGACTGGTCATGGCGCGCACGGCCTTCGCGGGGCCGACGCCGTCGACGGTGATGAACCGCTCGAAGAACTCCTGCTCGACCTCACGCAGAAACCCGATGAGCACAGGCTTGGGCTGATTCGCCGTGGCGTGAAACGAAATGAACAGTTCGACCGGCGCGGCGCCAGTATCAGCCGGCAGAGCCGCCTCGACGACCGGAGGCAGTGCCACATCATAGCCCACGCCTCCGGCTTCGAGCACGATCATCCCTTCGCTGCGCCGCACGACCCGTCCGCGCAGGTAGCCGATCACGATCGGATCGATCCGATACGCGACAGCCCGGCGTACGCGAGAGCCAGCGCGTCGGCTGCGTGGGGGTCGGCCACCCGCCGCAGTCCGAGCAGCGAGCGCACGGAGGCCTGCACCTGCGCCTTGCTGGCCCGTCCTGAACCCGTGATCGCCTGCTTCACTGCGCTCGGAGCCAGCGCCACGACCGACACGCGAGACGCGGCGGCTGCCAGGTAGACCAGGCCCCGCGCGTGCCCCAGCACGATCGCGGTTCGCGGAAACTGGCGGTGGACGAACAGATCCTCGAGCATGACAAGGTCAGGGCGGAGTTCGTGGAACAGCCCTTCGATATCCCGGTGCAACTGCAGCAGCCGGCCGGCGAGATCGCTTCGCGCATTCGTGACCAGGACCCCGGCTTCCCGGATCCGCGGGCGTCCATCAGACACCTGGATGGCAGCGTAGCCGGTGCAGCGCAGCCCCGGATCGAAACCCAGAACAAGCGCGCTCCCGCCTGTCCGCCGGCTCCCTGATGGGTCAGGTCCGATCGGGCGAGTGTGGCGCACCTGGAGCGATGATGCCGTCGGCATGACCGAACTTGTGTTCGATTATAGCACTGCCTGGGCTACCCGACCTGCTGCATGACCTCGTCGGGAATGTCGAAGTTGGCGTGGACGGCCTGGACGTCGTCGTGCTCTTCCAGCGCGTCCAGCAGCCTGAGCACTTGCTGGGCGTCCTTGCCTTCAGCGCGAGTGGTGTTCTTAGGATGCATCGTCACTTCTGCGCCGCTAATCGTGAAGCCCCGCGCCACCAACGCCTGCTTGACCTTAAAGGTCTCCTCGGGGCGAGTCACGATCTCGTACCCATCCTCGGTCGTCCGCACATCGTCGCTCCCGGCATCGAGCGCCGCGAGCAGCATGTCATCCTCGGAGATCTCGCCTCGCGCGACGGTGACCAGGCCCTGTCGTTCGAACATCCACGCCACCGATCCGCCGCCCAGGCTCGCGCCATGCCGGGTGAAGATGGCCCGGACTTCTGCGGCAGTGCGATTGCGGTTGTCGGTGAGCGCCTCAACCATCACGGCGACGCCGCCCGGCGCATAGCCTTCATAGACTACGGTCTCGTACGTCGTTCCTGCAAGCTCACCGGCCCCGCGCTGAATGGCGCGTTGGATGTTGTCGTTCGGCATGCCGGCCTCGTGCGCGCGGTCGACCGCGGCGCGAAGACGCATGTTGGCGTCGGGATTGCTGCTGCCCTCTTTGGCGGCAACCATGATCTCGCGGGAGACCTTGCTGAAGAGCTTGGCCCGGACCTGATCCACTTTCTGCTTCTTGAGCTTGATGTTGTGCCACTTGGAATGGCCGGACATGCTCAGCGCACCTCCCTACCGCCCGGACGGCGGGCCGGCTCCGTCAGTCACGGCAATCGTCCGGGAGACGCTTGCCCCGTTGAGCCCGAGCGCAGAGACGATGATGACATAGCGCGTCCCCGATGAGCGATAGGCCGGACGAAACTCGTACGCGAACCGCCCGGATGCGTCCGTCTGCATCGCGACCTCGGCCGCCCGAGCCCCTCCCCCTGCCCCCTCGGCCACCACGACGATGGTGACCATCGCCCCCTGCGGGGCCGTGCCTTCGATGATGAAGGGTGGGGTCAGCAGCGCGCCGTCGGACGGCGCAGTGATGGCAAGAGGGGCTAGACCAGGAAGCGCTGCGTCGCCGTTGGCCTCAGACCGCACGGGCGTCAGATCGTAGGCCGTCGGCGCCGATGCGCGGGTGAAGACCTCGCGGCGAGGGTTCGGGCAGTC
>JBQTJG010000632.1:0-9747 GCA_052387355.1 Armatimonadota bacterium | reverse complement strand
CCACAGCGCCGGCACGCTGACGATCAGCGCGATGTCCGAGAACCACAGGTAGTTGGCCGGCCCGTACTTGAACCAGTACGCCACGAGCACGACGGCCACGGCCAGCGTCCAGGCCGCCGCGAGCCAGACCGGCGCCTGATCCGGGATCAGTCGCGCACCTTCGCGCGCAGCGCCTTGATCTCGGCGCGGCGCTTCTTGCTCTCGAGCCGGCGCTGCTTCGAGGCGCGCGGGGGCCGCGTCGGGCGGCGCGACTTGGGCCGTGCCGCGGCCGCGTGCACGAGCTGCTGGAGCCGCTCGATCGCATCGGCGCGGTTCTGATCCTGGCTGCGGAACTGCTGCGCCTTGATCACGACGACGCCCTCGTCGGTGATGCGGCTGTCGCGCATCGTCAGCAGGCGCTGCTTGACGTCGTCGGGCAGCGACGACGACGCGCGAATGTCGAACCGCAGGTGCATCGCGCTCGAAACCTTGTTGACGTTCTGGCCGCCGGCGCCCTGGGAGCGGACGGCGCTCAACTCGATCTCGTGGTCGGGGATGACGATCGGCGCGTGCATCGCGCGATTATCCCTCAGCCGGGATCACCGCAATGTGCCAGAAGCGGACCCCGGGGTCATAACGTCGCTGATCGATGACGAGATCAGGCATCCGAGTCGGCCAGACTGGATGTAATCCGTATCGTTCTTGTCAGGATCTTGTGCGTGGGGCAGCGCTCGGCAACCTGCAACAGGGCGGTGCGTTGCTCAGGCTTCAGTTCTCCTGAAAGCCCTAGAGATCGCTCGATCTCGGTAGCTCCATCGGTAGGCTTGCCCGAGGGATTCAGCGCGAGACGCACGGCCACCTTTTCCAGGGGCCAGCCCTTGCGGTTCGCATACATGATCAAGGTTATCGCCGTGCAGGCGCCCAGGCTCGAAAGCAGGAGTTGCTCTGGCGACGGTCCCGTGTCGCCGCCGCCAAGGCTGGCCGGCTCGTCTCCATGCCACCGATGCAGGCCACTGGCGACCTCGACGCGATAGGGAGACTCCTGCGATGTGACGGTGACTTCAACGGGCTCCATGCGGTGCTCCTGGACTCTCGGTCTGGTTTCCGCAGCGGCCGGCGTCGCCGTGACGCTAAGGCCTGAACTTGAAGCGACACACGTGACCGCCCTTCGCCATGCACTCCTGGTGATCGACGCGGCCGTCCGTGAATGTTCGCAGCAGAGCCAGATCGAATTCGCAGACCTCGGGATTCTTCAGCGCGAGGTCGTGGAACACACAGTTGTCGGCGGCGATGACCGTGGGTTCGAGCACGGTCGTGCCGGCAGTGCTGTAACCCAGTTGCTCCATGAGCTCGGCGAGCTTGAGGACACGCTCCTGCCGCGACCTGCCCGATGGATGCTGGGTTTTCAGTTGAGTCCCGACCTTGGTGCCCATCGCCCCGAGGCGTTTGCGTAACCCATCCCCCCCGGTTTCCTCCTTCACGGACTCGAGAACCAGCTGGGCCAGCCACGAGTACTGGCGAGGGAAAAGCTCCTTGCCCTTCTGCGAGAGCACATAGAGCTGCGTGGGGCGTCCACCCGTGGCTCGTGTCGAGCCGGTGGTTACCAAGCCGTCCTTCTCCAGCGCCGCAAGATGCTGGCGCACGGCGTTGCGCGTGATGCCGAGCTGCGCGCCGATCGTGTCGACGGTGAGGCCGGCCTTGTGGCGCATCAGCAACTTCAACAGGTCCTTCTGGCGCCGACCCAATAACTCAAGCATGACGATCCTCGTCGCCCGTACCGCGGGCTTGTGAGCTCGGACAGTAGCTTAACCCACTTATGACAGTTTTGTCTTGACAAAGTATCAGCCGGGCCATTAGGGTCGAGCCTCCACTCACACCCGCTGGAGATTCAGATGAGTTCCTCTGTTGCACGCACCATCGCCCCCGCCGTACTCGCCGCGCTGCTCGGGCTGTCGCTGTCCGCACAGGCAGGCGAGAGCCACCCGCATGCCAGCGCCGCGCCGGCTTCGAGCAAGGCGGCTGAAACGAAGGACGCCTTGCGCGACCTTTGGGTCGGCCACGTCTTCTGGGTCCGCAACGTCGCGGTCCAGACTCTCGCCGGCAACACGGCCGCCGCCACGGCCGCCGAGAACGGGGTCGTCGCCAACGCCAAGCAGATCGCTGGCGCGATCGAGCCGTTCTACGGCAAGGCGGCCTCGGACAAGCTGTTCGGCCTGCTCGCCGGCCATTACGGCGCGATCAAGGACTACCTGGTGGCGAAGGACAAGGCTGGCCAGGACGCCGCGTGGAAGAGGGTGGGCGCCAACGCCGAGGAAATCGCAGTCTTCCTGAGCTCGGCCAACCCGAATCTTCCGGTCGACACGCTGCGGTCGCTGCTGCTGGCCCACGGCGGACATCACGTCCAGCAGATCAACCAGCTGCGGGCGAAGGATTACGCGGGCGAGGCCCAGACGTGGGAGGCAATGAAGAACCACATGTATACGATCGCCGACGCGCTCGCCGGCGCCATCGCCAAGCAGTTCCCCAAGAAGTTCGCCTAGGAGGCTCGAGGAGTCAGCATGCGCCGCCGCGGCGCATGCCGGCTCCGGGAACCCGCATGAACGCTCCAGAACCCTTCAGTCTTCCGGATATCCAGGCGCAGGCCGACGACCGCAACCTCGCGATCGACGCGGTGGGCGTCAAGGGCGTGCGCTATCCCGTCACCATCCGGTCGGGAGGCGACTGCGTGCCGACCATCGGAACCTTCTCGATGACCGTGGGCCTGCCTGCGGACGCCAAGGGTACGCACATGTCGCGCTTCGTCGAGCTGCTCGAGGCCCGGACCGAAGCAGTTGACGCGGCGGGCTTCGAGCAGATGGTGCGCGACATGCTGCGTCGCCTGGACGCGCGTGAAGGCGCCGTCGAGATGGCCTTCACCCACTTCGCGCGGAAAACGGCGCCCGTCTCCAGGGTGCAGAGCCTGCTCGACTACGAGGCCATGTGGCGCGGAACGATCGATGGCACGGGGTACCGCCTGCAGGCGCGCGTGGAGATTCCCGTCACGAGCCTTTGCCCCTGCTCCAAGGAGATCTCCCGGTACGGCGCGCACAATCAGCGCTCCCACATCGAGATCCAGGCGGACTTTCACTCTCCGGTTGAGATCGCCGAGCTGATCGCCATAGCCGAGGGCAGCGCTTCCTGCGAGATCTTCGGCCTGCTCAAGCGCGCGGACGAGAAATACGTCACCGAGCGCGCCTACGAGAACCCGAAGTTCGTCGAGGATCTGGTTCGCGATGTGGCGGCCGCGCTGCAGAAGGACGCGCGCATCGCGTCATTCGTCGTTGAAGCCGAGAATTTCGAATCCATCCACAACCACTCTGCGTTCGCGCGCATTGCCGGACGCCCAAGGGCTCAGGGGAAGGTCGTCGGCGTCCGCGACCGCACACGCGCACGCGTCCCCCTACCCGATGCAGCCGCATGAACCCTCGCATCGCGCAACGCCAAGGAGAGTCGCCATGAAGCACAACCTGAAGCCGGTATCGATTGCAGAGGCGCAGCCAGCGATCGTCGCGGCGAGCGACACGAACACGCTGACCCTGAAATCCCGCAAGGAAATCGCCGACGGCACGATGGCATTCCATTTCGAAAAGCCCGCCGGATTCAGCTTCAAGGCCGGCCAGGCCATCGAGCTGATCCTCATCGATCCACCGCACACCGACGCGAAGGGCTCGGGCCGCCCGCTCTCGATCGTCAGCGCGCCGTACGAGGACGAGCTCGTGGTGGCGACCCGGATCCGGGACACCGCCTTCAAGCGCGTGCTCCGGGAGCTGCCGGTCGGCGCCACGATACGGTTCGACGGGCCCTTCGGCTCGTTGACGCTTCAGAGCAACCGTTCGCGGCCGGCGATCTTCATCGCTGGCGGCATCGGCATCACGCCGTTCATGAGCATCCTGCGTCAGACGCTGAAGGAACGGCTGCCTCAGGTGATGAAGCTGGTGTACTCGAACCGACGGCCGGAGGATGCGGCGTTTCTCGAGGAGCTCATCCAGCTCGAGCGGCAGCATCGCGGCCAGTTCCAGTTCGTCCCAACCATGACCGGCGAAGCGCCATCAGGCAGGAAGTGGGCTGGTCGTACCGGCATGGTCGATGTCGCACTGCTGGCGGGCATCATCGTCCGTCCTTCGGCGCCGATCTTCTATGTCGCCGGCCCGCCCGCAATGGTCTCGGCAATGCGCGACCTCCTCAACGGAATCGGCGTCCAGGACGACGACATCCGTAGCGAAGACTTCTCGGGATATTGAGGGTCGCGCGCATGTCCGCCAAGCGAGCCGCTGAACCGACCGCCTTCGTCTTGGCCGGCGGCGGCAGCCTCGGCGCCGTGCAGGTCGGCATGCTTCACGCCCTGCAGAGCGCCGGCATCGTCCCGGATCTTCTCGTCGGCGCGTCGGTCGGCGCGCTCAATGCCGCGCATTACGCCGGGCGCCCTGACGCGAGCGGGGTGCGGGACCTCGAGCGCATATGGCTGGGTTTGCGCAGGACCGATATTTTCCCGTTTTCCGTTTGGGGCGGTCTGTTGCGGTTCGCGGCGAGGCGCAGCCACATGGTGTCGCCCGACGGGCTGCGCACGCTTGTCGACAGGTCGTTGTCCTTCAGGGACCTTCGCGATGCGCCCATCCCTTGCCATGTGATGGCGACGGATCTGCTCGAGGGACGCGCGATCGTCCTGTCCGAGGGATCAGCCGCCGATGCCCTGATGGCAAGCGCCGCGGTGCCGGCAGTGTTTCCTCCAGTGCCGGTGGCAGGTCGCCTTTTGATCGACGGGGGCGTCGCCAGCAACACCCCGATCGCCGCCGCGGTCAAGCTCGGGGCGCGGCGCGTGATCGTGCTGCCCACCGGGTTCTCCTGCGCGCTTGAGAGCGTACCGCGTCGTGCGATCGAGATGGCATTGCATGCACTGAACCTGCTGATCATGCGCCAGCTCGTCGACGATACCGAGCGCTATTCGGACCGTGCGCAGATCCTCGTCATTCCGCCGATCTGCCCGATCGCGACCAGTCCTTACGACTTTTCCAGAACAGCGGAGCTGATTCAGCGCGCAAAAGCGTCCACCGAGCGGTGGCTCGCGAATGGTGGCCTGAGCAAGCCGGGTTCCCATGGCATGCCTGGCGTGCCTCGCCAGGAGCAGCCGGTGATCTGTGCCCAGAAAGCCTTGGCCGGCGCTGCCTCGCCGCAGCACGAAGCGCTGGCCTGACATCACGGAGATATTCATGAGTGAAAGCGAAAACACATACGCCCTTCCCGGGCTGCCCTATCCGCGTCACGCGCTGGAGCCATGGATTTCCCGGGACACGCTGCTCTACCACCATGACCGGCACCATCGCGCGTACGTATCGAGCCTGAATCAGCTTATCGTGGGCTCGCCCCTCAAGGGCGCCCCGCTCGAGACGGTCGTGAAGAAGGCTGATGGGAAGCTCTTCAACAGCGCGGCCCAGGCTTGGAACCACACCTTCTATTGGCATTGCCTCTCGCCTGACAAGACGTCAGTGCGGGGCCCGCTCAAGGACGCACTCGAGCGGCACTTCGGCTCCGTTTCCGGTTTCCTCGAGGCATTTCGCTCGAGCGCCATGGCCCAGTTCGGTTCGGGCTGGACCTGGCTGGTGGCGGACGCCGCGGGTGCTCTGACGATCGAGAACACCGGCAACGCCGACACGCCGCTGCGCCGGGACAAGGTTCCGCTGGTCGTCTGCGACATCTGGGAGCATGCCTATTACATCGACTACCGCAACGAGCGCGCGCGCTACGTCGACGCCTTCCTGGGCCTGATCAACTGGACGCACGCGGAGGAGCACTTCGCCGCAATCCCACGAGCGTGGCCGGCCGAAGCTATCCAATCGGTGACCGTGAATGGCGATTAGCACGGAATTCTCTCGCCGGTTTGCCTTGGAATACCCGATCGCTTCTGCCCCGATGGGCGGAGTGGCAGGAGGCTCGCTCGCGGCTGCAGTGTCCAATGCCGGGGCTTTCGGGTTCGTTGGCGGTGGCTACGGGGATGCTGAGTGGCTTCGTCGGGAGCTGCGCCTCGTGACGGCAGCGACGTCCAGGCCTTGGGGAGTCGGGTTCATCACGTGGTCTCTGACGCCAGAGGCCTTCGACCTGGCGCTTGGCTTCAAGCCGCACGCCGTCATGCTCTCGTTCGGCGACCCCGCGCCGTGGGCGCGTCGCATCAAGGAGTGTGGCTGCGTTTTGATGTGCCAAGTCCAGGATCTGGAGTCAGCGGCGACCGCGGTCGACACAGGCGCCGATCTCATCGTCGCACAAGGCTCGGAAGCGGGTGGCCACACGGGCCAACGGTCCACCCTGTCGCTCGTTCCAGCAGTTGTGGACAGGGTTGCGCCGACGCCCGTGCTGGCGGCCGGCGGCATTGGCGACGGGCGCGGGCTTGCCGCGGCATTGGCGCTGGGTGCCGATGGCGGCCTCATCGGCACGCGCTTTTACGCCTCCGAGGAGGCGCTCGGCCACCCGCTGCTGAAGCAGGAACTCGTTGCGCGCGATGGCGATGACACGACCCGCACGCAGATCTTCGACATTCTTCGTGGGTATCCGTGGCCCAAGCGATATGCCGGCCGCGCCATCGAGAACGCCATCATTCGAAGATGGCGGGGTCTCGAGTCGCAACTGTCCCTCGTTGCCGAGGGCCATCGGCAAGCTTTCAGAGAAGCAACGGCACGCGGCGATTCCGACAACTCCATGGTGTGGGCGGGTGAAGCCATCGATCTCATCGATGACATCCGGCCGGCCGCGGACCTTGTCAGAGCCATCGCTGTGCAGGCGGAGGCAGCGATATCGAAGGCGAGCAGCATCACCGCTTGAGACACGAGGTGAGCAATGTCACTTGGTATTGAGGCAGCTGCCCAAGTGCCGCCCGGAAAGTCGCGGCGTGGTCGGTTGATCGGCGTGTTCGCGCGCAACGTCCGAGCGCGGCGAGTGTGTCTTGGCCTGTCAGAGGAAGAGCTGGCCGACCGCGCGCAGGTTCATACGGCCTACGTCCGAATGATCGAACGTTGCGAGGTCAAGATCACCATCAGGAAGATCGAGCGCATCGCGGAGGCGCTGCGGGCAAGCCCAGCGACGCTTTTAATGGAAGCGTAGGTACGTTGAACGCCCAAGCCGGCTGATGCCGCGCTGGCTTCGCTATTCCGGCTCCGTCACCCGGGCGGCGTTCCGACACAGACTCACCAGCCGCTCCGGCGACTGTTCGCCGCGTCGACAAAGTACTCGCACGGGCGATCGGACGACGGCCTCGCGGAGGCAGGCGGCGGTCGAAGCCGGGAACTTCGATGGGCATTAACGCGATTCGCCGGGAACGAACATTCTCAGTGTCCGCTTTGGGCTTGGGGAAGGCTTGTCTTGGAAGAGATCAGCAGTTTCGTCCATGAGCTCCTGATTTAGTGATACTTATATTGCTTGTTATTGACTATACAATGCTCTATATTGCGTCTTATGAGCAGGAGCGCCACCATCGCCGCGACCCTGCCCCGGCCGGCTGCAGAAGAGCTGCGCAAGGTCGGGATGGCCCTGCGCGCGGCGCGGCTTGCCCGTAATGAACCGCAGACCGTGCTTGCGCGCCGTCTCGGCATCGCGCCCCGGACCGTGCGTGCCGCCGAACGCGGAAATCCGCGCGTCGGCAGCGGCGTGCTGGTCTCGATGCTCTGGGCCTTGGGCCTTGGTCCCGTCGGCGACGATTTAGTGTCGCAGGCAACGAAGTCGGCGCTCGCGACGGGCAAGGTCCGCGCACGCCGGTCCAGCCGTTCTCCCGGGGCGCTCGATGACTTCTGAGCTCTTTGTCTGGATCTGGCTCCCCGGCCAAGCCACACCGATCGTTTGTGGACGCCTGGTCGAGCAAGGCGGCCGCATCCGGTTCGTGTACGGCCGCACTTACCGGGCGCGCAAAGACGCGATCGCCCTTTCGCCGGTACGCATGGACCTCGACGCCGGTCCGATCACGGCTCGCCGCGAGGGCCAGATTCCCGGCGCCCTGGCCGACGCCGCACCCGACGCATGGGGAAGGCGCGTGATCGAGTATCGCCACGCTGCTGCCGGCCTCGGTGAGCTGGACTACCTGAGCTTCGGTCGCGGCGAGGGCATCGGGGCGCTGCACTTCCAGGATCAGCCCGAAACTTTCGTCCAGATGCAGGCATCCCCCGCAACGCTCTCTGAGCTGCGGCAAGCGGCCGATGCCCTGGAGAACAACCGGCCACTCAGTCCGGAGTTGGCGGCGGCGCTCGAGCATGGCACTTCGATCGGCGGGGCTCGGCCCAAGGCGACCCTTCGCGATGGGCGACGGGCTCTGATCGCAAAATTTCAGTCGAGTACGGATCGATGGGCGATCGTGCGCTCGGAGTGGGCCTGCCTGCAGCTCGCAGCCCAGTGCGGCATCAAGGTTCCAAAGGCCTCAGTCGAGTCCGTCGATGGTCGCGATGTTCTGATCGTGGAGCGCTTCGATCGCGCGTGGTCATCCAGGGGAGAGACGCGCCGGCACATGTTGTCGGCGCTGACGCTGCTCGATCTGGACGACACAGAAGCGCGCCTTGCGTCATATCCCGACCTGGCGGAGATCCTGCGTCGCCTCGCGGCCGACGGCGCCGGCGACGCGGCTCAGCTCTATCGAAGGATGGTGTTCAACATCCTCGTCGGAAACACCGACGACCACGCGAAGAACCACGCCTGTTTCTGGGATGGACAGTGGCTGACTCTGAGTCCGGCCTACGACCTCGTTCCCACGCTCCGCATCGGCCAGGAAGCGAATCAAGCGATGGAAGTCGGACAGCAGGGTCGGGCCTCGAGTCTCGCCAACGCCTTGTCATCTGCCGGCAGATTCGGCCTGACCAGTAAGGCGGCACGGCAAATTGTTGACGAGCTTGAATCTGCCGTGCGCACGAAATGGGAAAGGACGTTTGCCAGGTGTGGGGTTCAGGACCGGGATATTGCCCAGCTTCGTGGCCGAGCCGTGTTGTCCCCTGCCGCGTTGAGGAAGAACTGAGAGGACGTCCAGAGTTCAGAAGGAGCATTCATCACCGACTAGCGCCAGGCACGAACCGCACCTGGCTGCCGGGTCGCGATTGCGCGAGTATCCACAGGTCGTCCGGCAGCACGACGCCGATGGCGGGATAACCCCCCGTGGTCGGATGATCGGCGAGCATCACCACCGGCTGCCCGTTCGTCGGCACCTGGATGGCGCCGGGCACGAGGCCCTCGCTGGGCAGCTCGCCATCGATGGCGCGAGGCAGCACGGCGCCCTGCAGGCGGATCGCGATGCGGTTGCTGTCCGGGGAAACGGTGTACGAGCTTGCCGTCAGGCTCTGCAACGCCGAAGGGACAAACCAGTCGTCGCGCGGACCCGGCAGAAATCGTAGTGCCGGCACGTCGGCAATGGCCGGCGGCGGAGACACCGCGCGAGGAGAGCCGCGCATCTCCCCGACGACCAGGTGGTCGCCGGCACGCAGCGGCGGAGGGCCGAGGCCGGAGAGCACGTCGTGCGAGCGGCTGCCGAGGAGCAGCGGCGCTTCGATGCCACCGGCCACTGCGAGATAGGTGCGCACGCCGCGGCGCGCAGCCCCGCACGCGAGTGTCTGGCCGGCGCGCACGGCAACCGCGGCGTCCATGGCGACGTCGACGCCGTCCAGACGTGCGTCCATGTCCGCGCCGGTCAGCGCAACGACAGCATCGGCATCGAAGCGCAGGCGCGCTCCCAGCAGCGTCATCTCGAGCACTGCGGCGCCGTCAGGATTG
>JBQTJG010000631.1:0-2999 GCA_052387355.1 Armatimonadota bacterium | reverse complement strand
TAGACAGAAGCTGCTTCTGCGCCACCTGAGTCGGGGGGTCGTCCGCGGGATTGCCTTGATCGTCCAGAGTGAGTGTCATCTGGATGGTTGCATCGTGTTCGCGCAGCGATATCCGCGAAACAGTTTGGCCCTGCAGGTTGCTGCTCGCTCCCGGAGCGCGGTATCTCCAGGTGAAGCTGATGATAGTATCCGCTTGCTCGCGCGGAACGCAGGCCTCATTTCCGCGATCGACGTCCATACCGTTGACCGCCTGGTAGCCGATAAGTTTGTTGACAGGTACGCGGAGGGTGCCGTCACAGTTAGCCGAGGGGGTTGCCCGGAAGTCGCCACTGGGCGGAGGAGGTGCTTCATAGACGCATTCCGCCTTGACCGGAGTGCTTGGCCCACTATAGGGCGCCGCCGGAACAGTAAGATCTTCGGGACCCTGATCTCCGTCATCGACAGGGCGCTCCGAGAGCAGGGGCTGGAAGGTCAGCACCCGCAGACCCTGGAGCCCGGCAAGGGTCCAGGACAGTTGCGGCGACGTCTTGCGGGACATCGCACAGAGCAGGTCCCGCAGCGGCATAGGCTCGGTGGTCAAGGTGATCGTAGGGTCGCTATCCAAAAACAGCGGGTCCGTCCACAGGACAGTAATGTCACGCTCCGCCAGCATGCGGCCCACCGGTCCATCCGGTGACATCAGTTCCAGAAGGGAAGCGCCTTCGACATGTATCCCAGGCGCGGTTCCGTCCAGAATCGAACCCAGTCTTGCAGCAGGGAAAAGTGTGGCACAGCCAGGCGGGTTGAATTCGAAGGTATAGTCTGAATCTTCTTGGGTGATACGTTCGAGGGCCTTGCCCAGAAGCATACCGGAGATGTCGAGGGGCGCTGTCGGCTCTCCCAGCCGCGTTTTCTCGATCATGACAATGGTCTCGCCGGAAGTGCCGCTCCGCAGCAGTTCCCGGTAGTAGTCCAGACGCAGCCGATCATCGTCGGACAGCGTCCCCTTTGCTTGCTGGCCTTCCAACGTGCGTATGGCCTCGGAAAGGCTTTGCGCATGGTCCGGCGTGTACTCCCGCTCTTCGAGGTTGATCGGTACGGCAACGAGACGTCGAAGCCCTTCAGCGACCTCGATCACGGCGTTTCCTTCCAGCTTCACCGTGCCCTCGATGGGAAGCTGTGCGACCTCACTGCGTTCGTCCGGACCCTCTTGCCGTTTATCGGAACATCCTGTGCAGGCGGTCAATAAAACCAGTGCCGGCATGAAGAGCGACTTTATTGTCCTCACCGTGCGGCTCCCTTCTCTTTCACCAAGAGGCTTTATCATATCGGTTGACAAGCCGCCTCCACAAGCGCACCATGCGGCCCAAATACACGGCGAAGAGCATTGAAATTTCTATCTTTCGTACACAAGTAGGTTCTCGTGATCTCTCGCGCTTCCCGCATTGTGCTCGGTCTGGGACTCTCCCTGTCGAGGGTTGAAGCGGCGGGTCCAACCGTATCCGCGTCGCTGGATACTACGGCGGCTTTCCTTGGAGTGTTCGTCCACGGTCCACTCGTTCCGGGCGGTGGTCCCGACAACCACCTGGACGTCTTCGGTGGGGCGAACTGGACGAACGATGTGGATTTCAACGCGGCTATACTCGTCGCACCGAACGAAGTCGCGTTCATCGAACCGAAGATCACTCATACGGTCGCGCCGCACGGCGAGGCACCCGGCGCGCGATTCGCCAACCTCATCAACGTCTCCGTCAACGCCGTCCCCGGGGCCTTTCAGGTCCTCGCGCGAAGCCGAGTGCAAGCACAGGCCCACGTGAATCACACCGATATGGCGGGCAGCGCTCTCGTCCTAGGGTCCGCCGCCTCGAAGGTCACCGCATACATCGGCTTGGCCATCGCCGTGCACAAGGTACCTGCCAAACCAGGCGCTTTTCTGGTCGGGTGGCTCAAGTCGGAGGACAAGCGCCTCGACCGAGTGTTCGGCGGCGCGGCGCTTGTCGTAGAGGATGACACGAAGACGGCCTTCCTCGGAACGGGAGTCTGCAGGCTCTCGCGCGGCGAGATCCGCAGCGTCCGTCTCTATAGCACGGCCCAGCCTGAACAGGTCGCCGCCGAGGTGGAGCCGGGCGCCTTCGAGGAGCGCGAGGGTGCTGGTGTGGCCGCCGCGGTTCCGATCACGATCGCCGACCTTTCGGGCTTCGTGTCGTCCGCGGTTGTCGTCATCGAGACCGCCCGAGGGACGCTCCGCGGGGAACTCGCCTCGCCCGAGATGGTGGACGATGACAAAAACGACGTCTGGCTCATCGCTTTCATCACCGCGGTCATCGCGCTCCTCGTCGTAGCGTTCGTCTACCGGCGCCTGAAACGCACGAGGTCGGTGCCGAACAGATAGAGAGCGGAAGTGGGGAGGTCCCTCTTGGAGAGCGTTTGTCGTTCGATGCGATGGCGAAGCCGTCGAACGTTCGGTGTCAGTACCGTTTCGCCGAAGATCGAAACTCGAACGGCGCAGTGAGTGGGCGCCGTCGACAGCCGCAGCTTTGGTGTGCCGCACATGGAGCACGATCCCTGCCTCCAATGCGCATCCGTCCAAATCGAAGGTTCTCCGCGTCCTGCAATCGTAGTCCGTCCGCGAGGGACCCGAAATCGCCCTATCACTTTGGCCAGGGAAAGATCCGCTTATGCCCTTCTTTTTCCCATTCACCAAATTCGGCTTTAAAATATTCTCCACCCCACTTTTTAGAATCACCTTCATACATCTGGCGACATTTGTTCATACCTTGCCTACTACACAGGTTACAGTTGAGATATTGATATATTACCTTATGAACCTTGATGTCTGTGCTTTTCCTACTCTTTCTCATTCTGTCAAGCAGCTCCTCCGGATGTGGACCCTGAGGCCGTTTCCCTCCTTTGGTGACAAATATGTTATTCGGCAACTCTCCTGATTCTAGTGGCGGGACCACATCGCCGTCGTCGAACCCTCTCGTGGCAGTACAGATCTCTTCACCAAAACATTTAGG
>JBQTJG010000630.1:0-11627 GCA_052387355.1 Armatimonadota bacterium | reverse complement strand
CGCCCGTGCGCCGGATGACACGATCTGGCTGAACCTCGCCGATCAGCGCAACGTCAACGATCACCAGCGGGGCCTGCGCAAGATTGCCGCCCACAATGGCGATGGCTGGCCCGGCGACGGCCGCGTTGGCGGCCATCTCCATCAGCCCGTCGTACAGACCGTCGACCCATGCGGCATCCAACGCGGGTGGCAGCATGAGCGAGATCACCGCCGCTCTGGGTTCCCCTCCCATTGCCGCAATATCGCTCGCATTGATCGCCAGCGCCTTCCAGCCGACGTCAGCGGGCACGCTGGTCGTGCGGCGAAAGTGCACATCCTCAACGAGGGCGTCGGTCGTGATTAAGACGAGGGCGCCAGGCGCCACCGTGACGGCAGCGGTATCGTCGCCAATCCCAATGACGACGTCATCGCCGATCGGACCCACCCGCCCAGCGATGCGGGCGAGCACGCCGAGCTCGCCGAGCTCGCCGACCGAGCGTCCCGCTTCCGACCTCGACCTATGCTCTGGCCGCACGCACGACCTCCGCGATGAGGTGTGCGGCGGCGGCCACATCGTCCGCGCCGACCACGGCCGAGATGACCGCCACCCCGTGTGCGCCAGCGCGAATCGCCTGGGCGGCGTTCGCCTGCGTGATGCCGCCGATCGCGACAATAGGAATGTCGATCCCCTCTCGAATCCGCGTCAACTCCAGCGGCCCGATCGCGTCCCCGGCGTCCGGCTTCGAGGCAGTAGCAAAGATACTGCCCACGCCGACGTAGTCGGCGCCGTCGGCCTCGGCGTGCTGGGCTTCCACGACAGTCGCCGCCGACGCCCCGACGATCTTCTCCGGCCCGAGCAGCCTCCGGGCATCCGCGACCGTCAGATCGTCCGGACCGACGTGCACGCCGTCGGCGTCGAGCACCAGGGCGACGTCCAGGCGATCGTTCACAATGAGCGGAACGCCCGATGGACGCGTGATCGCCAGCAGCGTGCGCCCGACCTCGACAAGCCGGCGCGCCGGCCAGGTCTTCTCGCGCAGTTGGATCATGGTCGCGCCGCCTCTGATGGCGGCGGCGACCACCTCGTCGAATGGGCGACGGCGACCGATCGCGGCGTCCGTGATGACATAGAGGCTCAGATCGAAGCGCATCAGGCGGCTCGCACACGCGCGGCGTGCCTGGCCTGCTCCGAAGTGACCAGATACAGGACGTCCAGCAGAGATGGTATTAGGGTTCCGGGACCGCGGGCATCCTTTGCCGCAAGCTCAGCGGCCAGACCGAAACAAGCCAGCGCGGCCGCAGCGGCTGTCAGGTGATCGGCGCCGACCGCGCAGAAGGCACCTACAACGGCCGTGGCCATGCATCCGGTTCCAGAGACGGCCTGCAACCACGGGTGACCATTCTCGACGATCAGGATCCTCTCGGCATCGACAACATAGTCCTCCGGGCCCGTGATCGCCGCGACGCAGTGATGCAAGCGCGCCAGCTCCCGCGCCAATGCCGGCGCGAGCGCGCCGGCATCGAGACCATCCACCGCTTCCACCGACTCGACCGACTCGACGCCGCGGACCAGGCCCGAACGGCCCATGAGCGCTGCGGCCTCGCCGCGGTTCGCGCGCACGACCGCCATGGGAAGCTCGCTGAGGAGACGTCTCGCCGCTGCATTGCGGAACGACGTCGCGCCGACACCGACCGGATCGAAGATGATGGGAATCCCCCGCGCTGCTGCGCGGCGGCCTGCACCGACCATGGCATCCAGCCTGTCCTGGGTCGGCGTGCCGAGACTCAGCACGAGGGCGTCGGCCTGATCGGCGGTCTCTGCGGCGTCGTCGTGAGCCATCGCCATGATGGGAAGCGCACCAATCGCCCTGGTGACGTTGGCCACGGCCTGCATCGTGACGAAGTTGGCCATGTGATGAATCAGGGGCCGGCGGGAGCGGACGGCCGACAGCAGTGCAGCCAGTTCGCCGACGACGTCAGGTCCTGCTGTGGCCATCGCTATCGCGGCACCTGCGTCCCGGACACCACTCCGCGGACCACCGCTAACGCGAGGATTCCGTGGCGCGAGGCTTCCCTTAGCGTGAGGGTTCCCCTGCCGGCGTCATGACGCCTGCGCGCGTGAGCATCCTCAAGATCACCACCCCGAGAATGGCGCCAGGAATGCTGCTGATCAAGAAGGCCGGGAGCAGCGTAGCAAGCGGAATCGCTTTACCCATCAGGGCCGGCGCTATCAGCAGCGCGCCGATCGTCGCGCCGACAGGCCCGGTGCCGAGCGGCTCCAGCAGGCCGACCCAGTGACGGCGCCAGATCATGTGGGCGAGTCCGACCACCAGCGCGCCCGGAATGCTGCCCGGAAAGGCAAGTAGCGTGCCCACGCCAAGCGCGTTGCGAAGAATTGCGGCCACTGTCGCGGCAAGTGCTGCGTACCACGGACCCACGAGCACCCCGGCGATGGCATTGACCATGTGCTGCCAGGGCAGCAATCTGGCCCCGGCCGCCGGGATCGCGCCGGGGACAAACGACAACACCACCGGCAGCGCGGCGAAGACCGCAGCCAGGACGAGTTTGCGGGTTGCCATGCCTATCGCCCCCTCTCGTTCCGGGACGGTCTTCCGAAGAGGCTGTAGAGCCCAAAGGCGACGACGAAGCTCGGAATCGACGCGCCGAGCCAGGGCGTCGTGCTGCTCAGCGGAAACGGCAGGCCGAGCGAACCGAACACCGTCTGGAGCACGGCCTTCCAGGCAGGAACAGCCGTGGGAACGATCCACTGGTACAGCAGGAATCCGACGAGCCAGACCAGGACCGCGGCCCACCTGACGCCCGGGACAGCACCGCGAGGAGGATCGGCTACCAGACCTTTAGCGTCGTACCGTTTCCGGGAGACGACGAAGTAGTCCGCCGCCTGCACGCCGAACAACGGCACGAAGAACGCACCGATCAGGAAGAGGAAGATCTCGTACTGGACGACGTCGACGAGGACGGCGACGACGAAGCAGATCGCGCCGACCCCCACCGCAAGCCAGCGCTGTCTCGCCTTGGGAAAGATGTTCTGGATGCTGACCGTCGTCGAGTAAATGTTCGCGAAGGCGTTGTCCGTCTCGTCGGTCAGCAGCAAGAGCAGCGCGACCCAGCCGCCGGCCACGCTCATGATCGCCGGAATCAGGTCCTGAGCCTTCAGCGCCAGCACGAACACCGCTCCCAGCGCGAAGAACCAGACGTTGGCGATGAAGTAGCCGATGTAGGTGCCCCAGAATGCCGAACCGGTGCGACGGGCGAATCGATTGTAGTCGGCGACGAGAGGAAGCCAGGAGATCGGCATGGCAATCACCAGGTCCACACCCAACCAGAACGGCAGGCTCCCGTCACCGGGCGTGGCGAGCAGCGCCCGAACATCGTAGTGAGCGAACAAGTACCATGTAAGGTAGGCCGACGTGGCATACACGAGCCAGATGGCAAACCGCTCCAACCACTTGCGCACCACGACGAGCGGCCCACCGATGGCGAGCAGCGTGCACAGCGCCGCCAGGACCAGCGCCCAGAGCGTGAAGTTCTCGTACCCCACGAGTGCTTTGGAGACGCCGTTCGCCACCTGGGCCATGATGAACACTTCGAACGATCCCCACCCGATCAACTGCGCGACGTTGAGGACCGTGGGCAGGTATGACCCGCGGACGCCCAGCGCCGGCCTCAACAAGACCATCGTCGGCGCCGCGGTCTCGCTGCCGATGACGCCCGCCGTCGCGAGCAGCAGGTTCCCAATGAGCGTTCCAATCACGATCGCGCCGAGCGCCTGACTCAATCCGAGCCCGGGCACCAGGAACGTGCCGGCCAGGAGCACCAGCAGCCCGACACCGAGGCTTGACCAGAGGGCGAAATAGTCGAGGAACCCAAGGAACCGGTAACGCTCGGGGATCGGCTCGATCCCCCACTCAGGCGGCGCCTGGACGTAGGGCCTCCGCAGTGTCTCGACAGCCATGCGATCTCCTCCAAAGACGCCCAAAGAAACGGCGCAGCCACCTGTCCATTCAGGACTGGCGGCTGCGGTTGTCCGACCTCACTTCCCCACGCCAGTATTGTCTGGATCGGGTGTACGGGGTCTGCGACAGCGCCAACAGGCAGGTCGCATTCTCAGCCCGGCTCGCCCGAGCTCCCCCAGAGGACTGCTATCCAATTGTCATACTGAAGTATAATTCAAGCCGCCATCAACAGCAACTCACGCCACGGATCGCCCGCCATCTACCATCAGCGAGACCCCGGTGATCCACTGCGCCGCATCAGAGGCGAGAAAGAGCACGGCGCGAGCCACATCCTCGGGCGTCCCGAGCCGCCGTAGGGGATAGTGATCGAGGAACGCCGCGTGCTGCTCGGCGGACCACGACGCCCAGACGTCGCGGTTCAGGTCTGTCCGGATGAACCCCGGGGCAACCGCATTGGCGCGCACACCGTCGGGACCATAGCGGGCGGCGATAGACCGCGTCAGGGCTTCGACGCCTGCCTTGCTGGCATCATACGCGGCCGAGCGCCCCTGCTGCGAACGATGGGCAAGCACCGAGGAGATGTTGACAACGGCTCCACGGGTCGCCACGAGATGCGGCAGCGCATACTTGCAGCAAAGGAAGACGCCGCGCAGGTTGATGGCCATCAACTCCTCCCAGCCGCCGACGTCTTCGTCCATCACGGGGAATCGCCGGATGACCCCGGCGTTGTTGACGAGCGCGTCCAGGCGGCCGAATCGCCCAACAACAGACGACATGAGGCCCTGCACCTCACCTTCGACAGTCACGTCGGCGGGCACGAATAGCACGTCCGGGCCCAGATCGGCTGCGGCCTTTCGACCACAGTCCGCCCTTCTTCCGGAGATCGCGACCTCCGCACCCAGCTCGCGCGCCAACCGGGCCGTCGCCATCCCAAAGCCGGCGGCAGCAGTCCCTCCGGTCACGAGCACCACCTTGCCGTCGAGTCGGATCATTCTGGAGCGCTCTCCTTCCTGGTAGGATCGGGCCGCCGAACACCGCGAATCCCCCATCTGGATGCCAATGCCGGCGCGAACGATCCTGCACGTCGATATGGATGCCTTCTACGCGGCGGTCGAGCAACTGCGGCGACCCGAGCTGCGGGGCCGACCCGTCGTTGTCGGCGGCGACGGCGATCCGCACAAGCGCGGCGTCGTGTCCACCGCGTCGTACGAGGCCCGGAAGTTCGGTATTCATTCCGCCATGCCATTGCGCGTCGCTTACCGGCTGTGCCCGGACGCCGTGTTCCTGCCGGTAGATTTCGCAGCCTATCGTGAGACCTCGGCGCGCCTGCACGCGATCCTGCGCGACACCGGCGCTCGGGTTGAGTCGATGGGGCTGGACGAGGCGTTCCTTGACGTCAGCGGGCTCCCAGAGCCCGGCGAGGCAATCGCGCGCGCCATCAAGACGCGCATCGTCGAGGAGTTGCATCTGACGGCCTCGGTGGGCGTCGGCCCGAACAAACTGATCTGCAAGATCGCCTCGAACCTCCAGAAGCCGGACGGGCTTACCGTGATCGTACCGGACGAGGTGACCGCGCGCCTCGCGCCCCTCCCGGTGACCGTGCTCTGGGGCGTCGGGCCCAAGACCGCGGCGCACCTCCAACAGACGTTCGGCGTCAAGACCGTCGGCGATCTCGCTGCGCTTCGTGAACAGCAGTTGCAGGACGCCTTCGGGCCGCGCCACGGCGCGCACCTCTTCCGCGTGGCGCGCGGCCTCGACGACAGTCCGGTGGTGACGGAGTGGGAGCCGAAATCGCTCAGCCGCGAACGCACCTTCCAGGTAGACCTCAGGCAGCCCGAGACGATCCGGGAGATGATCGCACGCCTGGCGCGCGAGGTCGCGGAGGACCTGAAGGACGAAGGCTACGTGACGGCGACCGTCACCGTGAAGGTCCGCCTGGCGCCGTTCCGCACGCTAACGCGCTCGCGCACGCTCCAGGCGCCGATCGGGGACGCCCAGACCCTCGCGCAGGTGGCGTTGGGACTGCTCGACCGCGTGACGTTGGATCGCCCGGTCCGCCTGCTCGGTGTGCGGGCCGCGAAGCTGTCCGCGCGCCCCGATCTTACTTCCCTACCTCTCTGACCGCTTCCTGAACCGCCCAGTAGTCGGGTTCTGTGCCCTGGCTGGGCGCCACCCATCTCCACCGGACCACGCCGTTGCGGTCAAGCACGAAGGCCGAGCGCATGGCCACGCCGGGCATCAGGCCGCCGGCAAAGTTCGGATCCTGGACGTCGAACGCGCGCACCGCCTCGCGACCGTAGTCGGACAGGAGCGCGAAGTTCAGGTTGTTCGCGTCGGCAAACCCCTTCTGCGCGAACGGCGAGTCCACGCTGATGCCGAGCACCTGGGCGTCCAGTTGGTTGAACTGCGCCATGCTGTCGCGAAAGCTGCACATCTCTTTGGTGCAGGTACCCGTGAACGCGCCCGGGAAGAACAGCAGCACCGTGGGTTTGCCGAGCAGCTCGCTCAGATTCACGGCCTTGCGGTCGCTGTTGATCAACTTGACGTCAGGGGCCTGCTGTCCGACCTCAATCGCCAATGCCCTCCACCCCTCTTGGGAAACTAGCCCGCGTAGTGCATGTTCGTTGCGCGCAGCGTCAGGGGCTCGCCCTCTCGGTGCACGCCCGCGTCCACCACCTCGGCCACGAAGACCAGATGATCGCCATGATCCACTCTGGCCACGACCTTGCATTCGACGAACGCCAGCGCGTCCTTGAAGATCGGTGCGCCGGTGGTCTTGGTGTAGAATTCATACCCCCCGAGGCGGGTCCCTTCATGTGGCTGGCGTTTGATGAACGCCTTGGCGAACGCGGCCTGATCGGCCGCCGGCACGTTGACGGCGAAATCCCCGCTCTCGGCCACCATCTCGGTAGATAGAGCTTCTTTCATCAGCGCCAGGGCGATCAGCGGAGGATCGAACGAGGCCTGCGTGAGCCAGTTCACCATGACGGCGTGCTTATGCTCGCCTCGATGGGTGCCGATGACGTAGAGGCCGTAGGTTGCCAGCTCCAATGCCTGTTTCTTGGCCTTAGGGTCCATGGTCGCGTCCATCTCTGGGATTTACCGGCCGCTCCTTGAACGCCGGCGAGGCGACTGCGTGATCATCACCGCGCCAGCCAGACGTCGTGAAACAGCTCAAACGCCCGCGCGTCCAGCATGTAGCCGTTCACCGCCGCGGTCGCGAGAAATGCCCGCTTGATCACATAGTAGGGAAGGTAGGGCACGTTGCGCAGGATGTGCTCTTGTGCGCGCGTGTAGATCTCGTAGCGCCTGCGCGTGTCCATCGTGGATCGCCCTTCCTCCAACAGGCGATCCAACTCGGGGTTGTTGTAGTGCGCCGTGTTCCAGCCGGCCCGGATCTGGCTGCTGTGACCGATGGTGTAGAGCACGTCGGGGTCGGCACTCACGAATAGCATCCCGGCGATCTCATAGTCGCCCTGGCGGATGGCCGCCAGGTACGGCGCCTGCTCCACGGCCACGATCTGCGCGTCGATGCCAACCTGCCGCAGTTGCGCCTGCCTCACCTGAGTCTCCAGGAGTTGCTGGGGCACGGTGGTCGTCCCGATCCGCACGCGGAACGGTCGTCCGTCCTTGACCAAAATGCCGTCAGCCCCCAGGCGCCAGCCGGCTTCAGCGAGCAACTGACGGGCCCGCTCAGGATTGAACGGATACGCCACAGTCTCGAGGGCCTTATTGTACCCCCACGTCACCGGCGAGAGGGGCGTGTTCGCGACGGCGCCGATGCCCTCAAAGACCGTCTTGAGCAGCTCTTCCTTGTTGATGGCGTGCGCCACCGCGACGCGCGCGCGCACGTCATCGAACGGCCAGCGGCTCGTGTTGAGGATCACCACCCGAGGAAATCCGGCCTGATCCTTGAAATAGGCGCGGAAGTTGGCATTCCGGACCAGCCGGTTGGTGTCGCGCAGGGGCGCATTGTACAGGACCTGCACCTCGCCGCGCACCAACTGCGCGACCCGCGTGGCATCCTCCGGGGACACGGTGTACACGAGCTCGTCGAGGTAGGCCGGTCCGGGGTGCTTGAAGATCCGCGGCGCCCATCGGTAGTCCGGGTTCCGGGCGAGCGTCACCCGCTGGCCTGGCACGATCTCCTTGAACTTGAAAGGTCCGGTCCCCACCGGGTTCTGCCCGAAGTCGCGCCCGTACCTCTGCACCGCGGCAGGAGAGACCGGCGCCAGACTGATCTCTGTCAGTGAGTCGATAAACGGCGCGAACGGTCCACGCATCGTGATCTGGATCGTGAACGGATCCGGGGTCTCGACGCGGTCCACAGGCCCCAGGACGGTCGCCGCCATCGGCGAGCGCAGCGCTGGATCCTTGATGCGGTTCAGCGAGAACGCGACGGCGTCGGCGGTCAACGGCGTCCCGTCGTGGAACTTGATCCCCTGGCGCAGCTTGAGGAGAATCGTGCGGCCGTCCGGCGAGATGGTCCACGTCGAGGCGAGCGACGGCTTGATCTCGCCGGTATTGGGATCCTTGATCAGCAGGGGATCGTAGATGTTCCCCATGATCTCGCGGGCGAAGGTGAAGGCGGTTGCCGCGGGATCGAGCTGATCCCACCCGGCGTTCAACGCCACGACCACGCGTCCGCCGGGCCGCGGGGGCGGCGCCGCAGCGATCCCCGCGGCGGCCGTCGTGGAGTGCAGGCAGAGCGCCACAAAGGTCAGGGTCAGATATCGCTTCACGTCGATTTCCTCCTCGTAGCAATACAGACAGTTTACGCAAACCGCACCCGTGGGTCCAGATAGACGTACAGGAGATCCACGACAAGGTTCACCATGACGAACCCCAGCGCCATCATCAGGACCGTGCCCTGGACGACCGGGAAGTCGCGCGCCAGGATGGCGTCCACCACCAGGCGTCCGATCCCGGGCCAGGCGAACACGGTCTCCGTGATGACGGCGCCTCCCAGCAGATACCCGAACTGCAGCCCCAATACGGTGACCACCGGGAGGAGGCTGTTCTTCAGGGCGTGCTTGAGGACCACCGTCATGCGGCGCAGGCCCTTGGCCCGGGCGGTGCGCACGTAGTCCTGATTGAGGACCTCCAACATACTGCTCCGGGTCAGGCGGGCCAGCACAGCCGCGGGCGCCGCGGCCAGGGTGATCCCCGGCAGAATGAGGTACTGCCAGCCCTCGTAGCCGGCGACCGGGACCCACTCCAGCCGCACGGCAAACACGATCATCAGCATCAGCCCCAGCCAGAAGCTGGGCATCGAGAGTCCCACCAGCACCGTGACCATCGCGCTGTGATCAAAGACGGTGTTCCGCCGGACCGCCGATAGTACACCGACCGCGCCGCCGATCGCCACCGCCAGGAGCAGCGCGGCCAGGGACAGGCGCGCGGTGTTGGGAAAGCGCCAGGCGATCTCGCTGATCACGGGGCGGTTGCTCCGGACCGACCGGCCGAGATCGCCTCGAAGGGCGCTGGTCGCATAGCGCCAGTACTGGACGTACAGAGGCTTGTTGAGCCCGAGCTCCTCCCGCAGCGCGTGCTGGTCGGCAGGAGAGGCGAACTCCGACAGCATGACCGTGACCGGATCGCCAGGGACCAGGTGGATCATCAGGAAGACGCCCACCGACACCCCCACGACCGTGAGGAGGCTGAGCGCCAGCCGACGTCGCAGGTAATCGAACATCTGCACCGATCAGCGCCGGATGAAGGCGTTGTGGAAGAGCGGCAGCGACTTCACGTCGTACGCGACACCCTCCAGATTCGACTGCATCGCAAAGGGATCCGTCTGGACATAAAAGGGCACGTAGGGCAGCTCCCGCGCGAAGAGCGTCTGGATCTGCGCGTAGAGGCTGCGGCGCCTGCTCTCGTCGATCGCCACCCGCGCGTCGTCCAACAACCGGTCGAGGGTGGCGTTCTTGTACCGGGCTGTATTCCAGAGCGGCCCGATCGAGGTGGAGTGGCCCACCTGGTAGAGGACGTCTGGATCGCTCGCCGTGTTGATCTGGTTGGCGGAGAGGTCGAAATCGCCCCGCTTGAGGGCGTCCAGCGCGGCGGCCTGCTCGAGCCCGCGAAGCTCCGAGTCGATCCCCACGGCCCGCAGGTACGCCTGCACGAGTTGATGCAGCGAGAGGAACACCCCGCCGGTCAGGTGGAGGATGACCAGGCGCATCCGGCGCCCATCCTTCTGGACGATCCCGTCGGGTCCCAGGCGCCAGCCGGCCTCGGCGAGAATGGCTCGCGCGCGGGCCGGATCGAACTTAGGCATCGCCTCTTCGATCTCGGGCGCATACGCCCAGGTCACTGGGCTCAGCATGCTAAAGGCGGGCGTGCCCACGCCCTCCCATACGTTCTTGAGGATCCCGTCGCGGCTGACCGCGTGCGCGATTGCCGTGCGGACGCGCAGGTCATCCAGCGGGGGACGGGACGTGTTGATCGTCAGCATGCGTGGGACGCCCGGCCGGCCGACCTGTACGATGCGGTAGCGTCGGTCCTGCCGCAGCCGCGCGATCTCGCGCGGGACCGGATAGTTGATGAAGTTCAGGTCGCCGCGTTCCAGCAGCGCCAGCCGCGTCAGATCTTCCGGCACGACGCGGTACGTCAGCTCCTCCAGCGGGGCGGGCCCCCGGTTCTGGAAGATCGAGGGCGCCCACCGATAATCCGGGTTGCGCACCAGCACCAGGCGATCCCCCGGCACCAGCTCCTTGAACATGAAGGGCCCGGTGCCCACCGGGTTTTGCCCGAAGTTGTCCCCGAACCGCTGCACCGCCGCCATCGACACAGGCGCGGTCATCGGCAGGGAGAGCGCGTCCAGGATCGGCGCGAAGGCCTCCTTCATCTGGATGCGGACGGTCCGCGGATCCATCGCGACCACCTGGTCCACAGGGCCCAGCATCGTCCGGACCACGACCGCGCGGGGATCGGTCATGATGCGCTCGAACGACGCTCTGACCGCGGCCGCATCGCACACCGTGCCATCGTGGAACCTGATGCCGGTCCGGAGCCTGAGCGTGATCACCCTGCCATCGCCTGAGACCTCAAACGACTCGGCCAGCCCCGGACGGAGGGCCGCAGTCCTCGGATCCCGCACCAGGAGTGGGTCATAGATATTGGCCATGATCAACTGCGCAAAGAAAAAGCCGGTCCAGCGGTGCGGGTCCAGGTGGTCCCAGCCCGCAATCAGCCCCAAGACGGCCCTCCCTCCAGGAGTTGGAGCCTGGCCGCGCGCCGGCATCACGCCTGACAGCGCGAGCAGCGCCACCACGATGATCGCCACCATTGCAACGTTTCGTCTCATATGCCTCCCCCTTCCAGTGAGGTACGTTCATGCCCAGCCGTGTACCGACGCCGCAGTCATCACACCGTTCTCCCGCGCTCGACCACAGTGTCACCGTCCACCGTCACGGTCTGGTCACGCAGCGCGATCACGAAGCGCGCTGCCGTGACATTCCGACCCCCCATCCTAGGGGAGGTGTTGTCGCCGAAGACAAGCATGACCGCACCATCCAGCGATGCGGCCTCCATGGCCCCGCCGGGCGCGGCGACGCGCTGGGCTGGCCGCGCCCCGCGCGCCCGAGCATCACCCCCCCAGGACCCGCCGGCCCGCACGGGGGCGCCCGCGTCGGCCGGCCGCTCGAACCAGTCGCGCATGAACAACCCGTC
>JBQTJG010000629.1:0-2307 GCA_052387355.1 Armatimonadota bacterium | reverse complement strand
AATGCATCCGCATAGGCGATCGCATACTTCGCTTTGAGCCGCGCCGCGTGCCAGACGCGGCGCTCATGGGCATCGGCCATCCGAATCGGCAGTGCTTCAGACCGCAGGTCCGCAAGAAACTGCTCGGCTGCATCAAAGCCGGCGGCCCTCGCCTGGCGGTAGTAGACCTCGCCGGCATTGATCACCGACAGATGCAAGCGCAGCCCGCGAGCCTCCGCGGCGCGCAGTTCCCTCTCCACCCGGCGCGCAGACGTCTCCCCGGCCAGCCAGGCCAGGATGGCCCAGGAGTCCAGGACAAAACTAGCGACCCCGCGCGATTTCCTGGGCATGCTCCGCTTCCAGTGCCTTGAGTGCGTCGTTCTTCCGGAGAGATCCTCGCCACCGCCTCCAATCTTGCCCCTTCTCGCGAGGCAGTGGGCGTAACTCCACGGCGCCTTCGCGCACCTCGAGCTGCACTCGGGTTCCCCGCCTGAGGTTCAGCTTCTTTCGAACCTCTTGAGGAATAACGACCTGTCCTTTGGACGACATAGTCACCACTACCACACCAACGCCTCCCCATCTGACTTACCTATATAGTAAGGCAGAGGTCCTTCCGTCCGCAAGGAGGGAGACCCATCGCGATGCTCAGCTAAGCGGTCGCCGATAATGAGTGAAGCGACAGAGATCATACGGTAAACTGTCTTCTTGGGATCCCTTTATGGTGCCGGGATACAGGCCACCGACACAGCCTCTCCAGCGCCAGAAGCGGAAGTTCATCTATCACTGTTATCGCTATCGACTACATTGGGGACGGCCTGCGGGATGCGCTCGACCTGCATCACATGCGGTGACCCTGGCTGAGTGCGGCCGGGGGCTCAGGGCCGAGGCGGCGTGCCCATAGGACGATGGCCGCCATCGCCAGCAGACCGAGCGAGCCGCCGACGAAGAATCCCGCCGCCGGTCCCCACAAATCCATGACGCCTCCGGTCAGCATCGCTCCAATTGGGCTGGAACCGGCGAACACCATCGCATGCACGCTCATGACGCGGCCGCGGAGTTGATCGGGCACCTGCATCTGCACCACGCTGTTGCTGGACGGCGCGAAGAGGATCATGGCCAGACCGCCGATGAAGGCCAGCGCGGCGGCCGGCGGAAAGCTGTGGGTGAATCCTAGGAAGAACACCGCCAGCGACACCACGGCCGCGCCGAGTGGGATCAACTCCCGGCGCGGCCCCTGGCGGCTCGCCGAGGCCAGCAGCAGTGCGCCGATCAGGGACCCGGTGCCCACGGTGGCCAGCAGCGTGCCGTACGTCCCGGCGCTACCTTTCAGGACCGAGCGGGCCAGCACCGGGATCAGGATGTTGAAGTTCAGGACGAAGGCGCTCACCGCCGCGAGCAGCACCAGCGTGGTCAGCACCGCGGGCGTCTGGCGGACGTACCGGAGGCCCTCGCCGATATGGTCACTGCGGATGTGTGCTGATAGGGCGAATGATAGATGGACGGTAGGCAGCAGGAATGCTAGGCTCGTTAATGAAAGCCGTTACCCCCTTCCAGAAAATGGGGCTTGCGGGACGCGGACAACTGAATAGGCACTCCGAAAAGGCAACTCCGGAGTAATCCGGAGGCGCAAAGTTCCAGGGCCCGGCACTATCGGGCCGGCTGAACTACCGAAGAGGGCGAAGCCGGGGACGCCCTTTTTTTGCATCTCTACGCGCGTCCGGAGTCTGTATTTATGGAAGAAACGCTTCCAAAGAGTCCCGTTCGGGGTCGACCTCGAGCCGAGTGGGTTCCGACGCATCCGGGCTCATCAGGTTTCACTCTGGTCGAGACCAGCATAGTTCTCACGCTCATCGCGATCCTTCTGACCATCGGCGTCTCCGGCATCCGCATGGCGCTTGCGCGTGAGGAGATTGACGGCTGGGTGCGCTCCGTCGCGTACGATCTCGCGGCGGGGAAACAGGCCGCCATCACGCGCCGCGCCTCGGTGACCGCGACGTTACAGAATCAGACGTTCACCATCGCCGTCTCGGGCGGCGGCAATCTCCGCCAGGATACCGTCCCCAGTCACATCACGTTTGGCAGCACTCTTCGTTCCCTCACGTTTGACCGGCGAGGCGTGCCGTCCGGCGACCTCAGCCTGACGGTAACCAGCACGACGAGTGGGCGATCGTACACGATAACGATTGAAGCGGGCACGGGCAGGGTGACATACAGTGAGCCGTAGGCGCTCCACCGGGGGCTTCACGCTTCTCGAAGTCGTCGTGTCGGTCGCGATCCTCGGGCTGATCTCGACGACTGTGATGAGTGGCCTGCTCTTCACGATGAGCG
>JBQTJG010000628.1:0-3656 GCA_052387355.1 Armatimonadota bacterium | reverse complement strand
GGCGAAGGTCGACCTCGACATTGCGTCCGATGGGCCGGCTGAAGAGATCCACCCGTTCGGGTGGAATGCACTCGAGGACAATCTTCACGGCGTGTGTCTTGACCTCATACGCCGCCGGCAGCACGCGGACGCCTACCCGATCCGGAGCTGCCTCCTTGCGCGACACGAGGTGGGGAATGATGACCTCCTGAACAGCGACGCCGCCGTGCGCGAAGGACTTCTCCTCCTTGAAGCAAGCCATCCCGGCTGGGACGGCGACACGCACCTTGGGGTCGAGCGGAACCGGGAAGGTCTTCGCATCGACGATCGCCCCCTCGCCGAGGATCGCGTAACGGGCCTTTGCGACGAGGGCTCCGTCGGCAGGAATCGCCACGACAGGCGCAGCGATCTCGTCGCTGGTCATTACGAACCCGTGGTCTGTGAGGAGGTGAACCTCCGGATAGCCCCACTTGTGGAGCTTGCCGACGAGGTTGATTAGGCGCTCGACCTCGACGTGAAGGTGCCGGATGAGATCGCTCGCGGTGTCGTGCCCCAGACTGTCGATAGTCTCGTGGCCAAAGACGCAAAGAACCTCTGGCAGAGGCTTGGGAGCGCGTGCCGTGTTCTCCGCCTCCTCGACCTCCATGCAAGTGGCCCCGACGCGCTCCCGCAGGAACTGCAAGCGGACCTGGCGATCGGAGAAGTTGCCGCCCGTCTTGGCATTCCGGATTCGCCCCTCGCCGGGACCGGGCTCGAAGCGCAGCGCCTCACTGCCGAGCGGCAGAAGCGCAGTCATCCCGACCCACGTGCGAGTAGGAATGCATGCGAGCGCTGGGGCGAGCGCTGACTCGGGCAGGCGCAGTCGCTCGCGGATGTCGAGCGCGCAGTCGTAACGGAGAGCGTCGACGATGACGACAGCGAATGGACGGCGGCCGCTCCAGACGCCTGCCGCGACGTCAGCGATTGGACGAACGCCACCGACGGTCCATTCGTCACGCGCACGCACCCCCTCGAAGAAGGCGCCGTTCAGGCGCGTGAGGTATTCGCCGTAGGCGCGGTTCGCGACCGCGATGACCTCCTCGAGGTCGGCCTCTTTGCCTACGTCGGCCACGAGGCGCCAGTGGGCCCGGTCAATGCATCCCGCATAGCCGAGGTACAGGCTCACCACCTCCTCGGGGGTGGCGCAGGCGAGCGCCTTCTCGATGGCCTCTTCGCAGGCGATCACGAGGTGGGCGAGCCGTTGGAGGAGCTCGAACCCGCGTAGTGGCTCGGGGCTCGCGCGCGTGAAGTCCGCCTCCGCGCCGAGCTCCTTGGCATGCGCGCGCAGCAGCGGTACGTATTGGGTCTTCTGCTTCGCCGCGGCGCGGAACTGGTCGTAGAAGATCTGGAAGCGAAGCCGCGTGAGGTGCGGGAAGGCGAACGAAGTGCCCGTGCGTCCCTTCGCCCAAGCGGAGAGATCGTATTCGCGCTCGACCCGCCGGATAAGCCGGTGGTAGTCGCCGGCGGCCGATCCGTCCTTCAACCAGCGCTTGAGGAACTGCACGCAGCGCGGCCGGTAGGACAGCTCGGGCAGCAGCGACGCGAATGAGAAGTCGGCGGGCTCGCCGTAGGCCTCATAGGTTTCGGTGAGCGCCAGGCGCAGCACCAGGTCGGCCAGCCATTCGTCGATGAGGACGTTCGGGCTGAGGCTCGGTTGGTCATCCGGGAGCGGGATCGGGTGAGAGAAGCCGAACGCATCCCGTACCTGTTGAACGAACTCCGTGATGAGCTCGTCGTGGACGAGTTGTCCGAGTCGCTCGGCCGGCTCGGCGGCCAGGTCGAGGATCGTCTGCTCCACGTCACCGATCACCTGCTGCCGGGCCCAGGCGGGCGTCACCGCATGCTCCCAGAAGCGCGCATCGCGTTCGGCGAAGCGGGCAGCGAATTTTGCCAGAAGCGAATCGCGGCCGCCGTCCCAGAGGATTCGCTGCTCTTTGGCGTCGCTCGGGAGCTTGACGTCGACCCGGCGCAGGAATGCGAACAGCGTCGGCTTCTTGCCGTCCACCAGCCAGGTGGCGCCCTGGTAGCGGTACTCGAGGAGCAAGTCGGCCGTGAAGCCGCCTTCCTCCTCAGGACCGTCGAGCCTCTCCGCTGGAAACGGCAGATACAGAACGTAGCGGCGCGCGTCCCGCTCCGCCGTCGGCAGATCCCTTGTCGCCCAGTGGATTTGGTGCTTGATCCACAGCTGCCCGTGCCCCGGCGCCTCGTCGTACCGGAGGAGCGTGAACGGCGCTGGCCTATGGCCAGACAGGTGCTTCTCGATCGCTGGGAGGAGGCGCTCGAAGTCCCGCTTCTCGTCGAACCACAACGCGATCCGAGCCTGGGCTTGTCGGCTGAAGAGCGCGCGGAACTCCTCCGTGAGCGCGGCGAGGATCATTCGTCATCCTCCTCGCCGGCCTTGATCGAGACGACCTTGGCGATGCGGAGGAGGCCCGCCGTCTGGAGCGGCAAGATGTTGACCTTGACGCCGTCGTCGATATCAGGGGCCCAGCCCTTCGGTTGCTCGGTGGCCTTCTTCCATGGCACGCGGATGGGGAAATGCCCCTCCTCGAGACTCTGGAGCTTCTTGTCGAATGCTTGTGCCTCCTCGACGCTCTGCTGGATCTCGAGCGCCTCGTCGGCCCGGTTAGCCTTCCGCGCTTGGCCGAGCTCGCGTTCACGGCGCTCAATGAACGAACGGACGTAGGTTCCTCTTAACTTGCGCAGAGCGTCCTTATGGAATCGGTGGTAGTGGACGAGCAGGCTGAATGCTGGCGAGCCACCGCCCTCGCGGGTGGATGCCAGGTGCCAGAAGATGGGCCGGCTCTTGTAGAGGCGGACGTGGTGCTCGAAGTAGACGTTGGCCAAGAAGTCGACAATCGAGTCGGCCCGCTTGTAGCCGGGCACCCTCTTGCGCAGCTCGGACGCGAGTTCTCCCTCGAAAACATGTGCGCGGTCGGCGCCGACAAGCCTGCCCAGCTCCGCGAGGACACGCTCTTCGAGCGGCGGCTCGTTGTTGCAGGCGACGAGCGGCACGAGGCCGTCGTCGTCGCCCTCAAGGATCTGCTTCACGCAGAAGGAGAGCAGCCGGACGACATGTTCCATACGCTTCTGTTCAGCGCTCTTGCCTTCCATCTGCGGCCAGATGAATTCCGGAGGCCGCGGCCCCAGATCCTTGATGACGGCTTCGGACGTCTCCGCCGAGAGCCGGTAGGCTTCGAACGCCGCCGCATTGAGCTCCGCGTACCAGCGCTGAATATCGGCTTTGGCAGCGGTCTCACTCTTGAGAATCGCATCGAGTATCTCGGTAAGCGGGCGGTCCCGATGTTCGCGAATCGCGGCCGCAAGCCACGGCTCCCTGAAGCGCGTCGATATCTCGTTCCCTTCGTCCCAGACCGCCTTTGCGTCATGGATGCGCCGTGCCAGAGTAGCGACCCGGCGCTTAATGTCCGAGCCAGGACGCGGAACTGGTAGCCGCTGGATGACCCCGACTTCGTAGCTTCCGAAGGACATGAGCGCTCTGCAGAGGTACTCCGCCAACGAGCTGTTCAGCATGCCGAGGAGGAAGTCGGAATCGTTCTCGTCTTTGAGGAAGATGGCAGGTCCCTTGTGGCCGAAGACGCAGCCCTCCGGCATCACGCGGACGTTGAAGCCACGCT
>JBQTJG010000627.1:0-3704 GCA_052387355.1 Armatimonadota bacterium | reverse complement strand
TCTTTCCGAATTTGACCTTCAGATTCAGCGAGGGGGGAAGTGGCTCCTTGCTCACTGGCTACGTCGGATTTTGTCACCCGCTTGACAACCACCGCATTCGAGGTTTAGACTATTGACTGAGTCAATCGACTATGACGTATGACTAAGAAAATACACGAACGAAAGCGACATGGGGCACCCAACGCCGGCACGTCCACCGCGGCGGCCAGGATGAGCTCGCGGGCGAGCACGATGGAGGCGTTTCTCGACGCCGCGGAGCAACTGTTGATCCGCGTGGGCCATGCGGGCGTCACCACGCGCGCGCTCGCCGCTGAGGCAGGGGCCAATCACGGGCTGGTCCACTACTACTTCGGGTCCATGGAAGACTTGATGGTTCGGGTGCTTGAGCGCTTCACCGATCGGCTGATCGAGCGCCAGCGTGCCATGTACGCGGCCGACACTTCATTCATCGAGAAATGGCGAACAGCGATGCGACACATGGACACTGACCTGGAGAGCGGCTACCAGAAGGTGTGGCTGGAACTACAGGCTCTTGCCTGGAACCGTCCCGACCTGCGCAAGCGCGTGGCGAGGGTGACCCACCGCTGGCGGAAAGTTCTCACCGAAGCATTCACCAAGGCCATGCAGGAGTACGGGATCGACTCATCCCGTTTCCCGGTCGAGGCGATGGTGGCCCTCGTAGCGACGTTCAACCAGGGAATGATCCTGGAGCGGCACGTCAGCATCGTCGACGGGCATCGCGAACTCCTTGAAGTCATCGATCGGTGGCTGCAGGTGAAGGAGGAAGGGAAGGCCAGATGAGGGCGTACTACCCGGACCGCGATGGCTATGTCGAGGTCAATGGCGTCAAGACCTTCTATGAGGTCTTCGGAAGCGGTGAACGGGCAGTCCTCTTCCTGCCGACGTGGTCCATCGTCCACTCCCGCTACTGGAAGATGCAGGTCCCCTACTTCGCGCGATACGCGCGCGTCGTGGCGTTCGATCCCCGAGGGAACGGGCGCTCTGACCGGCCGACAGGGCCTGAGCAATACGCTCCGGCGGAGTTCGCCGCCGATGCCCTCGCGGTGATGGACGCGGTAGGTGTCGAGCGCGCGAGCATCGTGGCGCTCTCGTCCGGTGCAAAGCCCGCGCTCCTTCTCGCCGCCGGGCATGCCGACCGCGTCGAGGCGATCGTCTTCGACTGCCCCGCGCTCGCAATCGGTGAACCGCTCCCCGACCGCACCTACGACTTCCACGAGCCCCTGGACACCGACGAGGGATGGGCGAAGTTCAACGCCCACTACTGGCGCCGTGACTACCGCGGCTTTCTCGAGTTCTTCTTCTCACGGAACTTCAACGAGCCGCACGCCACAAAGCTGTTTGAGGACGCTCTGGAGTGGGCGTCCGAGACGACGCCCGAGGTTCTTATCGACACCATTGTCGGCGGCCGCATCGGATTCGGCCGCGAGACGGTGCTCGAGCTGTGCGCGCGCGTCCGCTGCCCGATCCTGGTGATCCAGGGTGCACACGACGACATCACCGGCCCTGGCCCGGGCATCGCGCTGGCCGAGGCGACCGACGGGAAGCTCCTGCTGCTCGAGGGCACCGGTCACAGTCCGCACACACGCGCCCCCGTCAAGTTCAACGTGGTGGTGCGGGAGTTTCTCGGGCTGCGAACGCCCGAGAGGAGCTGGACGCGGTGGACACATCGGCGCCGGCGCGCGCTGTTCGTCTCCTCCCCCATCGGCCTGGGACATGCGCGGCGCGACGTCGCCATCGCTGACGAACTGAGGAAGCTGCACCCCGGTCTTGAGATCGTGTGGCTCGCCCAGGATCCCGTCACTCACGTCCTGCGGGACCGGGGAGAGCGCATCCACCCCGCGTCGCGTTTCCTCGCGAGCGAGGTCGCGCATGTCGACGCGGAATCGGGCGAGCACGATCTCCATTGCTTCCAGGCGCTGCGACGGATGGACGAGATCATGCTGGCCAACTTCATGATCTTCCATGATGTGGTGGAGAACGAGCACTACGATCTCTGGATTGGCGATGAGGCCTGGGAGATCGACCACTACCTGCACGAGAACCCGGAACTGAAGCGTGCGCCCTACGTCTGGCTGACCGATTTCGTCGGTGCTCTCCCCATGCCCGACGGTGGCGAATACGAGGCCTTCCTCACGAGTGATTGGAACGCGGAGATGATCGAGCACGTCGAACGGTTCCCGTCGATCCGAGACCGCGCGATCTTCGTGGGCAATGCTGACGACGTCGTGTCAGACCGGTTCGGCCCCGGGCTCCCCCTGATCCGAGACTGGACGGTAGAGCACTACAAGTTCTCAGGCTACATTACCGGCTTCGACCCGTCGGAATTCAAAGACCGGTCGGTCCTCCGGGCCTCGCTTGGCTATCACGCCGACGAGCGCGTCTGTATCGTGACGGCCGGAGGCTCGGGCGTGGGCGGTTCTCTGCTCCGGCGGGTGGTCGAGAGCTTCCCGGAAGCCAAGCGGCGCGTGCCGGAGCTCCGGATGGTGGTCGTGGCCGGTCCCCGGATCGATGCGGCGGCATTCCCCTCGCGGGAAGGACTGGAGGTCCAGGGGTACGTGCCGGGGCTACACCGCTACCTCGCAGCGTGTGAGATGGCGGTGGTCCAGGGTGGATTGGCAACGACAATGGAACTGACCGCCGCTGGCAGGCCATTCGTCTACGTACCGCTCCGCCACCACTTTGAGCAGAACTTCCACGTCCGCCACAGGCTCGACCGCTACGAAGCCGGTCGGTGCATGACCTTCGATCAGGTGACGCCAGACGCTGTCGCTCAGGCCTTTGCCGAGGGCATCCATGGGGTTCCGCACTACCGCCCGGTGGAGACAGATGGTGCCGCCAGAGCGGCGGCCATGATCGCCGAGCTTCTGTAAGGGGAGGTGATGCGTGGACGAGGCAAGTCGTGGGCAAGGGGCGACGCGACAAGAAACAAGAAGGGGGAATTCGCCATGGGAGTTATCGACCGAGAGAACGTCCCCATCACTATTCAGGGCGATGGTGTAGAACTCCGGACGGCCGAAGTGGGTGAGATGACAGTCGCCTTCGTCAGGCTGCGGGCAGGAACCGATCTCAGCCCCGCGGTGAAAGGCCTGCCCGGTGACCTCTGCCCCTGCCCGCACTGGGGCTACATGGTCAAGGGGCGGGTGATGATGAAGACGAAAGACGGCGAGCAGGTCTACGAGGCTGGCCAACCATTCTACTGGTCTCCCGGCCACGCTCCGATGGCTCTCGAAGACTCCGAGTACGTCGACTTCTCGCCGACCGAGGAGTTCGCCGCCGTGATTCGCCACATTAAGGGCGAGGCCTAGCCGGGCGTCGGCCTATAATCGTCTCTCAGCACGGCTGCCCGCGGCCCAGCATCGCTCCAACCCGGACCGCGGGCTGTAGCTATCTTTCCGCCACAATCCTTGCGGCCTTGAGAAGGTCCTCTTCGATGTACACGGTGGTCTTCTTCCGGACCATAGTAGAACCATTTTGACAGATAACCGCCTTTCTGCCAAAATGGCGCACCTCAGCTGCGGACATCTCCCCAGCATCGTTCTGACGGCCGTACTCGTCTTCCTCATGGAACGAACCCAGGCGGCCCTCGGGTATCGGTGGATCCTCAGGGGTTCGGCCGAAAACGGCGACTATAACCGCAGGCGGGGGTCCAGATAATCCCGCAGCCAGTCCCCCACTGCGTTCAC
>JBQTJG010000626.1:0-19800 GCA_052387355.1 Armatimonadota bacterium | reverse complement strand
CGTGCGAATGTGCGTGACACCGTTCGCCAGCATCCACGTGATGGCCTGTCCCGCGCGCCGCTTGACGTCGTCGCGGGTCAGGGACTTGACTCGTTCGCCCCAGATCTCGATGCCCTCGAAGAGCGATCCGGTCGCGTTGTACCTGGGTTCGCCCACCGTGAGGACGGCGTCCAGGTGGATGTGGGCCTCGATGAGGGAGGGGGTGACGAGCCGCCCGGCAGCGTTGATCTCCTCAGCGCCGCGGTCGGGAATCGCCGGCGCGATCTGGGCGATCCGGCCGGCGCGGATCCCAATGTCGACAGGCTGCGCGTTGCCTGCGATCGTTGCCCGCCTGACGATCAGGTCCATGGGATTGGCGAGGAATTAGGCTTCTCCGGATGGTTTCCCTGCTGGCCGCGCCGAGGACCTGGTTTCTGCCGAGACTAGCCGAGAAGAGGGCCGGCTCGACGGAATGCCGAATCGGGATGAAGCGGATGTACTCCTCTTCAACTTCAACCGGCGGAGTCTTGTTATGATCATCGATGTCCATAGCCACATCTACCCGCGCCAGTATGTCGAGCGGCTGAAACGACGACGAACAATTCCCCGTGTTGAAGAAGTGGATGGGCAAGAGTTCTTCATCATCTTCGCGCCTGAGGAGTCTGGCAGGACGGAAGGAGGGCCGCCTGGCCGCCCCCTGGACGCCAGCTACTACGAGATCACGACGAAGCTGAGTTGGATGGATGCCCACGGGATCAGCCACTCGGTGATTTCCCTCGGGAATCCGTGGTACGATTTCCTGCCTGCGGAGGAAGCGCCTGCCTTCGCGCGACAAACCAATGACCTGCTGCTGGATCTTGTCCGGCGCTGGCCGGACCGGCTCTCGTGTTACGCGGCTCTGCCTCTTCAGGATCTGGGGGCCGCGCTTACGGAGTTAGACCGGGTCGCGGAGGCCGGCGTGAAAGGCATCATCCTGTCGACCCGGCCCGGAGGCTTGCGTCTCGACGATCATGCCCTGTGGCCGCTTTACGAGCGGCTGGAACGGCTCGGCCTTCCCGTGCTCCTTCATCCCCATTACACGCTTGGCGCCGATGAACTCGACGGGTACGACCACGCGCTGCCGCTCGTCTTTGGGTTCCCGTTCGAGACCACCGTCGCGCTGGCTCGTCTCATCCTCTCTGGCGCGCTCGATACGTTCCCGCGGCTCAGGCTGATTGCGGCTCATCTGGGAGGCACGCTTCCCTACCTCGCCGGCCGCCTCGATGTCTGGTACCGATCCGTCGGTGGGCGAAGCCTGCGGCAGCCGCCCAGCCGCTACTTAACCGGCTTCTTCTACGACACACTGGCCTATCACGCTCCGGCGATCACCTGTGCCTTGCGGCTCGTCGGGCCGGGGTGCCTGCTCTTCGGCTCCGACCACCCGTTTGGCATCGCCGATGTCGATGCCGTTCGGGCATCGCTGACCGCCCAGGGGCTCTCATCAGAGGATTATGGACGGATTGGCGCTCGTAACGCGCGAACGCTATTCGGGGTGCAGGCCTGAGACGGCCGGATTCACGTGTTTATCAGTCCCTTGTCTGCGGCACGGTTGGCGCGGTCACCGCGCCTGCGCCGCCATAGGCCGATCACAGCAGCCAGCCAGGGCGCCAGTGGTACCAGCCAGAGGCGCCACGCGTTGTCGCTGCGCACCGTTCGTACCGTCCGCTCGCTCCCGGGCAAGGGCGCTCCATCCGCTCCGAGCAGTCGCACGATCAGTGTGCCGGCGCCGGGATCGGACCGCAGCTCATAGCCCTCGAAGTCTGGGTCCCGTGGTCGCTCTCCAGGTCCTGCGGGCCGGTGCTCTACGACTTCGTAGCCCAGCCCTGAGCCGGCGAGCTGGCGGACACGGTAGGGTCGACGCGTGACACTACGGTGCAGTCCACTCGGTGAGCGGATCTCGAGTTCCCGTGCCGAGATACCGCCAGCCGAGATCCATATCCAGCGGTCTTCGCTGCCGACCAGGCTCTGCGGATTGCCGCGACGAGTCCAGTAGAGTTCGTTGTACTCTTGAGCCAGAAACGGCTGAAGGTAGAGCGCCACGCCCGGGCGAGCATACACTGCCTGCCCAGGCGCATCGCTGCGCTCAGGGGTTGTCCAGCGGGCCTGGGGTACGACCGTGTAGCCAATCCCTGCTCGTCGGGCGGCGAAGACGACCAGCCGGCGCCGGCTTTGAGGCAGAATCTGGCCATCCGGCAGGCGAAGCTGCAGGTCGTAGTGCCCAGGCGGCAGACGGATCGGGAACCCCTGGTGGACCGCCGTGCTGTACAGGCGGAAAGGCTCGGGCAGTCGAGGCGGCTTGGGGAGAGGCGCCCGCTCGCCACGAGCCCGGCGGACGATGACCCGCTCCAGCGCGACCGTGTACTCGCTCTGGAGGCGGGCGTGCTCCCAGACCGCTTCGCGGAATGCCTGACGGGCGGCCTCGAACGCAGCATAACGCTTCTCCGCCTCAGCGCCCACATACAGCCGCACCTGACCTCCATCCTGTCCTCGTGGATACTGGATCACGTAGGTCGTCCGCTCAAGCGCCTGGACCAGCCGCCCATCGCGCAGCACTTCCAGCATTCCAGGCACGTCCTGGTTGAGGGCGTCCCAGTCCGTCCGGTACTCGTTCGTGATGGGCCAGAAGTACACGAGGGTGTACCGGGCCGAGACGATATTCACCTCATCGGCCAGCAGGTACATCGTGTCTACAGCGAGTGGAAAGAACACCCCGTCGTAACGGCCTGGCCCATAGGCGTTGGCGCCGTAGACAAACTGGCGTTCCCGTAGGGGCGCTTGGGCATAGGCGCTTGCCATGCCGACGTACAGGCAATAGAGGAGGATGAAGAACGAAACCGTCGTTCCTCTCATCTTCGCACCCCCCGGCGCTCCAGGAGCACGGTGGCGGCGACGAGCATGGCGAGACCAAGGGCAGTGGAGGCCAGTATCGTCCTCCCATAAAGGAGCCACTGGCCTTGCAGCGCGGCTTCCATCCCTCGCTCCAGATACGTAAGGGGCCAGAGTGCGTTGCCCAGCCGGCTCAACAGCGCCAGTGTGCTCTTCAAGAACAGCAAGGGGTGGTAATAGTGTCCCGGGAGAGGCAAGGCGGCCAGGTAGGCGTAGCCGAAGCCTACGGCGGTAAATCCGCCGAACAGGGCGAGCAGTCCGACCACTGCCGTACGGACCGTGCGCGCCACGGCAGAGAGAGCCAGCCCGATAGTTACGGTGGCCGAGGCGCTCACGACCGACAGGAGGATCACCATCACCAGCGCGACCGAGAAGACGAAGCCACTGAGCGTGGCCAGGGCTAAGAAGCCGACGAGCAGTCCCGCGCTCAGGAGCCCGTAAACAACCATGTGCCCCAGGAATTCTCCCAGGACAAAGGACAGGGTGTTCATTGGCCCGTAAAACAGGACCTCCAGCGTTCCCCGGTCCCTCTCGCGAGCGACGGTTGTGGCCGCCAACAGCGCCAGGAACAGCGCCGTCAGCTGGAGCCCGAGCAGGAGGGGCAGGTCGAAGGGGCCAGAATGGACCAGCAGGCCGCTCTGCGTGATGAATGTAAGATGGTTGCGCACCAGCAGCCCCGCGACCAGAAACGCCAGGGATAGAACGCCATAGGGGCCGGCCCCCCGCAACAGGCCCCGTGCCTCCCGCCTCAGGACTGTCGAAACGCCACAGCGGTCGATCCCCGCCGCGGCCCCTCCACGAAACGGCGAGGACGCGCTGACGTGGCTCCGCCCTTCCTCAAGGGCGGTCGTGTACTTAGGCGGCGAAGCCAATGGCGTACCGGCGGGCCTGCGTTCCCGTCCAGCTCTCGGCCTCTGTTCCGTCAGCGTCCGCACATCCCCTTCGGTGATCGCCAGGAACGCCTGTTCCAGGTCTCGTTCCTCAGCATTCATGCCAACAATCACCCCGCGCTGGCCGCTGATGGCTCGTGACACCTCCGCTCGGGCATCGCCGACTCCGTTCAGATCGACGACCAGGCAGTGGCCTTGGGTGTTCACAGCTCGCACCGATGGGAGATCGGCCACCGCTGCTTCGATCTCGGGCCGCAGTTCAACCAGCTCGACCCGCAGACGAACCTCGGGCCACAGCCAGCGCCGTAGACCGTCCATGCTGTCCTCGGCCACCAGCCGTCCGCCGCTGATGATCCCCACCCGGTGGGCGATGCGTTCCACTTCGGACAGGATGTGAGACGACATCAAAATCGTCACGCCTCGACGGTTCTCGGCCAGAAGCAACTCCCGAACTTGCACCAGATTGTGAGGGTCCAGGCCTGAAACCGGCTCGTCCAGGATCAGGAGTTCGGGCTCGTGCAGCAGCGCGCGCGCCAGGGCCAGCTTCTGCTGCATCCCACGGGAGAACCCTTGCGTGAGGGTGTCGTGCCACTCCCAGAGCCCGACGCGTTCCAGGACCTCGCCGATCCGGCGTGCCGTGTTCGGCACCCGATAGAGATCAGCAAAGAACGCGAGGTATTCGTGAGCGGTCAGGTCAGTGTAGAGGAACTGATGCTCGCCCACCACACCGAGGCGTCTCTTCAACGCGAAATAATCCTGGTGCAACGGACGGCCAAACAGGCGAATCTCGCCGGCCGTCGGCTGGATGACGCCCAGGAGCATTAATAACGTGGTGGTCTTTCCGGCTCCGTTGGGGCCGAGGAACCCGTAGATCTCTCCGGGCCGGATGTGGAGATTGAGCCCGGCCACAGCCTCGAAGGTACCGTACCGCTTTGTGAGGTTAACCGCGCGGATCATCTCGGCCTGGCCGAGACCGCTCATGGGTACGTGGCCAGGGTATCAGTCAGCAGATCGAAGAAGCGCTGTTTATCGATGTGCAGCCCGACCTCGGCATTGGGCGGTGCGCCGCGGTGGACTGATTGACCAGGCATCTCCTCGCTAACTGCGCCTCGCAAATGCCGGTAGTCGCACACGGTCATCCCGCGGGTCAGCTGGCCGTTCAGCTCGATGGCCACATGCATCGGCCGGCTCTGGATCAGGCTGGGGTCGATCAGCCAGGCCACGGCACAAGGGTCGTGCAACGAGCCACCGCTCAGTCCGAACATCCGCCTCAGCGTACCGCGGAAGAAGTCCAGGAGTTCGGCCACAATGCGGCCGGTCCGGTTGCCCAGGCGGCGAATGCGCTCAGTCTCGGCCTCGCCGGCTTCGGCCTGGCGTGTGAGGTTCAAGCCGCACATCTTGATGGGCACGCCGCTGGTGAAGACGATATGGGCGGCCTCAGGGTCGCACCAGATGTTGAACTCGGCTGCCGGGGTCGTGTTGCCGAAGGTCAGGGAACCACCCATCAGGCTGATTTCCACGAGCCGAGACGCCAGGCGCGGCTCCCGCCGCAGAGCCGTGGCGACGTTGGTTAATGGGCCGGTCGGGACCAGCGTCACCCCGTCGGTGCTCATCACGGTGTCAATGATGAAATCGACGGCATGCTTTGGGTGAAGTGGAGTCGTCGGCGCCGGGAGCTGCGGCCCGTCCAGTCCCGTCTCACCATGGATCTCGGGAGCATGCTGCGGCTGGCTGATCAGGGGGCGATCAGAACCCCTGGCCACGGGGATGCGGGTCAGCGCAGCGAACTCCACGACCTTCAGGGCATTGGCGGTGACCTTGTCAAGGCTCTGATTCCCTGAGACGGTGGTGATGCCCAGGACATGGAGATGTCGCGCCGCTAACAGGATGGCAAAGGCGTCGTCGTGGCCTGGGTCACAGTCGAGGATCATCCGCCGCATGCGACGTTCTCCCCTCATTTGCCTCGGTCCAGAATGATCAGCCGTCGCAGTCCGTCAACGGCCACGCGGATCGCCGTCTCCTGAGCTTGCAGGCGTCCCTCGTCTGTGGCACGCAGTCCCATCTCCTGCTGGGAGGCCACCGCCATGATCCCGCCGGCCCGCACCCCGAGCACCCTGGCCACCACGAAGAGGGTGGCGGCTTCCATCTCTGAGCACAGCGCCCCGCCAGCGATCCAAGCCCGCCAGTTGGCCAGCAGTTGGCCGGCCACCGGCATGCGCTCCGGTGCTCGCTCGCCATAGAACGAATCCTTGGAGTGAATAACCCCGACATGGTGGCGCACGCCGTGACCACGTGCGGCCTCCCGGAGCGCCCAGACCACATCCAGGTCGGCCACGGCGGGGAAGGCCAGGGGCATGTACTGCTGGCTGGTCCCCTCATCGCGGATCGCGGCCAGGGCGATGGCGACGTCGCCCGGCAGCACGTCGCGGCGCATCCCACCCGAGGTCCCTACCCGAATCAGCGTATCGGCGCCGATCGCGACGAGCTCCTCCACAGCGATGGCAGTAGATGGACAACCAATGCCGGTTGACGTCACCGATACCGGTTCGCCCAGCAGCGTCCCCGTGTAGGTCGTATACTCACGATTCTGAGCCACGAGCCGGGCGCTATCAAAATGCCGAGCAATCCGGACGCAGCGGCCTGGGTCACCGGGCAACAACACATAGCGCCCTGCGTCCCCGCGGCGGCAATGGATATGGTATTGTGGGTCGTCGATGGTCACGGGTTAGTGCTCCCTTTCCGGCAGCAGGTGTCGCAGCGGCCACACCATTCAGGCGAGGATCCGCTCGAAATACAGCCTGACCAGCCTCTCCGCATCCACTTCCAGGCAGACATTGACGTTAGGGGTCTTCTCCCAGCGATTGCGAAAATCGGGGACGGTCTCACCGGCGGTGGCCTCCCCCCGGGTCTCCACGTCGACGTAGACCTGTTGAGCCTTAAACAACGTGGGATCGATCAAGTAGATCATGGCCGAGGGGTCGTGAACGAACATCTCGCCGTCGAGCCCATAGCGCTCCCGATAGCGATTCAGGTAGTGCGGCATGATGGCCGCGAGAAAATCGCCGGTCGGAGTGCCGGCGTTGCGCAGCCGCTCCAGATGGGATCGGTTCATCCGCACCCGGGTTGTCACGTCCAGCCCCACCATGGTCAGGGGCCAGCCGGCATGAAAGACGATCTTGGCCGCCTCGGGGTCATTGTGGATGTTCGCTTCGGCCGCCGGGGCGGCGTTGCCGCGCACGGTGGCCGCCCCGCCCATGAACACCACCTCGCGGACGTTCTGAACGATGCGCGGCTCCAGGCTGGCGGCCAGGGCGAGGTTGGTCAGGGGGCCGAGGGCCAGAACCGTGATCTCGCCGGGGGCGGCCATGATGCGCTCGACGATCAGCTCAGCGGCACGCCAGCCAGACGGCTGCAGGCGCGGTGGAGGCAGGTGGGAATTGCCCAGCCCGTCCTCACCGTGGATGAGAGAGCCACGCCCGTTGAAGGGGCGCATGAGGGGCCTGCCGGCGCCGGCGGCCACCGGGATATCAGGTCGTCCGACCATCTCCAGGTTCTTCAGCGCGTTGCGGGTGGTGATCTCCACCGAGGTATTTCCAAAGACCGAGGTAATGGCGTCGACCTGAAGCTCGGGCGACCTCAGGCCGAACTGGATGGCCATGGAGTCATCCACGCCAGGGTCCGTGTCGATGATGATCCGTCTGGGGACGTTGATATCCGTTCGCTCCCCACTATCCTTTCAATCCACTCAGCACCACCCCGCGCACGTAGTGCCGTTGCATCGCTAGGAAGAGGATGATCACTGGGACGGAGGCCAAGACGGCTCCGGCGAACGTGCGGCCCCAGTACACCTGTCCCTGAGTGGTCTGGGCCGCAATGACGACCTGAATGACCTGGAACTCCTTCTTGCCTACCGCGACCAGAGGCCAGAAGAACAGGTTCCAGATGAACTGGAACTCCAGCAGGGACATCGTCACCAGGGCCGGCACGGAGTTGGGCACGATGACATGGCGCAGGATCTGTAACCGGGTGGCGCCATCCATGATGGCCGCCTCGTCCAGCTCACGAGGGATCTCTTCGAAGAACTGTCGCAGCGCAAAGATGATGAACGGGCTGGCGTACCAGGGGAAGATCAAGGCCCCATAACCATCCTGCAGGCCCAGCATCCGGACCACCAGATAGAGTGGGACGATGGTGGCCTCCCAGGGGATCAGCATTGTAGCGATGACAAATACGAACAGGACGTCCTTGGCCGGGAAGCGCAGCCTGGCGAAGAAATACGCGGCGGAGGTGTTGAAGATCAAGGAGAGACAGACGACCGCCGTCGACACGAAAGCCGAGTTGAACAGGGCTCGTCCGAAGTCCAGGCCAAACCTCCGCCCTTCCTCCGAGAGCCCCAGGACGGCCAGGTAGTTTTCGAGCGTCCACTTGACCGGGAGGAAGGTCCGCACGGTGAGCGGGTAGATGTACTCAAAGATCTCGGTCTCGCGGCGAAAGCTGCCGAGAATCATCCAGACGAAGGGCGTCACGAAGATCACGACCACTGCGGCGTAGAACAGGTACTCGACCGTGCGCCAGATCGCCTGCCGGGCCAGCCTGGAGGCGGAGGCGGGACGAGCCTGTTTGATGGCCCGCGCAGGCACGAGCACTCCCGGGGTCCCGGCCAACGTCTTCTCCGATACGGGCGATCCGTCAGCCATTCACGGTCAGCTCAGTGCTCCACGTTCGAACGCAGGACCCGCATCTGTCCCAGGCTTACCGCCAAAATGATGAACAGCACGATAATCGACAGCGCGCTGGCATAGCCCATCTCCTGAAAAGCGAACGCGTGCTGGTAGATGTAGTAGACGATGACCTTCGTCGCGTCTTGGGGCCCGCCGCGGGTCATGGCGTACGCCGGGGCGAACACCTGGAACGCCTGGATCGTTTGGGTGACGACCACGAAGAGCATCACCCGCTTGAGAAGAGGGAGGGTGATGTACCAGAACTGCTGCAAACGGTCGGCTCCGTCAATGGCGGCCGCCTCGTAGTACTCCGAGGAAATGCCTTTGAGGCCGGCCAGGACGATGATCATGCTGAACCCAACGTCCTTCCAGATCGTCATGAGGGTCATCGCTGGCAGGGCAAGGGCTGGGTCACTCAGGAAGCGCTGGCGGGGCAATCCGATGGTCGCCAACATGCTGTTTATCAGACCCTGCTGCGCGTGATACATCATGGCCCAGACGATGCTGACCACGATGATCGAACTTACCACCGGGGTGAAGATGGCAGAGCGGACCACCCCCATGCCGCGCACCTCCCGCTGGGTGACCAGCGCCAGGCCCAGCGCCAGCATCACCTGAAACGGGACCTTGAGCAGTACGAACAGGACGGTCACCCGCATCGACTTCCAGAAGATCGGATCCTCCAGGGCGCGCGTGTATTGCTGCAAGCCAAGGAAGTCGCCGAACCCACCCAGCAGGCTGTAGTCCCATAGGCTGACCCAAAAGGCTGAGACGATGGGGAAATAACGGAACACGGCGAAGTTGATCAGCGCCGGTAGGACAAACAGCAGGGCGCCCAGGTATTCACGGCGCCGGCGCTGTGCAGGACTCAACAGGGGGCGGACTGTGGTAGCCGTCGCGGCCGTCGTGGCCACAGAGAAAACTCCTCCCCTTGCCCCTCCCCAAAGCGGGAGGGAGTTGTATTTCCGCCACGCGAATCTCCCCCTTCCCTCGCAGGGAGGGGACTAGGGGGTCAGATTACTGATTCCACCCCCTGTACCGGCGCAGCGCCGCCTCGATGCGGCGCACTGCGGCTTCCATCTCCTGCCTGACGTTGGCCCCTGTGGAGATGTTGGTGGCCATCTCCAGGAAGAATTGGAAATATTCTTGATAGCCCGGAGTCTGGACACGCGGGACGCCGATCCTCGTCATGCCCTCGAAGAAGAGCTCCTGCTGCCCGCCGGATCGGTACTCCGACAGTTGGTTGTAGATCTCCAGGTTAGCCGGGAGTTGGCGCACATTGTCGTACCAGATGCGGGAGCCTTCCCTGCCTGCGGCGAATTTGACGAAGGCCAGCGCTTCGTTGAGCTTCTTGGTATTCGCGGAGATACCGTAGTGCCAGCTCCCAGTGTGGCACAACTGGGTCTTGAAGTAGGGGATGCCGGTCACCCCCCACCTGAAGCTGCCATCCCGGTACAGGCGGTTGATTGCGCCAATGCGGTTGTCCGGGGTGATCATGAAGGCCGCCTTCTTGGACTCGAAGATGTTGGGAACGGGTTCGATCGGAGTGACCTTGTGCACGAGGTGCAGCTCCTGGAAGAACTGCATTGCCTCGATGGCCTCGGGGGTATCCAGGTATCCCCTGAAGGTGACCCCGTCGTCGGCCACGCCCTTGAACGTGTTGCTGCCCCTTTCGCCGTTCGAGCGGCGCCAGATGCCGGTCTCGTAGTCGGCGTAGCTCACCCCCTGGCCCAGGCGGACGCCCCAGATGTCCGGCACTCCGTCGCCGTTGAGATCGCGGGTGGTCCTCTTCCAGGCCTCCAGGGCCTGATCCATCGTCCAGCTCTCATCCAACCGGGTCGGCGGCCTGATCCCAGCAGCGTCGGTGAACTCCCTGTTGTACATGAGCATCGAGCACGACTGCATGATCGGCGGGCCGTAGAGTTGGCCGCGGAAGCTGCCCTCTGCGATGGAAGTCGGGTGCCACTGCCTCATCTCCCTGACGGTGAAATGCCTGCCCAGAGGGGTCAGGACACGGTTGAAGGCGTAGTGCTTCATCACGGGGCCATCGGCCTGGATAAGGTCCATCTCAGCCCCGACGGCCACCGAGGTCAGGATCTTTGGAAACAACTCCACGAACGGTACTGCCTCGATAGCCAGGTCCACATGGGCCCACTTGCCACCCTCGCTCTTCTGGAAGGCCTCCAGGATCTTCTTGAAGGCGATGATCTGCTCATCGTTCTGATTGGCGATGAACTTGAGGGTGACCCTGGCTCTGGGCGGCGCCGGCGCTGGGGCGGGGGCGGCGGCTGCCGAAGCCACAGACGCTATAGCGACCGCGACCTTCGCCGCTGCCTGGGGTGTCGGCTGCCCACTGGGGACCAGCAGCAGGCTGCCGATCACAGCGAGCACGAACGCGGCCAACAGTTGTCTTCTCATCATTTCTCCTCCTCCATCACTACTCCACAGCCATCAGTTGGCCGGCCTGGTCTAGCCAAGAGTCGAGAAATGATCGGCGTGCCGGACAGTATGCACCGCTGGCTGGAAGACGAAAAACCCCTCTCCTCCGGGCTACCGTTCCCAGCGTGCTATTGACAAAGACATGCCTCCGGCGGAGGGCGCGAAGAGCCCGGCGATGGTTCGGAGCGGCGTCCCACCGCAACCGGACTCACGAAGGATCGAGATGAACGCGACGTCACCGAGACCTCTTCGCCCACCTGGTCCGTCTTCAAGAAACGAACATCTCTGGAGAGCAATTAGATTTGGCATACCATTACACGCCACCCTCGGCTTTCCCTTCAGCGATCGACGAAGGGCTGCGATTCCGTGGCGTCGTACCAATCGCCGCACGGGGTTCTCTCCATGCGATCCTGCGTGAGTGCTATCAGGTCCCGCCTGGAAGATGCGGACGGCGACCGCTATCAATACCACACGAAGCGCAAGGCCTGAGGCGAGGAGGCTTGACATGGCCAACCCAGTCTTCCCCCCCAAACCCAACGCCCTGCCGGACCTGTTCGGCGTCGGCAAGCCAATCATTGGTATGGTGCACCTGCCGCCCCTGCCGGGAGCGCCCCGCTACCAGGGCGAACCGATGACCGCGCTCATCGACGCCGCTCTTCGCGATGCTCGCGCGTGGTGGAAAGGAGGAGCGGACGGTGTGATGATCGAGAACGCAGGAGATCTGCCGTTCGCCAAACCCGAGCGGATCGGGCACGAGACGGTTGCGGCCCTGACGGCCGTTGCGGTCACCCTTGTCCGGGAGGTACCGCTGCCGCTCGGCGTCAACTGCCTCGCGAACGGCGTGCTCCCTGCCCTCGCCGTCGCCAAGGCGAGCGGCGCCCGATTTGTTCGCGCCAACCAATGGGTCAACGCCTACGTTGCGAACGAAGGCTTCGTCGAGGGCGCGGCGCCTGCGGCAATGCGCTTCCGCGCCTGGGTGCGCGCTCACGACATCGCGATCTTCGCCGACGTCCACGTCAAGCACGGCAGCCATGCCGTCGTCGGGGACCGCAGCTTGGCGGAACAGACCCGGGATGCGATCTTCTTCGACGCCGACGTCCTGATCGCGACGGGACAGCGCACGGGGGACGCCGCGGACATCGACGAAATCCGCGGCATCAAGACGGCCAGCACCCTGCCGGTCATCGTCGGCAGCGGGCTCACCGCGGATAACGTCCCCGAACTCCTTCTCATCGCGGACGGAGCCATCGTCGGTACCTGGGCCAAGGTGGAGGGCCTCTGGTGGAACCCGGTCGACGTCGAGCGGGTCAGCGGGCTGATGAACGTCGTCCAGGTGCTGCGTGAAGCGGCCGTGCCCGTCGAGGGGTGACAGCGCGGCCCGGCGGAAGCGGGTCAGTACGCAGGCATTGACTGGCTGGGCGCGGCACGGCGGCCGGGTGCTCGATGTGGTCGCCGAGGAGGGCGTTGATCTGAACCGGGTGATCCTGGGGTGAACCATGGCAAAGCTCAAGGTTCTGATTGCAGGAGAGTCGTGGATGACCACCGCGACGCATTACAAGGGGTGGGACTTTTTCTCCAGTACGACATTCCACACAGGTGTGGAGCACCTCCAGCGGGCGCTGGAGCTGAACGGAGCGGAAGTGACCCACATGCCAGCCCATGCGGCGGCGGAGGCCTTCCCCTCCACCGTGGACAGGCTGCGCGCCTACGACATCGTCGTGTTGAGCGACCTGGGGGCCAACACCCTTCTGCTACATCCGGAGACGTGGCTCCACGGCCGCGCCATGCCCAACCGTCTCGCGGCACTGAGGGACTACGTGCAACAGGGTGGCGGTCTGGCGATGGCAGGTGGCTACTACAGCTTCAGCGGCATCTATGGCGCCGCCCACTACCACGATACTCCGGTCGAGGCCGTGCTTCCGGTTGAGATCTTCCCCTACGACGATCGCGTGGAGGTGCCCGAAGGGTTCATGCCCGACGTTGTGGCCCCGGAGCATCCGATCTTGCGGGGTGTCCCGCAGGCCTGGCCGGCGTTGCTGGGCTATAATCACCTTCGCGCAAAGCCCGAGGCCACCATCCTGGCCGTCTACCAGCAGCGGCCCATCCTCGCTGTCCGGCAGGTCGCCCGAGGCCGGACGCTGGCCTGGGCGTCCGAGGTGGGCCCTCACTGGTGTCCGCAGCCGTGTCGTGAGTGGGACGGTTACGGGCGGCTGTGGGGGCAGGCGATGCGCTGGCTCGCCAGCCAGGAGGGCTGAGGTCTGAAAGTCCTGGTTGTCGGCAACGCCACGGTCGACCGTTCCTTTCGCATCCCGCGACTGCCGATGGCAGGCGAAACGCTACTGGCGGACTCAGCCGAAGTCGACGTCGGAGGCAAAGGCGCCAACCAGGCGGTCGCGGCCGCGCGGACCGGCGCCAGGGTGTTTCTTTGCGCCGCCCTGGGGACAGATCCCGACGGCACCAATATTCGGGGGCGCCTGGCCGCTGAAGGTCTCGACCTACGCTTCCTCTTTGAGCGGACAGGCGGGACCGATACATCGATCATCTACCTGCTGCCCTCGGGGGAGAACGTGATCGTCAGTTCTCACGCCATGGCCGCATCACTAACCGCCCAGGATGCTGCTCTAGCCCTCGAGGAATTGCAGGCCGGTGACGTTCTCCTGATGCAGGGGAACCTGAGCGTAGAAACCACCCGCTGCTGTCTTCAGGCGGCACGAGCGCGGGGCGCATGCGCGGTCCTGAACCCGGCGCCGATCCAGGATGGGTACGCCGAGCTGTGGCCCTACATCGACGCGTTGGTCGTCAACGAGGTGGAAAGCGCCACGCTCACGGAGACGGCCGAACCGGCTCGTGCGGCACGCACCCTGCTCTCGCGAGGGGTAGGCACCGTCATCACGACACTCGGGGCGAAGGGCGCAATGGTCGCCGACCCTCAACAGGTGGCGACCATCGCGGCAGAGGCGGTGGAGGCGGTGGACACGACGGGCGCCGGTGATGTCGTCTGCGGCGTCATCGCCGGCGGCCTTGCGGTCGGTCTGAGCGTGTCCGCGGCCGCGCAGCTCGGCGTCCGGGCTGCCACGCTATCCGTCACTCGTCGCGGCACCCTGCGCGCCTTCCCTACGAGGCGGGAGCTGTCAGTCTTGGCCAAAGACCTGTGAGGGTCTGCCGGGATCGGAAAGGATCAAGTCCGAGGGATCTGTTCCATTTTGCAAGGATCTGTCGGGTCGAGAAGGTCATGCTGCCCTATCTTGAGGCGATGAAGCAGGTGCAACTTGGCCTGTGGGCGGCCCCTGGCAGGTGTCTTGCACGGGAGACTCAGCATGACCAGCATGCACGGCATCCCGCTCACCAGGTCCCCTGTGCCTGATCGTCCGCTCCTCGAGATGCATGGTATCGTCAAATCGTTTGGCGAGGTCGTCGCGCTCGCCGGCGTCGACTTCAGCCTGCGTGCCGGGGAGATCCACGGACTGCTCGGCGAGAACGGGGCCGGTAAGACCACCCTGATGAACGTGTTGAGCGGGCTCTACCGGGCCGATATGGGACAGATCATCCTCGACGGACGTCCGGTGACCGTCGCCGCGCCACGTGACGCGGTGGCGATCGGCATCGGGATGGTCCACCAGCACTCTGAGCTTGTTGGACACCTGACCGTGCTTGACAATGTGATCCTCGGCCGAGAAGGTGGGGGCGTCATCGTGCAGCGGGGCCGCCGGCGGGAGGAGGTCGCCACACTGGCGCAGCGCTTCGGCCTCGGTGTCGACCTCGACGCGAACGTTGCGTCGCTGCCCGTCGGCGTGCAGCAGAAGGTTGAGATCCTCAAGGCGCTCTACCGGGGCGCGCGCATCCTGATCCTTGATGAGCCCACGACGCTGCTGACGCCGCAGGAGGTCGATACCCTCTTCGCGACGCTCCGCGAGGTGACCGCGCAAGGGATGACGGTCGTCTTCATCACCCACAAGATCCGCGAGGTGCTGGCCACCAGCGACCGGAGCACCGTTATGCGCCGGGGTCGGGTCGTCGCCACACTCGATCGCGGCGCAGCCGACGCCGGCCGGCTCGTCGAGCTGATGATCGGGGAACGGCTGCCTGAGGCGGCGCCCGATGTCCCGCCGTCCGCCGGCGCGCCCGCGCTGGTCGTCGATTGGCTGACCGTCCACGGCGAGCGTGGCGTCCCTGTTCTGCACGATGCGACGTTCACGATCGCTTCTGGCGAACTCGCGGGCATCGCCGGCGTATCTGGCAACGGGCAGCGAGAACTGGCGGAGGCGATCCTCGGCCTGCGCCGAGTCGCCTCCGGGACCATCACGCTGGACGGCGTGGACGTGACCCATGTCTCGGTCGCGGGGCGGCTGGCGCGCGGCGTGGCGTTCGTGCCCGAAGACCGCCTCACCGATGGCATCCTGCCCCGGCAGAGCGTCGCCGACACGATGATGCTCGGGCTGCACCACGTCGTCTTCCGCGGCTGGGGTTACGATAATCGCGTGGCGAACGAGCTCACCAACGAGGCCATCCGAGAATTCCGGATCGTCTGCCGCGGTCCAGGCGCGCCGACCGCGTCGCTTTCCGGGGGCAACATTCAGAAGGTCCTGGTGGCCCGAGCCCTGGCGCTGGGCGAGCGCGCCGGCGGGCGCCTGCTCGTAGCCATGAACCCGACACGGGGGCTGGATGTGCCGTCGACGCGATTCATCCACGACCAGATGCGGGCGTTCCGCCGGCGCGGCGGCGCGGTGCTCATCGTCTCCGAGGACCTCGATGAACTGATGAGCCTGTGCGATCGGATTCTTGTGATGGCCTCCGGCAGGATCACGGGCGCATTCGACCGGGCCGGTTTCGACGCGTATCGAATCGGCGCCCTCATGTCCGGGACCGCGGCGTGAGATCGGAGCATGCGGCGTGATGGCACGACCGCTGGCCATCCGCAGCGCGCGTTTCATCGAGACCGTAGTCTACGTCCTCGCAGTCGCTGCCGCGGCCGTGATCATCGGAGTCTTTATCGCGCTGCTCGGAGGCAACGTGGCGACGGCGTACGCCACCATAGTGTCCGCATCGTTCGGCAGCATCGGCGGTCTGGCCCAGACGCTCAACAAGGCGACACCGCTCATCTTAGGCAGCCTGGCGGTCGTCGCCGGCATGCGGGGAGGTTTTGTCAACATCGGGGTGGATGGACAGATCTACGCCGGTGCGATCGCGGCGACGGGCGCGGCATTCGCCCTGGCTGATGCCGGGCTCGCGCAGGGAATCATGGTGCCGCTCGTGTTGCTGGCCGGGTTCGCCGGGGGGATGACGCTCGCCCTGATCGCCGCCGTGCTGCGCGCGGGATTCGGTGTCAGTGAGATCTTCGTGACCGTGATGCTCAATTTCGTCGCGCTCTTCTTCACCGAGTTTCTGGCCACCGGTCCGTGGAACGATCCCATCGCGGGAGAGGCGATCACACGGCCGATTCCCGACGCCGCGACTCTGCCTTTGATCCTTGAACGCGCGGGGGCGCACTCGGGCATCGTGCTCGCGGTGCTCGCCGGGTTGGGCGTGGGATGGCTGCTCGACCGGACCGTCCTGGGCTATCAGATCCGGGCGGTCGGAGACAATCCCCGAGCCGCGCGGATCGGCGGCATTTCGATCGCCGCGATCACCATGATCGCCCTGCCGCTCTCCGGCGCGCTGGCCGGCCTGGCCGGGGCGATTGAAGTCTCAGGGTTCCATCACCGGCTCATCCTCGGCCTCACACCCGGCTACGGCGTGATGGCGATCCTCATCGCGGTCATCGCCCGGCGCCATCCCATCGGCGCTATGCTGGCGGCGCTCCTCTTCGCCAGCCTGCTTGTGGGGTCGGATTCGCTCCAGCGCTCGATCGGACTCCCGGCGAGCGCGGTCTTCGTATTCCAGGCGGTAGTGCTGTTGGTGCTGCTGCTCGCCGAAGGCTGGCGCGCGTCCGTGGAACGCCGGAGCGCTGCTCGCACCGCGCTCCCCGCACCGGCAGGTGGACCATGACGCCGGGCTTCTTCGTCGATCGCGACCTGCTGCACCTGACCGTGACCATGACGGTGCCATTGATCCTTGCGGCGATTGGGGAAGCGGTCACCGAGCGCAGCGGCGTGCTGAACCTGTCGATCGAGGGCACGGTGCTCGTCGGCGCGGTGACGGGATTCTTGGGCGCGTTCTTCTCTGGTCGGCTCGAGGCCGGCATGGCGCTGGCGATGCTCTCCGGTGGCGCGGTCGCCGCGGTGCTGGCCTACTACGCTATTGCGCTCCGGCGGGATCAAATCACGGTCGGGCTGACGCTGTTCGTGCTCACGGTGGGCCTGGCGTCGCTCATCTATCGCCTATTCGTCGGGGTGCAGTTCGTGCCCCAGCGCATCCCGACCCTGCCGCGCGTGGCCCTACCCGGGCTCAGTGAGATCCCATTCCTGGGTCCCATTCTGTTTACACAGCACGTACTCGTCTACGTGGCTGCGGCGTTGGTGGCGGCGGCGTACGTCCTGCTGACGCGCACGACGCTCGGGCTCCGCCTGCAGGCGGCGGGAGAGAACCCTCGGGCAGCCGATGCGGTCGGCATCGACATCTTCAAACTCCGGTTTTTTGCGACCATCCTGGGTGGTATGCTCATCGGGCTGGCTGGGGCGACGCTGCCGATGACAATCACCGGGACGTTCACCGAAGGGATGAGCGCGGGGCGAGGCTGGATCGCGCTCATGCTGGTGATCTTCGGCCGATGGCGGCCCGGCGCCATTCTGGTCGGCGCGTTGCTCTTCGCGTACGTCGAGGCGCTGCAGTTTCGGCTGGCGCTTGAGGCGCGCGGCATCCCGACCCAATTCATGCTCATGCTGCCGTACCTGTTTGCGATCGTAGCCCTCATCCGCGTCTCTCGCGGCGCCGAGGCGCCGCAGGCGCTGGGAAGGGCGTACGATCGAGAGGCGCGCGTGTAGCTCAGAAAAGATGGTGGCACAAGAGAGCGAGGAGGGAACGATAATGAGACCACTCTGGTGGCGCATGACAGCGCTTATATTGATCGCGATGTTTGGGCTCGGCGTCTGGCCCGATCGTCCCGCGTCAGCGGGACCGGCAAAGCCGCGCCTGGCCATGATCATGCCTGGCACGATCCAGGACGCCGACTTCAACTTCGTCGGCTATCAGGCGCTGCTCGAGGTGAGGACGACGACCGGGGTCGAGGTGGCGCATTCCGAGAATGTTGGCGTGGCCGACGCCGAGCGCGTGGCCCGCGAGTATCTCAACGCCGGCTACACCATCATCGCGTTCCACGGCGGGCAGTTCTTGACGATTGTCCAGAAGCTGGGGCCGCTGTTCCCTGACGCGGTGTTCATCATGGAGTCGAGCGGGCAGGTCCCCAACCTGCCGCCGAACGTCTGGAACATCGGCCGCAAGTTCTACGAGGGCTTCTACGCGTTGGGCGTTCTGGCCGCGCTCACGACCAAGGCAAACAAGATTGGATTTCTCTCGGGCATCCGCCTGCCCGACTTCATCGCCTCGCTGAACGCGGTCTTCCAGGCGGTGGACAAGTACAATCGAAACGCGGAAGTCGTATACGCGTTTGTCGGCGATCAGAACGATCCGGTGCGCGCCCGTCAGGGCGCGGAGACGCAGATCGCCGCCGGGGTGGACGTCATTCTGATCGTCGTGAACCTCGGCGCCGTGGGCGTGATCGAGGCGGCGCGGACCGCGCGGCGGCCAGTGCTGCTTACGACCTTCTACACCGACAAGACCAGCCTGGCCCCGAACCTGTTCGCCTCGTCACTGCTGCTGAACTTCCAGCGGCCGTACATCGACGTGACCCGCAAGATCCTAAGGGGCGAGCGCGGCGGATACTACGAGATGCGACCTGGGGCAGGCATGACGTTGACGCCGCCGAAGAACGTCCCCGCCGAAGTGACGCAGAAGGTCAATGAGGTGTTCCGCGCGATCGTGAAGCGCGAGGAGAAGATCGACGAGGTCATCGATCGGATCGTCGAGCGGCGGCGATGAGAGCCGCTCGCGGTCAACGTTACACGGTGGTCAACTCACGTGCTGGAGGGACGTAGATGAAGTCGTTTGACCTGTCGAAGGCGCGGGTGCTCGATCTCTCGCAGAACTTCAGCGTGGACTCGCCGCCCTTCGCCTACTACGAAGGGCCCACGATCAAGTGGGTCAAGAAGATGGCCTTCGAGGGCGTGAACGCCCAGCACATCAGCAGCACCAACCATATCGCGACGCATCTCGACTCGCCGCTGCACTTCAATGATCCGGGACCGGACGTGGCAGGGATTCCCATCGGCACGCTGGTTGGGCCGGCCTGCATCGTTGACCTCCAGCAGTTCGGAATTGGCGACTACGATATCTACGGGCCGCAGCACTTCGAGCAGTGGGAGAAGAAGCACAACATCAAGATCGAGCGCGGCGACATTTTGGTGATCCACACGGGCTATCACGCCTACTATACTGAGGACTGGTCGGCGGCAACGAAGGCACAGCACCTCGATGCCCGTCCCAACCTGCCGCGCGCCTTTCTCCGGCATCCCGGTCCGCGCGCAGAGTTCTGCGAATGGGTGCTCGACCGCGGCATCCGGTGGATGGCCATCGACGCGATCTCGACCGACCACCCCTTCAACACCAAAGTGCGTGACGCGCGTCGCGACCTGGTTCCCGAGGTCGAGCAGAAGATCGGCATGTCGATGGACGAGGCCTTCCCCTGGCCGAAGGACTACCAGGCCACGCACACCAGGCTCTTCCCCAAGGGCGTGTTCCACGCTGAGAACGTCGGCGGCGAGATAGACCTGGTGCTCAACCAGAGAGTCTGGGTCGGCTGCTTCCCGTTTCGCTTCAAGGGCGGTGAGGCCGCATTCTGCAGATTTGTGGCC
>JBQTJG010000625.1:0-2916 GCA_052387355.1 Armatimonadota bacterium | reverse complement strand
GAGCACAAGAATCGCACCGGCTCGGTGAAGGGCTTTCAGGCCTCCGAACCGATCACGAACGAGGCGCTCCTGGAGCTGCCCTGTGACATTCTCGTTCCCAGCGCCCTCGAGAGTCAGATTACGGCTGAGAACGCGGCGCGGCTGCGCACGCGTCTCATTGTCGAGGGCGCCAACGGCCCGGTCACCCCGGGCGCCGACGACGTGCTGGACGACCGCAAGATCACCGTCATCCCCGACATCCTGGCGAACGCCGGCGGGGTGATCGTGTCATACTTCGAGTGGGTCCAGGGGTTGCAGCAGTTCTTCTGGAGTGAGGATGAGGTGAACGAGAACCTCGAGCGCATCATCGTGCGAAGCTTCGGGCAGGTCGCGCAAACGGCCGAAGAACGGCGTACGAGCCTACGGACTGCGGCGCTCATCAGGGCCGTCGACCGGGTGGCGGAGGCTCTCTACCTGCGGGGCATTTACCCGTAATCCAGACCGGCCGGTGCTGCGACGCGCGCTCATTGCGCTCTCCGAGAACGCCCGCGCGAGGGCGTTCGTGCTGCGGAATCCCGTGGCGCGCCGGGCGTCGCGGCGATTCGTCGCGGGTGAGTCTCTCGCCGAGGCGCTCGCGGTGATCGAACGGCTCGCCGGGGCCGGGTTTCTGACTTCGTTCAATCACCTGGGCGAGCGCACCACGACCCTGCAGGAGGCCGAAGCCGCGGCCGCCGCCTACGTGGAAATCCTCGAGCACCTTCGTGGACTCTCCGTCGATTGCTATGTGGCGGTAAAGCTGACCCAACTGGGTCTGGACACCAGCACGGACCTCGCCGCCTCCCACCTGCGCCGGATCCTCGACGCGGCCAGGGCGACCGGAAGGTTCATCCGGGTCGACATGGAGCACTCGCCCTACGTCGATCGGACGCTCGATGTGATCACACGGCTGCGCGGAGAAGGGTACGAGGCCTTAGGTGCGGTCATCCAGGCCTACCTGTACCGTAGCCCTACCGATGTCGATCGGCTGCTCCGGCTTGGCGTCCCGATCAGGCTCGTCAAGGGCGCCTACGCCGAGCCGCCGTCCGTGGCTTATCCGCGCAAGAGCGACGTCGATGCCGGCTATCTGAAGCTGCAGCAGCGCCTGTTGCGCGATGACGGCTACCATGCGATCGCCACGCATGACGAGCGCCTGATCCGCGCGGCCATCGCACAGGCCGCCCGCGAGGGCATTGCGCCGGATCATTTCGAGTTTCAGTTCATCTACGGGGTCCGGCGGGACCTTCAGGAGCAGTTGCGCCGCGAAGGGCGCCGTGTCCGGATCTACGTCCCGTACGGCACTCAGTGGTATCCGTATTTCATGCGACGGCTCGCCGAGCGTCCGGCGAACGTCCTGTTCATCCTGCGGAACCTGCTGCGGGGCTAGCGGTGCTGGCCCTATCGGCCGACGACGTCCGCGCGCTGGTTCCGATGCGCGACGCCATCGTCGTTGTGCGTCAGGCCTTTATCGCGCTCTCGGCCGGACGGGCGGTCGCTCCTGTGCGCACCGCCGTGCCCGTGCCAGGGAGCGACGCCCTTTTGCTGGCGATGCCCGGGGCCCTTGGCGCCTCGACCGGCTCCGAGACGTTGACGGTGCCCTCTTTGGGGGAAGCCGCCGGTGGCCCGGCAATCATCGGCGCCAAGCTCGTCTCAGTCTTTCCCCAGAATGTCACGTCCGGGACCCCGATCATCCAGGCCGTGGTCTTGCTGTTTGACCCTGTGGACGGCCGGCCGCTGGCGATCCTGGAGGGGGCGTCGCTGACGGCCCTCCGCACCGGCGCGGCCTCGGGTGTGGCGACCGATCTGCTGGCCCTGCCCGACGCCAGCATCGTGGCCCTCTTCGGCGTGGGCGTCCAGGCGCGAACGCAGCTCGAGGCCGTGTGCGCCGTACGGCCGGTGACCCAGATTCGCGTCGTCGGGCGCGATCCGGACAGGGTGCAGGCGTTCGCCGCATGGGCCAGGGAGCAGGCCTGGATGCACGGTGGTACGGTGCTGGTCGCGCCCACTCCTGAAGTCGCGGTGCGCGGAGCCGATATCGTGGTCACGGCGACGACGAGTCCGACGCCGGTATTTCCGGGGCGCGCCGTCGGTCCGGGCGTCCACATCAACGCGGTGGGCGCGTTTCAGCCCGAGTCGCGGGAGCTCGATTCGGACGTGATCGGACGCTCCGCCGTGTTCGTGGACAGCCGGACCGGTGCCCTGGCTGAGGCCGGCGATCTGCTGGTTCCCATAAAGGAGGGCGTGCTTCGGGCAGAAGGGATCCGCGGCGAGATCGGCGAGGCCGCAACCGGCCGCATCGGCCGGCGCTCCGCGGACGAGATCACGGTGTTCAAATCCGTCGGCAATGCCGTCCAGGACCTGGCGGTGGCCGCGCTGGCTGTGCAGCGGGCGAGGGGTGCCGGCCGGCTGACTTCCGTGAGGTTGGAGGGCAGTCTTGGGTGAGTAGGCCGGAGGTCTGTACCCGGAAGAGGGAAGTGGACGGGCGTCGGCGAACCACCTTCGACGCCAAGATCGACACTCAGAACAAGGGGAGAGATGCCTATGAAGCGGTTGAACGTCCTGATGGTGGCAGTTGCCATTGTGGCGATCGTCGCGCTGGTTCTGCCGGTGCAGATGCCGGTGCGGGCCGCCGCGATGACGACGATCAAGATCGCCACCCAGAGCCCGCTGTCCGGCGGCCAGGCAGTCCTGGGCGAGGGCATCAAGAACGGCGCCCAGCTTGCCATCGAGCAGCACTCCGGCGTGGCCGGCACCATGGGATTCAAGTTGGAACTGGTGCCGTTTGATGACCAGGCCAAGCCGGATGTCGGCGTGGCTAACGCCAAGAACCTGGTGACCGATCCGGACATTCTGCTGGTGGTCGGGCACCTGAACTCGGGGGTCGCCATCCCGTCCTCCGAG
>JBQTJG010000624.1:0-1708 GCA_052387355.1 Armatimonadota bacterium | reverse complement strand
TCGCCGGGCAGATCATCTACTACGTCGGCCCGTCGCCCGCCCGCCCGGGGCGCGTCATCGGCTCCGCCGGCCCGACGACCGCCATGCGCCTCGATCCGTTCACACCGGCGATCCTCGACCAGGGGCTGAAAGCCATCATCGGCAAGGGCGGCCGCGGCAGCGTCGTGAAAAAGTCGCTACAGGACCACAAGGCCGTCTACATGCTGGCCATCGGCGGCGCTGGCGCCCTCCTCTCGAAGACGATCCGCGGCATGGAGGTCATCGCCTACGAGGACCTCGGCACCGAGTCCATCAAGCGTCTCGATGTCGATGGCTTCCCGGCCATCGTCTGCTGCGACATGTACGGCGGCGACCTGCTCCTCGCCGGCAAGGAGCAGTATCGCGATCAGGCTGCCCTCGGCGAGTACAAGTCCGTGCCGCCGGCGGAGAAAGCGGGGTAACCATGTCCAGCGAGACCCTCGAATTCGTGCGGCGCGAGATCAAGTCCCTGCACGGCCTCTACAACAACGTCATGCAGGACATCGATGACGCGCAGTTCAACCGGGTGCCCGCAGGCGGCAATCAGAGCATCGCCTTCTGCCTCTGGCACTACGTGCGCACCGAGGACAACATCGTGCAGTTCATCTTCCAGCGCCAGCCGACGGTCTGGATGCAGGGCGGCTGGGACGAGAAGTTCGGCCTCGACTCCAAGGCGCAGGGCACCGGCTTCACCGACGACCAGGCGCGCGGCTTCCGCATCGCCAGCGTCTCCGACTTCAAGTCATACATGGCCGACGTCTGGAGGAGCACCGAGACGTACCTCGCGCAGCTCACGCCCGACGACCTGGCGCGGACCGTCACCGTGCGCCCGCTCGGCGAGATGCCGGCGCTCCGCTGCCTGAGCGACATGGTGATGACGCACGGCTACCGCCACCTCGGCGAGATCGAGTTCGCCAAAGGCCTCACCGGCAAGCGCGGCAGTTCTACCGGGATCTAGCGTCTACTTGGATCTGGCGCGGAGATCCCGATTTTGCGTTAGTCAATTCGCGGCGTCGCCGTCATTCTGAGCGAAGCGAAGAATCTCCCGCGCCGCGAACGATCGGCTGGACGAAGCACTGCTCTAGCCCGTCGCGGTTCCTACTCCAGGAACATCCGCATGTTCGGGTCGATCCGCTCGCGCCGCTCCCCGAGCCCCGCGACGGTCAGCCGGTGCATGTACTCATTGACCTGGCGCCGCTGCAGCGCCATGAACTTGCTGGCCCCCTCGTCGAAGTTCGCCTTGCCCTTGCCCAGCAGAATGATCAGCGCCTCGGCTACCTGTTGCCCGAACGTGCCGTGGTTCGGGTCCGTCTTCTCGGCCTCGTCGAAGTAGCCGTGGATCTCCTCGCGCCGCTCCGGCTCCGTCTCCAGCACGTACTTCAGGTGCATCACCCCGAAACCGAGGTGCCGCGACTCGTCCTGCGCGCACAGGCGGAACATCCGCTTCTCGATGTCATTGTTCGCCACCAGCTCGCCCATGCGGAACATGCTCTGCACGAAACCTTCCGCCTGCACGTGCATGATCGACGACATCTCCGTGAAGTCGCGCGCGTTGATGATCGTGCGCAGGTTCGTCGATGGGCTCGCCCGCAGCAGCCCGCCGCCGTTAACCAGCGCCAGCTTGCGGAACACGTCGAGGTGCCGCGCCTCGTCCATGATCTGTTTCGCCAGGAACAGCTTCTTCTCGAAG
>JBQTJG010000623.1:0-4232 GCA_052387355.1 Armatimonadota bacterium | reverse complement strand
GTCAGCGTGGAATGGGCGCTCGCAGCCGATGTCCTGCCGTCGCTCGCGCTGGCAGCGACGCATCTGGGGGTCTGGGGAATCTCGGCGACGCTGCCACAGGTCGTGGGGCCCGCGATCCACGGCCCACTGCTCGACGCCGTGAACGCCTCGCGGGCCAATCTTGGATATGTTGTGATCTTCGCTCTCGGCGCGCTCTACCTTGTGGTCGGCGGGCTGTTGATCCTCAAGATCAGCGCGGCCCCGCACGGGGCTGACGCACACGCCGCATAGGGGGCCTGCGGAGCCCTACTGCAGACGCTGTACGATGGGACAGTTCACGATGACGCCGACCGCGCCGAACGCTTTGCCATCGGGTCCGGTGATCCACCCGCGCTGCACCAGCTCTTGCACCCGCACCTGGCCGGTCACCCGAACTCGGCGGCCCTGACCGATCGCCTTCTCACTCCAGCGCGCAAGATTGACGCTCCACAAGGGGCTGTATCCCTCGCCGAGTGTCGGGATCGCCCCGACCACATTGAGCGGCGCGCGGCCGTCAACGAGCGCGCTCTCCAGACCCTGGCGCTGCGGGTTGGCGAGTCCCGTCGGACCGTTGATCACCACGACGATCGGTTCGACCTGACTGTGCTCGCCATACCCCCCCGCCGGCGACGCATCGGCCAGCCGGGGCGCGAAAGTCGCGGCCTCCATCGCTGCGACGCCGCGATCAGTGCTCTCTGTGCTGATATACAGGACCTCGCGGCCAACGCTGAATCCCGGCGTGAGCGCAAGCGTGACGGTTCCCTTTTCCGGACAGATCCTCACCACCCGATCGTGGACACGCGTCAGGTCGGGCTTACCGGCACAGAATGAGATCTGGTCCGGCTCGACGCCGAAAGCCACGATCGGCGCGTTGTAAACGGCGTCCCCAGCGTTCCGAAACCGCAGCACCGGCGTGTAGTCCGCATCGCCGACCGAGCCGGGCTGGGCAACCTTGGGGGGGAATGGCCGCAAGGGTGCGCCGGCGGTCACGGCTCGGACAGGGCCGAAGTCGACGGTGCCGCTCTCGAACGTAAGTGTACCGTCTGCCTCTCGCGTCGCCTGCCGGGGGCCGCGGTCCCGGGGCGCGTTGGCGAGCTTGGGCGAATGGTTGATGCCGCGCTGCACGGCGATCCGCCGATCACTGGCGTCAGTGACGACGTACCAGACCTTCTTGCCGTCCTGCATGCGGCCCATGAGCAACGGAAGCGTGACCGTCTGCGCCTGGCGGTCCACCGCGCCGGCCTGTAGCAGCAAGATCGGACCGATCCTCCTCGCCTGACCGGAGGGGCCCGCGTCCGATCGCCCAGCGTACGCAAGGAGAGCAAACACCGTCAGGACGAGCACGAAGGCAGCAGCGTTCCGTCCAGCACGCCTCAAGAATCCTCCTCCTTTGCCATCTCAGGATGCGGTGGCCACCATCTCAGGATGGGCGCCGTCCATGAAGAGATGATAAACCTCGCTCTGCATCAGCCTGCGGTATACTGGCCGCATGACCGAACGCACAGGCGCGGTTCAGCTCCATCCGGGGCTTGGCCCGATCCTGACCGAGATCGGCGAGGTGCCTGCGGGCCCGTTCGTCCCGGCGCGGTTCCAGCAAGAAGCCCTTGCGGCGCTGGCCTCTCACGACGTGCTGGTGTCGGCGCCGACCGGCAGCGGAAAGACGTGGATTGCGCACGAGGCGATTCGGGCGCACGTCGCCGGAACAGGCCAGACCTGGTACACGACCCCGCTCAAAGCTCTCTCAAACCAGAAGTTCCGGCAGTTTCAGGGATTGTTCGGCGAAGAGGGGGTTGGACTCCTGACCGGTGAGCGCAGGGTCAACCCCCGCGCGCCCCTGGTGGTCGGAACGACTGAGATCCTGCGCAACATCCTTTATAGCAGCGCGCACGGCGTCGGCTTCATCGTGCTCGATGAGGCCCACTACCTCGGCGATGTCGAACGAGGCACCGCGTGGGAAGAGGTGCTCCTGCTGGCCGCGCCCGAAACCAGGCTGCTGCTCCTGTCGGCCTCGCTGCCGAACGTGGACGAACTGGCCGGCTGGTTGACCGACGTGCGCGGCAGACCGCCCCGCGTCGTGCGCGAGGACGAACGTCCGGTGCCGCTGCGGATGCTCCTGGCTGACGCGCGCGGGCGCCTCCTTCCTCCTGCGCTGGCCGGGCGGGTGCGGCCCGAGGAGAAACGGCGCGGGTGGCTTGTTGATCTGCTCCGTCAGCTCGACGGCGGCAACTTGCTGCCGGCGATCCTGTTCTTTCCCTCGCGGCGTGAGTGTGACGCTGCAGCCCGAGAACTCTCCCCGCTCCGCCAGCCGGGGGCCGAAGAGCGCGCCCGGGCGCTCGGCAGGTGGGAAACGGAATATCCGACGCTGCTCGGCCATCCGTTCCGGCATACTTTGATCCAGTCAGGCATCGCGCCGCATCACGCCGGCCACCTGATGGGATGGCGCCTGGCGATCGAGGATCTGCTGGCCCGCGGTCTCATCCGCGCGGTCGCGGCGACGACGACGCTCGCGAGCGGGCTCGACGTGCCCGCGCGAACCGTGGTATTGAGCACACTGGTGAGGAACAGTCCACAAGGACCGGTATCGCTCTCAACCACCGAGTTCCAGCAGATGGCCGGCCGCGCGGGGCGCAGAGGCCGCGACCGCATCGGCGTGGTGGTGGTTCCGGCGTCTGACCGCGGCGAGGCGCACGTAGGTCTGGCGATGGCCGAAGCCGACGCCGAGCCGGTGACGTCGGCGTTTACGCCGTCGTACACGCAGGTGCTGAACCTTTTGGCGCGGCGGAGCCTGGATGATTCTCTAGGAGAGCTGCAGCGGTCGTTTGCGGTGTACCAGGGGTATCAGGGCAGCCGGCCGCGTCTTCCGCGGAGGCTGCCTGACGGGGCGATCGCCGAGGCGGCGGCGCGGGCGCGCGACGGCCTGAGCGCCGGATTCCTCTTGCACGCCGCCGTGCTCCAATCCCTGGGCTATCTGGACCGCGGCGCACGCCTGACACAGGCAGGCAGGTGGGCGATGCGGTTGCGCCATGCACGGCTGCTGATCCTGGCCGAACTGGTGCGCCGGCAGCAGATTCCCGCGACCGGGCCGCGCCTGGCTGCGACAGCCGCAGCGCTCGGCACGGAGCGGCCGCCCCGCGCAGGCGGCACTCGGGCGCGCCTCGGGGCGCTGTCCCACGTTGTGGAAGAGGTCACGCGACTGGAGAGTCAGTTCGGACTCGAGCCCGACCCGGTGGCGGCGGAGTTCAAAGTGGAATGGCACCGCGCGCGTCATCGCCTCATCCCGTCGCCGGCTGAGCGGCGCGCCGATGCCGCCGAAGCCTGGGCAGGGGGCGCGGAGTGGATGCGCCTAGTCGCCGCCACCGAATCCGAGGAAGGCGACCTCCAGCGCACGATCTTGCAGTCGGCGGAGATTCTCATGCAACTCGAGGGGATGCCGATGCCATCACTCAAGCTGCTGGCGCGGACGGCCCGCGAGTCGCTTCTAAGGGCGCCGGTCGTTTAGCACTGGCGTGGATTTCGGGGGCGCCGCTCCCTGCCGGGGATCTGTTCAAAGCCTGCCCGCCGGGCCGCAGCCTCAAGACCAACATCCCAGCAGGCAAACGCGACCCGGTCAGAGAGTCGCTCTTTGAGGGTCAGAGCTGCCGCGAGGTGTACGGCGTCGTAAGCTCGCAGCTCATACCTCTCCGCGGCCCTGGCTGCCGACCGAATGAGCACATCGGTCACTTCGAGGCGGAAATATTGCGGCCACTCCGTGTTGAACCGCCGAACGCTTCTCCGATAGTCCGGCGTGGACATCGCCCGTTCCCGATACCTGCGGGCGAAGGCCGCTCTGGCCTCGACGTAGGCAATCGCTGACGTTGCAACGAGTCGGGCCTCATCGACGGCTTGCCGAACAGGTGTTGACCCATCTTCATTCACGTAGAGTTTCACGAGGGCGCTCGTGTCCAGGTAGAGGTTCACCGTCGACCCTCAGCGACGGCCTGGCCCACCGAGTGTCCCTTGATGCGCGCCGGCCGTTGGGTTCCCCGGGGCTTCCCACCCTGCCACCGGGCGCTCCCATCCCGGAGCATCGCGTCCATCTGGGGCTTCCTCGCCTCCTCCGCGGCCGGAGACATCACGGCCACAGGCTGTCCACGGTCTGTGACGACGACGCGCTCGCCCCGCCTGACCCGCCGGAGATAGCGACTGAGGTGAGACTTCAGCTTCCTCACCCCGAC
>JBQTJG010000622.1:0-1871 GCA_052387355.1 Armatimonadota bacterium | reverse complement strand
GTCACGAACGCGGGCCAGTGCTCGTGGCACGAGTTCGCGCAGGCGATCTTCGAACTCGCCGGGGTGGCGCCTACCCTTCAGGCTATCACGGCGTCAGCGTTCGGCGCGAAGGCCCGCCGGCCCCGATATTCGGTCCTCGCGCATGCGCGCCTTGCCGAGATGGGGAGCGACGACCTGCCTTCATGGAAGGACGCTCTCGTGTCGTACCTGCGACAGCGTGGGCGTCTGGCCGCGCCGACCGGCAGCCGATCCTGAGGTGGAAGCATGGATCTGATTCATGGCGTGGTGGTCCGCCCGCAGCGGCTCATTCCCGACGATAGAGGATTCTTGATGGAGATGCTCAGGAGCGACTGGCCGGAATTCCAGCGGTTCGGCCAGGCGTACGTGACGGCGTGTTATCCCGGCGTGGTGAAAGCCTGGCACTATCACACCCTGCAGTGGGACCATTTCTCCTGCGTGCACGGGACTGCCAAAGTCGTCCTCTATGACGCGCGGGACGAGAGTATCACCCGCGGGCGGATCAACGAGTTCTTCATCGGTCCGACCAACCCGAATCTCGTGATCATCCCTCCGATGGTCTATCATGGCTTCACGGCGGTCGGGACCGACCCCGCCCTGATCGTGAACATCCCGACGGAACTGTACAACTACGAGGATCCTGACGAGCATCGGGCCCCCTACGACGACGCGGCCATCCCCTACAGTTGGGCGACCAGACATCGATGAGTGTCCCAATGACGAGGGCTCCTCGGTGAGTGTCCCCTCGACGAGTGTCCCGCCTGCCTCTACACCAGGACTCCGCCTGCTCGTGACAGGCGGGATGGGATTCATCGGCAGCAATTTCGTGCGCCATGCGCTCCGAACGCGCCCGTCCTGGACGGTCGTCAACCTGGACAAGCTGACGTATGCGGGCAACCCGGCGAACCTGAGCGAGGTGGAGGCGGCAGACGGCGGGACACGGTACCGCCACGTCCAGGGGGACATCTGCGACGGGGACCTGGTCGCCCGTCTCTTCGACGAGGGCATCGATGTCGTGGTCAACGTTGCCGCGGAGTCGCATGTGGACCGCAGCATCATGGACTCGCAGCCCTTCCTGCAGACGAACGCGCTCGGCACCGGGGTGCTGCTGAACGCAGCGCGCCGGGTCGGGCTGCGCCGCTTCATCCAAGTCTCGTCAGACGAAGTCTATGGGCCCACGCCTCCCGGCGTGGCCTTCACGGAAGAGGCATGGCTCCGCCCCTCGAGTCCCTATGCCGCCAGCAAGGCCTCCGCGGACCTGCTCTGCCTCGCCTTTCACCGGACGTATGGGGTCCCGGTGGTCATCGGCCGCTGCACCAACAACTACGGCCCATATCAGTACCCGGAAAAGTTCATCCCCCTGGTCATCACCAGGGCTCTGGAACACGAGCCGATTCCCATCTATGGCGACGGCCGGCAGGTCCGTGACTGGCTGCACGTGGTCGACCACTGCGAGGCGCTCTGCCGTCTCGTCGAGGCCGGAGCCGCGGGCGACGTGTACAATATTGCCGCTGGGACGGAGGTCACCAATCTCGACCTTGCCGAACGACTCTTGCGCCTGCTCGACCGGCCGCCGTCGCTCCTCAAGTTTGTCGAAGACCGGCCCGCCCATGACCGCCGGTATGCGCTCGATGACTCGAAGATTCGGTCTGACCTCCGCTTCGCCCCTTCGCGCACCGTGGACCAGGGTTTGGAGGACACCGTGCGGTGGTACATAGGGCATGCGGACTGGTGGCGGCCGATCAAGCACGGCGAACATCAGACGTTCTATGCGGCGTGGTATTCTGGTCGGTGAGCCTCGAAGATTTGGGAGCTCGCCTCAGCGGAATCCTATCCCGGCAAACTTTCCATCC
>JBQTJG010000621.1:0-1516 GCA_052387355.1 Armatimonadota bacterium | reverse complement strand
GGTGGCGAGTCGCCTCTGTCATAGCCGTGGTGAACTGTTATGACGATGGCCGCGGCTCCAGTTGTGTCCTTTGTGATTCCAGTCCATAACGAAGGGGAAATGCTGTACCTGACGCTCGAAGCTTTGCGCTCGAGCACGGCCGTGGACCATGAGACCATTGTCGTAGACGATGGCTCAACCGACTCGTGTTGCGAACTCCTTCGCTCTGCGCCCTCGCTCTTCGAGAATACGCTCGTGCTCTCCACAGCGAGGATCGGAGCCGCCGCGGCTCGAAACATCGGCGCGGCTTCTGCGCACGCCCCGGTTGTCGTATTCCTCGATGCGCACTGTTTTCCGCGGCGAGGGTGGCTGGAGAGACTCTTGACCACACTCGAGGATCTCGACGGCGGGATCGTCGCCCCCAGCATCAGCGTCGCTGGCAACCCAGGCTCACAGGGATTCGGGCTGACTATCCTGAACAGCGACTTCTCCGTGCAGTGGTTGCCGAAAGAGGCCGATCGGGCCTACGAAGTACCCGTCGCAGGTGCGGCCTGCATGGCAATGAAAACAGCGTTCTTTCACAAAATCGGCGGCTTCGATGCCATGCGCACGCTCGGGTTGGAAGACGTCGAATTGTGCATCAGATGCTGGCTCTTTGGTCATTCTGTCATGGTAGTACCAGACGTCGAGGTGGCCCATGTGTTCAAGGAGCAACATACGTCGCACGTGCCGTGGCAGGACTATCTCTACAACATGTTGAGAACTGCCGTATTGCACTTCGAAGGAGAGCGGCTAGCCCGGATAGTGCACACCCTTCGAGCGGACCCCGCGTTTCCGGCGACCGCGACGAGTCTACTTCTCGCGGACATATTGGAGCGGTACCGGTTTGTCCGGGCCCAGAGAAAGTATGACGCCGATTGGTTCTGTCAGAAGTTCACTCTGAATATCTGACAAAAAGCCTTGGTGCCCAGACTGAGATTGCGGCCACCGCCCGTCACCCCGTGGTCTATGGAAATCTAGACACCGGTGCGTCCAGAACCCTGCTCTTGTATGGGATGTACGACGTGCAGCCTGTGGCCGGGGAGACCTGGAGTGTGCGGGTGACCTGCCCTCAATCTCAAGTTCATGGTGGAGGGGGAGGAGGAACTCGGCAGCCCCCACCTGCCGGATTTTGTCGATCGATACCGCAGCCCGCTGCGGGCCGACTATGCCTACCTCCCGGCGTACAGCCGGGAGCCCAGTGGCAAGATCGTCATGCATCTGGGCTGTACGGGAGAGCTGTTCTTCGAGTTGGTTGTTCGAGGCGGCGAGTGGGGTGGACCAACCCGAGGGGCGGTTCACGGCTCAACCGCCGTGTGGTTCCACAGTCCGACCTTCCTTCTGACTCAGGCGCTGGCATCCCTCATCTCGTACGATCAGAAACGCGTGCTGGTGAAAGGTTTCACCGAAGACTTGGCGCCTCCCGGTCAGGAAGATGAAGAGCTGTTGACAGCCCTGGCGCGGACGGTTGCCTCCTCAATCAGGGCGAGAACCTTAT
>JBQTJG010000620.1:0-3050 GCA_052387355.1 Armatimonadota bacterium | reverse complement strand
CGGAGGGGTCCGGTGGGGCGGCGGCCTTGGGCCAGTACCCTTCGGGCCATTTCGGCGAGACGTGTCTCGGATTGCGGCTGAACTCGAGAATATCCCATTGGGCCAGACGCATGTGCTCCACGAGCATCCAGGAGGAGTAGGGGAGTCCCGCCGGCTTCATCCCGCGAAACCTGACCGGCAGGCCGGCGGTCGCCCGATCGAAAAACACATGCGCGGGGCGCCCGCGCAGCAGCCAGAGCAGGTGATCGCGAAGCGCCTTCGTGTCGTTTGCCTGCACGCGTTCGCCTCCGCCGGGTCACCGTTTAGTCCACGGCAATGGATCGACGCGCACGCCATTGACGCGCAGGCCCCAATGGAGGTGGGGGCCAGTGGCGAGTCCGGTGCTTCCGACGCGGCCGATGGCGTCGCCTGTCTTGATTCGTTGGCCGGCGTAGACGCTGACCTCGGAAAGATGCAAGTATGACGTGACGACGCCCAGCCCGTGATCGACAAGGACGGCATTTCCGCTTAGTGGCAGCATCTCAGCCAGCCGGACGATGCCATCGGCGGCTGTCCGGACCGGGGCGCCTTCTGGCGCTGCGATGTCGGTTCCGCTGTGGAATCCTCGGACCTGGCCCTGGTAGATGCTCAACACGCCGTAGGGCGAGGAGATCGGACCGTCAAGAGGAATCGCAAACGCGCCGTCCCAGAGTTGCTCGGGGTGGAGCACGCTCAACGCCGCACGCACGCGCGTGCGTTCGCGCGTCACAGCCTCCGGGGTTAAGAGGCGCGACTTCTCCGGATCGAACGTGAGCTGTCGCTTGAGAAAGGACACGCGAACGATTGTCACCGCATTGCGAGCAGGCAGGCGCGTACCGGCGGCTGTGACCGCCTCAATAACGACGGCCTGGCGTCCAGGTGGTGTTGTTGGATCGGTGCCGAGCACTGTCCGCCACGTCGACTCGCCTGCAGGGTACACCGGCCATGACCGTCCGGCGAATCGGACTCGAAGTTGTGCCATTGGCCTGGGCGCACGCACGGTGAGCCAGGCCACCTCGCCCTGACGTAGGGTAGACGGCGTGAGCCGCACTTGAAGGACTGGTCGCGCAGGAGCTGCGCGTGATGGAGCAGTCAGGCTGATGGCGGCCAGCGCCAGGGTGAGACCCAGCAGCAGGGTCCGAGTCCGCTTCATCAAGATCCGTTTACGAGCGCGTGCAATTCCTGAGCGTGACGGGGCGCGGGCGCGCCCTCCTCGTGGGTGAAGTAGGCGTAGACGTCCCTCTTCTGCGTCGTCTGTTCTCTGATGCGCTCGGCCCAGGCATTCAGCGCTGCGGCGGAGTATGCGGATCGGTGAAGTCGCAGGTACACGAACTTGCCGACGAACTCGAGGACCGGCTCGTCCTCGTCCGACTCCATGATGGCCAGCGCCGCGCCATGCTCTGCGAGGGTGCTGTACGTGGCGTCGCTGTACCATGACTTGTGCCGGAACTCGACCGCAACCAGCATGGGCGGCAGCGTGTAGAGGAAGTCCTTGAGCAGCGGAAGATCCTGCCGCAGGGATGGTGGGAGTTGGAACAACATCGGCCCGCGCCGGTCTTTCAGCCCGGCGACGCGCTCCAACTGTGTGCGCACGGGCTCTCCGACGTCCCGCAGCCGCTTGATGTGGGTGATCAGCCTGTGCGCCTTGACGCTGAATCGAAATCCCTGCGGCGTGGTCTTCCGCCACTGCTCGACCTGGGCAGCGCCAGGGAAACGATAGAACGTGTTGTTCAACTCCACCGACGAGAAGACTCGGCTGTAGTGATGGAGCATCTGCTCGGCCGGGAGATTGGCGGGATAAAAATCTCCCTTCCACTCGGGATAGCTGAACCCCGATGTCCCTGTGTAGAGCGTTGGGGCCATGCCATAGATATACCACGGACGTGAGGCGCACAGCCCGTTGGGAATCCCGCGCTTGAGCGCTGACTTGGGGGGGTTGACAAATCTGAGTCGTGATATTAATAATATTGATAGAAGAATTGAATAGATCAATAGTCGCAGGGCCTGAATTTACCTGACACGTAATCTACTAAGGAGACGGCGCTCATGGACGCTCTGGCGGGTCAGGCGAAGACGACCGCTGCTGCAGCTTCCCGCGCGGAGCCGGCCGGATACACCATGCCAGGAGCCTGCCCGGTCTGCGGCGACGAGTTGGCGGTAGTCCGGCTGGAGTGCGGGACTTGTGGAACTGCCGTAGAAGGCCGCTATCGGGCATCGAAATTCGCTCGCCTGACGCCCGATCAGCTCACCTTTCTGGAAGCGTTCCTGCGCTCGCGCGGTAACATCCGCAAGGTGGAACGCGAGTTGAGGATCTCATACCCGACGGTCCGCAGCCGCCTGAACGCGCTGCTCGGGGCGCTCGGCATCGCCACCGGACCCGAGGAAGAGGACGAAACTCTCCAGCGACGGCGCACGGAGATTCTCGATCAACTGGAATCCGGAAGACTCACCCCCGAGGATGCTGCACGGATGCTGCGTCAGTTCAGCCGGTAGAGTCAGTTCAGCCGATAGGGGAGATCTGGAGGGACGAGCGTGAGCGAGGAACAGCAGCGCGTGTTGCGGATGCTCAAGGCTGGCAAAGTGACGGTCGAGGAGGCCGAAGCGCTCTTGGAGGCGCTTGGCGAGGAGCAAGAGCAGGAGGTGCGTCCGCCTGAGACCGCGACGGTCCAGGATGCGGCCGGGGCGTCAGCACGAGCAGAGGCAGGGCCGGGGCCCACGGCGCCTCCTGAAGAACCGGTAACCGAGCGCCGCAGCGACTTTCACCGCATGATCGACGACATCCTGACGAGTGTGGACGTCGACGGCATCATGGAAACGATGCGAGAGTCACTGCACCGCTCAAAAGTGGATGTCGATCGTATCAAAGACGAAGTCTGGCGTGCAGCGAAGCGTGCGCGCGAGGAAGGCCGCAGGGCCGCGCACGAGTACCGGCGCCATGGGTTCGGCGTGCGCGTGTCGCGCGCTATCGAGGGCCTGTGGGGTATGACCGACGCCGAGGGCACGTGGGAGTATGAGGGCGAACTGGCCGCCGG
>JBQTJG010000619.1:0-1726 GCA_052387355.1 Armatimonadota bacterium | reverse complement strand
GCGGCGTGCCGGGTCCGTTCGACTGCTGGCTGGTGCTCCGCGGCATCAAGACGCTGGGCGTTCGGATGCGGCAGCATACGGCAAACGCGGCCGCGGTCGCGGTTTACCTGGCGTCCCATCCGAAGATTGCGCAGGTCTTCTACCCGGGACTCCCGCAGCATCCGCAGCACGCCCTGGCGGCGCGGCAGACGGCGTGCTTCGGGGGCATGGTGTCGTGCGTCGTGCGCGGCGGCGCCGAGGCGGCGGCGAGGACGGCCTCCGCGACCCGGTTGTTCGCCCTGGCCGAGAGCCTGGGCGGCGTCGAGTCGCTGCTCGATCATCCGGCGAGTATGACACATGCCTCGCTCGCAGGCTCGTCACTCCAGGTGGACGCGGGTCTGCTGCGCCTGTCGGTCGGCATCGAGCACGTCGAGGATCTCATGGCCGACCTCGACCAGGCGCTGGCGCGCGTGTAAGCCGATGGCCTTGGTGCTCATCCCGGCGCCACTGCGGCGCCTGACCGCCGGACAGTCTCGCATTGATGTCACCGGAGCGTCGGTCGCCGAGCTGTTCGACCGCCTCGAGGCTGCGCACCCCGGTATGCGGAGCTACCTCTTCGCGGAATCAGGCGCGTTGCGCGCCTATGTGAACGTCTTCGTGAACAGCACCGAGATCCGCCAGCTCAGCGGCCTCCAGACCCCGCTCGCCCCGGGCGATGAGGTGGCGATCATCCCTGCCATGGCCGGCGGGGAGCAGATCCTCGATTCGGTGTTGGAAGCCATCGGGAACACGCCGCTGGTCCGGCTGCGCCGGGTGGCCCGCGCGGTCAGAGCCGAGGTTGTCGCCAAGCTGGAGTTCCTCAACCCCGGGGGGTCCGTGAAGGACCGCATCGGGATCGCGATGATCGCCGCCGCGGAAGCCCGATCGGCGCTGAGTCCCGGGGGAACCATCGTGGAAGCGACCAGCGGCAACACCGGTGTCGGGCTGGCGATCGCCGCCGCGATCCGCGGCTATCACACCGTGTTTGTGATGCCGGACAAGATGTCCGAGGAGAAGATTCGACTGCTGCGGGCGTTCGGGGCGCGTGTCGTCATCACGCCCACGGCCGTGGCTCCGGACGATCCCCGCTCGTACTACAAAGTCAGCCGCCGGATCGCCGACGAGACCCCCGGAGCGTTCTACGCCGGGCAGTACCACAACCCGATCAATCCGCAGGTGCATTACGAGACCACTGGGCCTGAGCTGTGGCGGCAGACGGGCGGCCGGCTGGACGTGCTCGTGGCCGGGATGGGGACCGGAGGCACGATCTCGGGGGCCGGCCGGTATCTCAAAGAGAAGAATCCTAGAATCGTGGTCGTGGGCGCGGACCCGATCGGGTCGGTGTACACGGAGTATTTCAAGACCGGGGTCCTGCCCGAGGCCCACACGTACAAAATCGAGGGCATCGGCGAGGATTTCCTGCCATCGACGATGGATTTCGGGGTCGTTGACGAGGTCGTATCGGTGACCGATCGCGAGGCGTTTGTGATGACGCGCCGCCTGGTCCGCGAAGAAGGGTTGTTCTGCGGCGGGAGCAGCGGCGCGGCGGCCGCGGCTGCGGTGAAATACCTGCGCGGACGCCCCGACCTGGGCGCGGGTCAGCGGGTCATCGTGATCCTGCCGGACTCTGGCTCGCGCTATCTCTCCAAGGTGTTCTCCGACGATTGGATGCGCGAGCACGGGTTCCTCGATCGCGAGATGGGGCTCG
>JBQTJG010000618.1:0-3093 GCA_052387355.1 Armatimonadota bacterium | reverse complement strand
GTGGTATGCGCGTGGATCATCTCCGACAGCACGCCGAACGACATCTGGCTCGTCGGATAGAACACCACGTTCATGTCCGACTGGTCGATCAGCCGGAGATCGCGCACGACCGTCGCCCGGCCCAGGTGCAGCCGTGTTCGGTCGTCGAGCCCACCGGCCCATGCGCGCAGATCTTCAAGCGATCCGGCCCAGGCCAGGATCTCTGCCCGCTGTTCGGCAGAGAACTGCTGCTCGAACTCTCGCTCGCCGATCTTCACAAATGCAGCCGCTTCCTCGTCCTTGACCGACAGCGGGTCAAAGACCACGAAGTGGTCGCGCAGGCGCTGCCCGAACTCCCTCGCCCTCTCGATGAGCGCCGACTGCCCTTCACGACGTAGATTGGTGATGGGATAGCCTAGGTAGATGCGGGGCCTTTTGAAGCAGATGAGATCGAAGAGGGTTTTCGTCGGCTCGTCGTGCGGGATCAGGTAATGCGGCACCCGCTCGTAGGCGGCGAACATCTTGGAGATGAACACTTCCTGCTCTTGCCAGGCGATGACCTCGTCGGACTTCAGCCGCCCCCTCCACTGCTCAGTCTCGTTCAGCCGGCGGTAAATCCCATAGATGCCGTCGATGATCGTGACATAGAAGATGCCCTCCGGCCGCACAGGCGGCGCCAGACGCAGGCCGGGGAGCGTCTCCTGCACGCCGGTCTCATCCGGTTGTGCCATTCGCCGTCGCGTCTCGTCAAAGAGCAACTTGAGATAATGGGTATCGAGACCAGGAATCAAGTGGCCTTTCCACCAGAAGCAGGCATGCGTCACCAGGATGGTGCACAGGTCGGGCTCCCACAACGCGGGATCATTGGCGACCTCGGTGAACGCGATCGCCCGCAATTCCTGCAGCGCTTCGGGCGCCATGTCGAGGATCGTCTCGGTACGAACCACCAGGCCGAGGTCGCGTGCCCGCTCGAGCATCAGGCGTCCCAGGTCCACATGGCGCAACCGTTTGATCGGGGACGCCCACCGGCCCTCGCGCTGCTCCTCGGCGATCCGGCGCGTGCCTTCTTCGATGAGTCGCACCAGGTAGCCGGGCTCTCCGCCGGCGTCACTCAGCTTCCCGCTTCCGGAGATCCCGGTCGCGATGACGATCATGACTTGACCTCGTACCTGCGCACAGTCTCCCAATCCAGATCGAGCCCCAATCCCGGGTGTTCAGGCAGGGTGATCACGCCGTCGCGCGGTTCGGGGAACGGTGTGGTGAAGATATCGCGCAGGGGATTCTGGATGAACATGTACTCGTAGACGAAGAGGTTCGGCACTGCCGCGGCCAGATGGAGCGCGGCGAGGTGCGACACGCCTCCTGAGAAGCCCGTGTGGGGCGCATACGCCAGGTGGTAGGCCTGGGCGAGCGCGCCGAGGCGCATGGCCGCCGTGAAGCCGCCGATGCGGGCGATATCGGGCTGCAGGACATCGACCGCGCGGCGCTCGATCAGGTCTCGGAACCCGAAGATGCCAAACTCCGATTCCCCGGCGGCCACAGGGATCTTCTGGCTGCGCCGGATCAGTTCGTATCCCGAGAGGTCGTCCGGCGGCACCGGCTCTTCGATCCAGAGGATATCGAGCGGCTCGAGCTCGCGGCAGACCATGATGGCCCCGGCGGCGTCGTAGGCGCTGTTTACGTCGAGCATGATGCCGACGTCCGGCCCTACGGCCTCGCGGATGGCGCGCACTGAGGCGACGTCGGTGCGCCGGCCGCCCATGGCTGCATTGCGTCCGATCTTGACCTTCACCATCTTGTGGCCGCGCCGCACCTGTGTCAGCGTCTCTTCGACCATGTGCTCGATCGCTGCGAAGTAGACAGACGAGGCGTAGCACGGCACCTGCGTCCGCCCGGCGCCGCGCAGCGTCCGGTACAGCGGCTCGCCGCTCGCCTGGGCGAGCAGATCCCACAGCGCAGTGTCTACGCCGCTGATGGCCTCGAGCAGGAACCCGCGCGAGTGGCCCCACCGCCGCAACTGCTCGAACATCTCGTCCCACAAGGCCGCCACGTCACGCGGATCGCGGCCGGTGACCACCGGCGCCAGCAGGTCTTCGACGATCGTCGCGGTCACCCGGGGGGCCTTGCGCGCGATGCACTCCCCCACACCCACGCGGCCGTCATCGGTGCGCACTTCCACGATGGTGGCGTAGAACGTAGGGAAAGGACCAATGCCGAACCAGATCGGTTTCTCCACCGACCCCGCCAGCGGAACCGCCTTCACGGAAGCGATGATCACATCAGTCAGCCTCCATCAATGGAACCAACACTCGAATTCATACTGGCACTCGAATTCATACTGGTCGAAGTGCTGATCAAATGCGAAGGCCAGCCGCGTTCCGAGAGGGTGTCCCGATTCCAGTTGAAATCCTCAGGAGCAAACCCAGCGTGCATTACGCCACCTTAACCTCCTTTCCCTGTACAGTCCAGCGATCGCCTTTGCAGGTGACACGAGACCCTAGCGTAAGCGTTTGGCTGGCTTCGTAATGTGCGATAGCGATGGCTTCCCCGTTCTGTCAGTACCACGACAGCGAGCAGAGCGCCCGAACGTCGCCTTCACGTACCTCCTCGGTGCCGGTGACCGCGAATGTGAAGTAGTCACCGAGGTCCTCGGCGAGGGCGCGCAGCAGATCCTCCCGCGCGGCCGTCGCGCCCTGCGCATGGTCGAGATCCATATCCACCGACGATCGCGCGCGGTCGCCCAGCCGCGTGTCGACAGCGGCGCAGAATGCGGCCGGGCTAGCGAATTGCCGCATGCCGGCCCGCCTCCTCGATCGCCCGGTCGATCAGTTTGCGGACACGCTCGGATCGATCCTGCCCGGCCTGACGGAGTTCGTCAGCGACCAGCAAACCTTCTTCCAGTGCGTGCCCGATTGCTTCGATGATGAAGCTGGGATCCGTGCCACTGTCGGCGGCGTCGACAATCGTGCGGGCGGGCGAGGTCACGCGCACGCCGAACCGCTGCACCACTTCATCAGGGCGGAACGGCCGCGTGGCCGTGTGAATCTGCACAGCCGGTAGCTGCGGCCGGTCGCTGTGAGGGCGGTGCGCGCGCGAAACGGTAAGGTGGATCCT
>JBQTJG010000617.1:0-4305 GCA_052387355.1 Armatimonadota bacterium | reverse complement strand
CGGCGCCGGCCCCTGTCCGCCCAGGAACGGCGACCAGTAGTCGTCGAAGTCCCGAAATCGCGTCGGCACATCTATCGGGCGCGATTCAACTTGCTCCAGGCCTGCGCCGCGGCACAGCGCCTCCAGCGCATCGGGCCGGCAGATTGGGGAGCGGCGCCCCTCGTCGAGGTGTCCTGCAGCGGGATCGAGCGCCGCGGCAGCGTCCCAAAAGTAGCGCATGAGCTGCATCCGGCCCGCGTAGTCCCACACGTACACCGCGACACCGCCACCCGGCCGAACCACGCGCCCCATCTCCGCGAGCGCCGCCTCAGGGCGGGGGACGAAGTTCAGGACGAGGCCTGAGACCACCGCATCGAAGCTCTCGCCCGGCTGAGGCAGCTGCTGCGCGTCACCCACCACAAACCGGGCCCTCGGGTCCCTCAGGCGACCCCGCGCGTACTCGACGTACGCGGCCGAGGAGTCGATGCCCTCGACGTGTGCGGGTTCGGCCCACGTGAAGATGCCCTCGCTCAGCGCGCCGGTCCCGCAGCCCACATCGAGCCAGGCCGCGCCCGGCGACACCGCGAGCCACGTCAGGAACTCCTTCGCCACGAGCCGGCTCCAGCGGCCGACGTACTGCTCGTATGCTGACCCGCTCGCCCACAAGTTGGATGGTCGCTCTGGCATGTGTTATTAGGCCAGCGTCTTCTCAATGCGACGGTCAGGGACGAGCCACATGACCGCCACCAGAACGTACAGCGCACAGGCAAGCCACGAGTTCACGAAGGCAAGTGGAATTGCCACAAGATAGATCACCACCGATACCTTGCCCTTGAAAGCTCGGCCAAGTGCGGTCGCCAGAACCGAATCCTTCCCGTGTAGAGAAACGAGGGCTCGAGTAAGGACAAAGTAGGCGACCGCAGCAAACAACAGTACCGTGCCATACAGTGCAACCGGCCATGCGGCAAATTGATTCTCACCCATCCAGCCGGTGACAAAGGGGACCAGCGACAACCAGAACAGCAGATGCAAATTCGCCCAAAGGACACGACCGTCAACCTGCTTGATCGCCTGGAGGAGGTGATGGTGGTTGCTCCAGTAGATGCCGAGAAAAACAAAACTGAGTACATAGCTCAGAACTACCGGAATCAGCGGCCGCAGCGCAACCCAGTCGGTCCCATGCGGCACCTTCATTTCCAGCACCATGATGGTAATGATGATGGCAATCACGCCGTCGCTGAATGCTTCCAGCCGCCCCTTACCCAATCACAGCCTCCTCCGTTAGCCTGCATTGCTAGATCCCCTGCGAGAACTGCTAACCCATCCGGAACTCCTGATACGGGACGCTGCAGGGATTGCCGGGCGCCACGTACATCGAGCGTGCGCGCACGTCGATGATGACCGACCCCGCGGTGTTAAGTGTTCCATCGCCGCTGGCGTGACGGCAGATGCTCTCGGGGTAGTTGTGGTGGTCGCGGAAGACCGCCTGGAATTTCTCCACCGAAGCCTGCATGGGTCCAACCGCCAGCAGGCGCTCATGGCGCACGAGAGAGTCAGGAATCGTTTGGAGGTACCGCTCTAAGGGCAGCAGATCGGGATGTGTGAAGTGATTGGCGTGGACCTGGCGCGGTCCGCCCTCGAGCACTCGAAAGCCCTCCGGCGCCATCTCAATATCCACCACCCGGCCGCTCGCGTCGGCCATGACATAGTTGGCGGCCGACGAGATCGGCAACGTACCCAGCAGATCCAGACATTCGTCAATCGTCCTGCTCTCCAGGAATCGCCGCTTCAGGAAGTACTGCGGCATCCCTGGCTGCCAGCCGGGGCTTGCGAGTTGGTTCGCCACATGGGCGACGCCGTGACTATTCATGCCCATATAGCCAATCACGCCCGCGTACGTGAACATCAGCATCTCGGGGCCCTGCGTGGGAAACAGGTGCAGGATGATCTGCTTGCCAGCCGCTGCTTCGGGCACATCCCAGTTCTGGCCGATAACCGCGCCGCCCGGCCTGGCCACGGCCGCAGCTGAACAGCCCTCGGCCCGACCCGCCTGAGTCTCCAGGATGAAGTGCATCTCCGTCGCCACCTGAATGAAAAAGGCCACTTCGAACGGGATGCCAGCCCCGTCCGCGAGGCCGCGGACTTCCTCGAGATAGTGCGGGAAGTGCTGCTCGACGATCGGCAGAAAGACGAGACTTCTCCGCGCAACAACGGCCAGATCCCCGCCCGACCTGTCAGCAACCTGACGCGAGCGCACGTCAGCCACCTGACGGATCAGCTCCGGAACGGCGGCTCCGTGCTGGCGTCCGAGCTCGTACGGATCGCCGCGGGCGCGGACTTCCTGCAGCAATGCCACCAGACAGAAGCCTCCTCAGAAGCGAGGGCACGCGCGACATGCCACGCGCAACCTCCAATCTTATGGATCCATTCTAGTCAATCGCGGCCTGGTCGCGCTCACTTCGCGTGTGGAGAGGGAATCGGCACGTGAGCCGGAAAGTGACCCCGAGCATGGCCAGGCTGACATGCAGCAGTTGCGGAGCGACGTATCCCATGCAACCGTATTATCGCGGCTGTCCCTCGTGCCGCGCGGCGGGTCGCATCGGTCCGCTTTTTCTCACCTATGAGACCACGGACGTCCTGGCCGCATGGGAGCAGGAGCGCGACGCAGATCGGGGGATGTGGGCGTACGCTGCGGTGCTGCCGCTACCTGCTGATGCACGTCCGGTGAGCCTCGGTGAGGGCAACACCCCGCTGCTTCGCCTCTCCCAGCTTGGTGCGTCCAGCAACGTAGTGTATCTCAAACTCGAACTGCGCAACCCGACAGGCAGCTACAAAGATCGGTTGAACAGCGTCGCTGTGTCCATGGCTATCCATCACGGAGCGCAAGGCATTGCCTGTTCGTCGACGGGGAACCATGGGGTCTCGCTCGCCGCGTACGCCCGTGCCGGCGGGCTGCGGTCGATCGTGTTGTTGCCCGAGGAAGCGCCGCCTCGGGCTATCTCTGAGATTCGCCAGTTCGGTGGCGTGGCGTTGGTGATGCCGTGGGACGACCGGGAACAGTGGCTTGATTGGCTGGTGGAGGAGGCCGGCTGGGCAGTCTCGGCCAGGAACTTTCCCCGCACGCTCGGCAATCCGTACGGCATCGAGGGATATAAGACCATTGCCTACGAGGTGGTCAGGCAACTCGACGGACGTCCGCCGGCGACGGTCTTCATGCCAACTGGAGGAGGCGACGGCATCTACGGCCTCTGGCGGGGGTTCAAGGAACTCCATGGTGCAGGCATCATCGACCGCCTTCCTCGGCTCGTCGCGTGCCAGCCCGAGAGGTCTGCATCCGTCTACAGGGCGTTTGCCTTCGGCGCGGAACACGTCGCCCCGGTCGATCTGACCATCTCGTGCGCCTTGTCGCTGACAGACCGTCAGGGCGGCGATCACGCGCTCTGGGCGGTGCGGGAATCCAGCGGTTGGGTGGCGGCGCTGTCTGAGGATGACATCCTCGCTGCGGTTCGGGTGCTTGGTGATGCGGGGCTCAACGTGGAACCTGCGGGCGCCGCCAGTCTGGCAGGGTTCCTTCGCGCAGGCGCGGCAGTGGGCGCGGCCGAGGAGCCTGCGGTCTGCGTGCTGACAGGCAGCGGAGACCGGTGGCCGGTGACGGCCTCGACCTTGCAGCCAGTGGGGGACGTCATGATGGACGGATAGGAGCGGAGTCATGAACTGGACGGTAGGAATCGCGCGTCGCGTCATCACCCCGCCCTGGGGAGTCGAGCTGGCCGGTTGGGGTTACTACCTGAAACGGATCTGGAACCGGGTGCATGACGACCTGACGGCCACCGCGCTTGTCGTCAGCGACGACGATGACCGCTCTGTCGCCATCGTGGCGGTGGACCTCATGTACAACGATGCGGCGTTCACCCGCAGCGTCCGGGAGCAGGTCGCCATGCACACGGACATCGCCCCCGAGGCGGTCTGCGTCAACTGCTCACACAGCCACACTGCCCCGACGGCCGGTCTGATCCTCGGAGGAGGAGATCAAGACGCAGACTATCTCCGCTGGACCGCGCGTCAGGCCGCCACTGCGGCAATCCTCGCGTGGAACAGCCGGCACCCCGCGCACCTGAGGGTCGGCTCGGGCGAGCTGACCGGCATGACTTTCAACCGCACCCGCGAGAACGGGCCGGTGGACACGCGGGTGAGCGTGCTGCGCGCGGATTCGACAGACGGCCGGCCGATCGCTGCTGTCGTCAACTTCCACGCGCACCCGACCGTGCACACCGTGGTCGATCCCGAGGCCATCACGCGCGACTGGCCCGGCGAGGTCGTCGACAA
>JBQTJG010000616.1:0-1964 GCA_052387355.1 Armatimonadota bacterium | reverse complement strand
TCTTGATCAGTCGCCCCCGGACGATCTACGTGCTCACGCAGGGGCATCCGAATCATGCCGAGCTCGTCTTGAGGAGGCCCCGCTAGCGCCCGTCACTATCGGATCGCCTGACCGTCGCTGCTTGCCTGCGGCCGGACCAGATCGCCATAGAGGTCCGGCCGTCGATCTTTTATCAGATCCGACTCGGCTGAGGCGCGCCCGGCATCCGACTTCGATGGGTCGACGTTGGCGACCACGACTTCGTCACGGTCGTGCGAGGCTGGGCCCGCCACAGCCATTCCCGTGGACGCGAATACGGCGCTGCACCCGAGCGTGCGTACCGCACCGTCCTGACCCGCCCGGTTGGCGCATGCCACCCACAGGCGGTTGCCGTATGCGTGACCGGCCGCCAGGTAGTTCGCGCCGCACCAGCCCCGCGAGTCCCAGGGCTCGGGTTTGCCCCGGTCGGTCCACGTGGTGGGCACGCAGAGAATCTCGGCGCCGCGCAGCAGCAGGATCCGCACTGCCTCTGCAAACCGCAAATCGTAGCAGATCAGCACGCCGAGCCGCCCGACCGGCGTATCCCAGACCGGAAAGCCAAGGTCGCCGGGCGTGAAGACATTCCGCTCGAAGTGATAGAGGTGCGCTTTGCGGTAGGTGCCGATCCTACCGTTCGGACCGATCACGGCGGCGCTGTTGTATACCTGGCTCCCGGAGCGTTCGGGAAATCCCGCAACGATGTGCATGCCAGTTTCTCGAGCGATCTGGCTCCAACCGGTCAGACTGGGGCCGTCGAGCGACTCAGCGTACGGCGCGACATCCTCGTGCGTGCGGAAGTCGTACGAGATCGTGCACAACTCGGGCAGCACAGCCAGCGTCGCACCCCGGGCGGCGGCTTCCTCAAGGAAGTGAAAGGTCCGGCCGCGCACCGACTTCGGGCCGTCCCACGGAGCCCCAACCTGGATCACAGCGATCCGACCCATCGTTGCTCCCTATAGTACCCCGGCCGCCCCACACAACTGGAGCGAAGCATGTCGCCAAACCCGCCGCCACTGGGAAAGGTCTCCTAGGAAGCAGGATCGTTGGCCACAGCGGGAGGCGCTGATATGACAAGTAGACTCCTCGGCCTCGTGATCGGTATCCTTCTGGTCGCCGGCGGAGCCGCCGTGAGCGCGCAGCCGGCGCCGCAGGGGGCCCGAGACGCCTCGCCTCAGGAACGACAGTGCACGGCGTTTATCGGGGAAGTCATCCGTGCGGTCATCCCGCGGGTGCGCCCCACGGGGAGCCGAAAGGAGGTCTTCATGACCGGGCTCTCCTCGGGCGGCTACATGACCGTCCGGGCCTCGACGCACTTCGACGATCTGATTGCCACGTTCGCGCCCGTCTCAAGCGGGGACCCTTACGGCTGGCATCGCATCTGCGAGAAAGGCATGACGCCTCGAACGACCGTATACGGGGCAGGGTTCGACAACGAGACCGGCAAGCAGATTATCGAGCCCGGTTCCTGCCGGGCGGCGAACTATCCGAACGAGAAGCCGTGGGACAGCACACACCCGCCAGTCAAGCCAGCGTACCGGATCTTTCATCACAGATATGACGGCGTTAACGATATGTCTTGCGCCGAGAAAGTCGGGACACTCCTCCGCCGGCACGGTTACCCAGAAATGCCGGCCTTCTTGCTGAGCGGCGACGGGCGGCGAAGTCTTGGCAATCACTTTTGGCAGGATGAGTACAGCCGCCCCCTGCTGGCGTTCTTCACCAGCCAGCTCAGGAACTGATGCAAGAACGATTGGCCTATCGGGGCTCGGTGCCCGAGTCCTTTACAGGCTGGGTTAGCTCAACCAGCAGGCCTCCGGCTGCCCCCTGCTTGAGGAACACGATCAGGGTGTTCGCCGCGCCGGGACGAGGCTCGTCGTCCTGCAGGGCGACCCCACGGTCCTTCAGCGTCCTGATGGCGGCATGGATGTCGTCCACCTGCAAGGCGA
>JBQTJG010000615.1:0-3624 GCA_052387355.1 Armatimonadota bacterium | reverse complement strand
ATGACTGAGCGGCTATGGGAGATCTACGAGCAGCTCTGTCAAGTTGAACTGAAGGGACTCGATGAGTTCGTCCGCCGACTCAAGGCCGGAGAGTTCGGGGACTTCCCCCACGACGACGTCGTGGCGTTCCTGCGCGAGATCGAAGCCAACATGGTGAGCAACATCCAAACCAAAGCGATGGAACACTACCGCTACGCTGAGATGGTCGACGAGGTCAGCGAAGAAACGCACGAGATGTTCGACGAACTGATCGAAGAGTTCGAGCGCGCGTAGCATACAGCCCGCACCACAGGCGCAGGACCACACGACAGGCGCACGGCCGCCTCACACCAGAAACTTCCCGTTCCTGTAGAGAGCCTCCCCATCCGCACGCACCTCCGTCTCCGTCCGCAGGTCACAGACCATGTCCCAGTGCAGCCCTGAGGTGTTCGTGCCTCCGGTCTCGGGGTAGGCGGCGCCAAGCGCCATGTGCACCGTCCCGCCGATCTTCTCGTCGAACAGGATGTTCTTCGTGAACTTCGTGATCCCATAGTTCAGCCCGAACGCGAACTCGCCCAGCACGCGGGCGCCCGCATCGAGGTCGAGCATCGCACGAAGGAACTCCTCGCCCTTCTCGGCCGTAGCCTCGACGACGCGCCCCCCGGCAAAGGTGAGGGTGATCCCATCTACCTCGCGGCCGCTGTAGAGCGCCGGGAACGAGAACCGCACTCGCCCGGTCGTCGCCGACTCGACGGGTCCGGTGAACACTTCGCCGTCGGGGAAGTTGTATTCGCCGGCCGCGTTGATCCACCGGCGGCCGCCGGCGCGCAGGGTCAAGTCGATGTTCGGTCCGACAAGGCGCAACTCGTCCTTGCTCTCAAGGAGGCGCGAGATACGGGCCTGTTCCTTCTTTACCTTCTCCCACGAAGCCACGGGGTCGGGATGGTCGAGTAACCCGGCGCCGAACACGAAGTCTTCATACTCCGAGAGCGACATCTCGGCGTCCTGCGCGTCGGCATGCGTGGGGAACTGTGTGCCACACCAGCGCAACTCGCCTTTCGATGCACGTTCGAGGAACCGCGCGTTGAGCTGTCGGGTCGCCTCCCGGCGGGCGGCCTGGCGTTTCGGGTCGACGCCCGTGAGCTCGCGCGTGTTGTAGTGCGCCCAGATCCCGAGGTGCGCGTCGATCTTTTCGACTTCATACTGGGCCAGGGGAGAAACGAACCGGAGCTGCTCGTCGTTCGCGTGCTTGTAGAAGGCCTCCATGAGTCCATCGACGCTCACATCGACGCTGACGTGCGCGCCGGCGGCCACCGCTTCCCGATAGGCTTCGGTGATCAGAGGCGCTGCCAGGGCTGAGCCGCCGATGCGCATGAGCTGGCCGGGCCGCACGGCAAGCGAATAGTGAATCAAGACCTGCGCGAGTCTGGCAAGACGTGGGTCGGTCACTGGAACCCTCCGGATGGAATGGTGGCCCTTATCTTAGCGCCGGGAAGCCCGCGGTGTCATCAGGCCGCTGAGCTTCCCTATGCTGAATAACAAGGCACCGAAACCAAAGGGGGGGAAACGCGTTGCAATCTACGAATTGAAGCGGCCGAAGGCGAGCATACCACAGTCTGCGCCCCTCAAGGGATCGGGGCCGGATGATTGTGCCAATCGAGGTTGCGTTTATGGGCTACGCTTACGCCAAACGTTCATACTTTCACCGAATGCTTGTCCATCTCCATAGTCCGCGCCCTTGTAGCGCGGCGTAGGAGCAGGCCCGATGCGGCCTATCTCGGCCTGGAATGGACCCCAGACGTAGACCAGACTGATAGCGAAGTTCCCCGTCACAAACAGCAGTTCGTTCCCGTCTGATTCGATAAGGTGCAGACCAGCCCCACTCGTGAAAGGCGGGATGTTGTTTCTCGCTTTCAGTCCAGTCGGGTCGTATGATGTGACCAACTGATCGTATGATGCGACCAACTGATTGTACATCGTGGCAGATGCGTCCCGCCATTCGTTGACGCTCGAAAAGGCCGACACGGGCCACTGAAGACCGACACACGCGACCCTACTGCCCCAGAAGTTCACCCACAACGTTGCGGTGTATGGGAGTCTACCAATTGGTGCTCTCATCCTTCGCGTGTACGCTGTCGTTGGCGGCGACGGAGCACACCGTGCGCCTCCGGACTGGAGTTCCGAGTCGGCCTTGAGTACGGTGTCCATTGCCGCACCGAGTTCGTAGGGGCTCAGCCAGACGATTGCTGGTCCCTTCGCTGCGGGTTGCGCGACAGCAGCAGGCACAAGCAGCAGCATGAGAAGTGCCGCGATCATCGCACGTATCGTTATGAGACTCTTGGACATGAAAATCGCCCCCGTGGGCTGCATGGGGGCGGATGGTGAGCCCGAAGCCCTAGGAGAAACTCACAGGGTTGTGAGCCTTTCCCACATCAGCGGAATCTCTCGACGAACCGTTCCAGTTTACCATCCTACACTGTGCGGATGCATCATGCTACTGATTTTGATGGGTCAGACTACCATGAGAGCTAGCGTTTCATACAACTGATGGATTGCCCGATCAAGTAGTAGCACACGACGCCCCGCTCTGCATCGTCGAATCTTCCAACGCCGGATGGTATTTGCGCAGTCTGCTGCGAGGCAGCGGAAGCCCAGAAGCCATAGCTGCCGATCGCCGTCGCAAGCAGCCCTCCGATGATCCCTCCAACCAGCGCGGACATGATGCGATCACGCATGCGTTTCACCCCCAGTAATCATAAGTCATTCCAGCGGCGATCTCCGCCATGATCAGGAAGCATCTATGGTTCAATCATCCCTGTCCCTTCTGCGTTTGGGCCGTCAACATCCGGGTGCCTCTAGCCTTAAGTGAACCGATCTGAAAGGCGTGGCCCGCCTCATGCTCGACGAGATGGAACACCACCCACTCCGGGGTGACCTCGTATTCGTTGTCCTGCGGGTCAGGGCGCAACCTGCGCCACTCGGCGGATGAGATCCCTTCAAGTTCCTTCAGAAAGACTTCGCGGCTGCGGTTGAGCCGCCCAACGTGCTCGGCAAGTGGCACTCCCAGCACGCGGGTCAAGTGGTTTCGGCCCTGTTCCGTGCCGGGAAATGGGAAGTCTTGTTTGACCGCCGGCGGTAGCTCGGTCAGTCCCTTCAGTTCCCCGTGCAGCCAGCCCATCTCAACCCCGGCGATATGGTAGAGGAGAGACCCGATCGCGTTCTCCTGCCCGTCCGGTCCCTCCCAGTCTACCAGGCGGTCATCGAGGTCCTTGATGAGGCGCAGCGTGTATCGATGCCGCACATCCTGCAGCGCCCACAGCCAGCGACCGATCTCGGGATCATGGCCGTCAAGCGGAGTTATCTGAAGCTGTCTCATCCGGTGTCTCCTTTAGCGTCTAATCGCATTGCCATCCCCGAGGAGACTGTGCTGTTGATTGCCCCATCCAGCAAGGCTCGTGAACTGGCCGAGGTGGCGAGGGCTCGCTATCGGGCCACCACGCGACCGCTCTGACGCCATCTTTCGTCTCACCCCGACAGGCCCCGCGCTCGACGCGCAGCTCAGCGGGGCTCCTCGCGCCGCTCCTGAACCAGCTGGATGTAGTCCAGGTTCTCGGCAGCGATTCCCAACTGTCGTAGCATCGCCAT
>JBQTJG010000614.1:0-2855 GCA_052387355.1 Armatimonadota bacterium | reverse complement strand
CGCCGGTCGTGGCGATCGTCGGCCGGCCCAACGTCGGCAAATCCGCGCTGTTCAACCGGCTCATCAGCAAGCGCCTGGCCATCGTCGAAGACACACCCGGCGTGACCCGCGACCGTCTCTACGCCGATACCGAATGGAGGGGCCGCCGGTTCGCGGTCGTCGATACCGGTGGGCTCCGATCGGACCCGAGGGACAACCTGGAGTCCCAGGTCCGCGCGCAGGCCAGGGCCGCCCTCGCCGACGCCGATCTGGTCCTTCTTGTCGTCGACGTGCGGGATGGTGTGGTCCCTGAAGATCGTGAGATTGCGCAGTTGGTCCGCCAGACACACATTCCGGTCTTGCTCGTCGCCAACAAAGTGGACAGCGCTGCGCAGGAACCTGCCGCCCAGGAGTTCTATGGGCTTGGGCTGGGCGATCCCATTCCGGTGTCGGCTCATCACGGTCGAGGGATTGGCGATCTGCTGGATGCGATCGTCGAGCTACTGCCCGAGGCGTCTCTTCCAGAGGACGCCACGGAGGAGCCGGTCGCGGTCGCCGTGGTCGGCCGGCCCAACGTCGGGAAGTCGTCGCTAGTGAATGCGATGCTGGGTGAGGAACGCGTGGTGGTCGACGCGACGCCCGGAACAACGCGCGACGCGGTCGATACGCACTACGAGCGTGAAGGGCGCAGGTATGTCCTGATCGATACTGCAGGTCTCCGCCGGCGCGCACGCGTGAGCGGTGGCCTGGAGTCGTACAGCGCCGGCCGCGCGCGGCGTGCCATCACGCGGGCCGACGTCGCGGTGCTCGTGCTCGACGCGACCGAGCCGGTCGCCGACCAGGACCAGCGGATCGCCCGCGAGATCGCCGAGGCCGGATGCGGGGTCATCGTGGCCATGAACAAATGGGACCGCCTGGCGCCCTCACTCCAGCCCGATCCCCGGCGCGAGAAGGCTGTACGGTTCGCGCTGCGGTTCCTGGACTATGCCCCGCTCCTGATGCTGTCGTCGACTGCCCTGTGGGGAATCGATGTGCTGTTCCAGACGATCGATCGCGTCGCCGCGGGCCACGGCGCGCGCATCGGGACCGGCGTCCTGAATCGCATCATCGGGGATGCGGTCGCCGCCCACCAGCCTCCGGCCGACTCCGCGGGGCGCAGGCTCCGGCTGTTCTATGCGACTCAACCCGAGACGCAGCCGCCCACCGTGGTCCTGTTCGTCAACGAGCCCTCGCGGATGCCGGAGGCGTACCGCCGCTACCTGGAGCGGGCCATTCGAGCGCAGGTGGACCTGACCGGGGTGCCGCTCCGGCTCGTGCTCCGCAGACGCAGGGGAGCGGAGGCCCGCGCGTGAGCCTCCTGCTCATTCTAGGATCCTACCTGATCGGCGCGATCCCATTTGGTGTGCTGATCGTCAGGGCGGCAACGGGCCAGGACATCCGCAGCGAGGGCAGCGGCAATATCGGCGCTTCCAACGTGTTCCGCGTGGCCGGACCACTTCTCGCGGCTGCGGTGCTGTTGCTCGATCTGCTCAAGGGCCTGGTGCCAGTGCTGGCGGCGCGCCGGTTGGGGTTCGATCCTGCGATGGCGGTCGCCGCCGGCATTGCAGCCATCGCGGGGCACAACTGGTCGGTGTTCCTTGGGTGGAAGGGCGGGAAAGGAATTGCGACGTCGTATGGCGCGCTGCTTGCGCTCTCGCCGGTTGCGGGCGCCATCGCCGCGGCCATCTGGATCGTCGTCGCGGTGCTGACGCGCTACGCATCGCTGGCGTCGCTCCTGGGAATGCTCTCCGTACCGTTCGTCATGTGGACCGCACGCGAGCCCGTCGCGCACTTGACCTTCGGTGTAGCCGCCGTCGTCTTTGCGTTCCACCGCCATCGCGCCAATATCGGCCGCCTGACACGCGGCGAAGAGCTCCGTCTCGGCCGCCCGAAGGGCTAGCCACCCCCCATGCCGGAACTCCCCGAAGTCGAGACGGCCAGACGCACGCTCGAACCGCTGGTCGTTGGCCGGCGCATCGGGCGGCTCGAAGTCATCCGGCCGCAGGCGCTGCGGTCGCATTCCGCCGCCCAGGCATCGCGCCTGCTGAATAGACAGACGATCAGCGGGGTTAGCCGCAAGGGCAAGGCCCTCGTGTTCTCACTGGATAACGGGTGGTCGCTCATGTTCCGGTTCTCCCTCTGGGGTGTGGTGCAGGTCAAGGACACGCCGGCAACCGACGGCATGACGGCGGTCGCCCTGCATCTCGACAACGGCCAGGTGATGGAGTTCCGCGAATTGCAGTTGAGCAGCCTGAGCCTGTTTCCGCAGGCTGAGATCGATCGAGTTCCATACCTGGCAGGCCTCGGTCTTGATCCGCTCGACCGGCGCCTCACGCTCGCGCGATTTCGCGAGCGGCTGGCAGGACGGGGCGCGCTCCGGAATCTGCTGACCGATCAGGCGCGGCTCGCCGGAATCGGCAACCTGTGGGCGCTGGAGATCCTCTTCGCCGCCGGGTTGCGGCCCAGCCGCACGGGGGAAACCCTCTCGGCAGCGGAATGGAACCGACTGTATCGCGCGAGCCGTTCGGTGTTGCGCCGCGCTATCCAGGCGGGCGGCGAGCCCGAGTTCATTGATGCCGTGGGCCGGAAGGGCCGGTTTCGTCTGGCGGTCTACGGTCGCGGCGGCCAGCCGTGCAGGGTGTGCGGATCAAAGATCGCCACAGGCCGCGTCGGCGGCCGGCCGGCCTTTTGGTGCCCCAGGTGCCAGCACTGAGAGCCCTATCCTCGGACGGAGGATCGAACCGATGAGGCCACGCATGCCAACGCCCACCGAGATGGGCGGCATCGCCGACAAGACGTTCACCGTCACCTGGTCCGATGGGCATCGCTCGACGTAC
>JBQTJG010000613.1:0-5810 GCA_052387355.1 Armatimonadota bacterium | reverse complement strand
CAGCCTGGTGCTGGCGGCCCTGGCGCGCCAGCGGACGGCTCGCGAGACGTCAGGGACGAAGGAGTCGGGCACGCAGCGTTCGGGCACGCCGGGCCCCAGCCCGATGTTTCTGAGTCTGATCGGGGGGCTCGGTGAGCTGGTCGAGCGTCTCGAGGCATCGCTCACCCACACAACCATACTGACCGCCAGCACGGTCCGCCGCATCGCTCAACGATTCCATCGCGGCCGGATACTGTTCGCCGTTGAGCTCGACGACGGCCGTTCACTGGTCGCCGACGCGCTGCTGCTGGCCGTACCGGCACGTGTGAGCGCGCGCCTGCTGGCGCCATTAGCCCCGTTGGTCGCAGACAGGCTGCGCGCGATTCCCTACGTTTCGACGGCAGCCGTGACTCTCGCCTACCAACGTGACGCGATCCGGCATCCGCTCGACGGCCACGGGTTTGTCGTCGCCCGCAGCGAGCCGCTCGGCATCACGGCCTGCACGTGGGTATCGTCCAAGTGGCCGCACCGGGCGCCGCCGGACATTGCGCTCATCCGATGCTATCTGGGCGCGGCCGGCCGAGAGGCGATCGTCGGAGAGGATGACGCTCTCCTCATTGAGCGATCCCGCGCCGACCTGCGCGCGACCATGGGGATCGAGGCGATGCCCGTGTTCACCACGGTGACGCGTTGGACCAAGGCGATGCCTCAATACCTGCCCGGGCATCTTGATCGCCTCGAAGCTATCGAGTCCGGCCTCCGGGCGCTGCCGAATCTCGCACTGGCGGGGGCCGGATATCGGGGCGTCGGAATCCCCGACTGCATCCGCCAGGGGACCGAGACCGCCACCAGGCTGATCGAGACCCTGGCAGTTTCCGGCAGTGGTCAGATTCCCATACGCGCTCCTGGACGGCCATAGCGCGCTCAGTGGCTACGCCTCTGGACGGAAGGCGTCAGGAATGTGCTCGATGAGGACGGCGGTTCCAGTCGCATCGAACTGAATGGCTACCGCGTCGAATCGCGCGGAACGCCTGCCGAGCCCGTGGTCGCGCATGAAGCCCGCAGCCAGGCGAGCCAGGCGCCGCTGTTTGCGGCCGGCAATCGCCTCTGAGGGATGGCCGAACCGAGTGCTGGTTCGGCTCTTCACCTCAATGAATACGACGACATCGCCCGTCCGGGCCACCAAGTCGATCTCGCCGCAGCGCGTGCGTACGTTGCGCGCGAGGATCTCGTACCCGCGCGCCTCAAGCCATGCGGCGGCAGCCGCCTCGCCGGCCGTCCCCAGGATGCTCCGAGCCGAGGGACTCATCTGTTACACTCATCGGCTGTCGATGGAGGAATTGCAGGGGACGGCCTGGTCGATCGCCCTCGTTCACGGGCGCTAACGATCCGGCAGCAGTGATTGCTGGAGCAGGTCCGGAGGGTGGAACTCCCTGCGGTGGACGGGAGAGGAACCAAGGCGCTTCAGGGCCCTCAGATGGTCCGCCGTCGCGTAGCCCTTGTGCCTCGCGAATCCATAGTGCGGGTACTGTCGATCGAGCTCGACCATCAATCGATCGCGTGTCACCTTCGCCACGATCGACGCCGCGGCGATCGACGCGCAGCAGGCGTCCCCGCGTACAAGGGTCACCAGGCGCATCGGGAGCGCCGGCCGGTGGTTGCCGTCGAGCAGCACCAACGCCGGTGCCTGTGGGAGGGACGCCACCGCCCGGCTCCATGCGAGCCTGGTCGCTCCGAGAATATTGAAGCGATCGATCTCGCGCACGTCCGCGATGCCGATCCCGATCGCCGCCCCGGACGCAGCGATCTCACCGTAGAGATCCTCACGCTCCCCCGGGCCCAACTGCTTCGAGTCCTTGAGCCTGCGGATGAGCGTGACGTCCAGAAAGACGACCGCGCCTGCCACCACGGGACCGGCGAGCGGCCCCCGACCGGCTTCATCGACCCCGGCCACGGGCGTAGTCCCCTCCGCCCACGCGGCGCGCTCCCAGGCGAACAACTCCTCCAGCCGGCGTGTCTCCGCTTCAGCGCGTTGGCGGCGGCGCACCCAGCGTGCTGCCAGCGATCGGGCGCCAGCGCGCGGATCTGATTCCAGGCCCGCAGGGTCGAGGTGACCTGCGCGGAAAGAGGCCGCCAGGACGACGAGCGTGGGCCGCCCGGCAGGATCGGTCATGGCGCGAAGGCAACCGTGCCCTGACGAGGAGTCATCGCACAAGACCCAGACGGTCGGGAGGCCAATAGACGGTCAGCGCGCGCCCGATGATGTTCTTGATCGGCACGAACCCGAAAAACCGGCTGTCCTCACTGTTGCACCGGTTGTCTCCCAGGACGAAGACCGAGCCGACCGGGACTACCTCGGGCCCGTAGTTGCTGGAACAGGCCCGATCGCCGCCTGGTAAGGCCGTTGGATAAACCTCGCCCAGTGGCCGGCCGTTGATCGACACGAGACCGTCTTTCATCGCCAGACGCTCTCCGGGCAGGCCGACCACGCGCTTGACGAAGTCCTTGCTAGGATTCAACGGATAGCGAAAGACAATGATGTCACCCCGGCGGATCTCCCAGATGCGATAGGCGAACTTCCCGACGAGGATTCGATCGCCGGTGCGAAGCGTCGGCTCCATCGATCCCGATGGGATGAAGAACGCCTGCACGATGAACACAATGATGACCAAGCTGAGCACGGCCGCGAAGATCGTGGCATCGAGTGTCTCAACCAGCGAGAGCCGCACCGCCGGCGGCAGGCGGTACAGGCGCCGGACCATCTGGCGCAGGATGAAGAGACCCAGGGCCAACGCCAGAATCAGCGTAGGAATACCGAACGGCAGACGTTCTGCCCACCCCAGAAGGTCCCGAATCATCGTGACGGAGAGAAGCGCTAGCGTTGTTCCTTGATGCGGGTCTCCTTGCCGATTCTCCCCCGAAGGTAGTGGAGCTTGGCGCGCCGGACCCGACCGCGGCGGATGACGTCGATCTTCTCGACCCGCGGCGAGTGGACCGGAAAGATGCGCTCAACACCCACACCGTGGCTGATGCGGCGGACGGTGAACGATTCCTCTATCCCGCCGCCGCGGCGCGCGATCACGGTGCCTTCAAACGCCTGCACCCGGTCCCGACCGCCTTCGGTCACCTTGATATGGACCCGGACGGTGTCGCCGGACGCGAATCCGGACACCTGCTTCTTGAGCTGCGCCGCCTCGACCAGCTTCATCTTCTCCATCAGCGCGCCCCCTTGTCTAGCGACGCCTACTCGGGCGCCGCAGTCACGATTCCGAATTGTAGCACAGCCACCTCAGTCCGGCCAGGAGCGTCATCGCGATCACCGCAACGCACCGGTGTCTCAGACTCACCGGGACTCATCGTCGCGCAGAAGCGCGCGGTCTTCGTCGCTGAGCCTGTCCCACGTGATGAGATCCGGTCGTCGCGCCAGCGTCCGGCGCAACTGCTCCCGGCGGCGCCACCGGCGAATCTGCTCGTGATGCCCGCTCTGCAGCACCTCGGGCACGCGTATCCCCCGAAACTCTGCGGGCCGCGTATAGTGCGGGTAATCGAGCAACCCGTCGGTGAACGACTCGACCTCGACCGAGTGCTCGTCGCCGACGACGCCCGGCACCAGCCGCGCCGCGGACTCGACGATCACCATGGCGGCCAGCTCGCCGCCGTTCAGGACGTAGTCCCCGATGGAGATCTCCTCGCCTCCCAGGCCGGTCAGCACCCGCTCATCCACGCCCTCGTACCTGCCGCACAGAAGCATGAGGCGGGCCTCCTGTGCCAGTTCCTCAGCGTACGGTTGATCGAACCGGCGGCCTTGCGGCGAGGTGAGCAGGATCCGCGGCCGCCCCTCGCCCTGCGGTGTAATGGCCTCGACGGCCGCGAAGAATGGCTCGGGCTTCATCACCATCCCCGGACCGCCGCCATAGGGCACGTCGTCTACCTGCCTGTGGCGATCGGTCGTGAAGTCCCGGAGGTTCCAAACGCGGATGTCGATCAGCCCGCGCTCCCTCGCGCGGCCCAGGATGGAGACCTCGAGAGCGGCCAGGGCCTCGGGGAAGATCGAGATGATGTCAACGCGCACGCTCCCATCCCTCGGAGAAGCGCGACGTACGATCAGCGTCCACGTTCGGGGTCTTCGAGGCCTAGCGGCAAGGTGACGACCATCTCTCCGCGTGCGGGGTCGATCCGCAGGACGATGTCCCGCACAGCCGGCACCAGGATATCGCGGTCCTGGGTGCGCACCACATAGATGTCATGCACCGGGCCTCGCATCACGTCGGAGACCACACCAAGGGTCCGGCCATCACTCGTGCGCACTCGCAACCCGATGATCTCGAAGACGTAGTACTGACCCGGCCCGAGCGGCACGACCGCGTCACGGGTCACCGCAATCTCTGCACCGCGAAGCTGCCTTGCGGCTTCCGCATCGCTGATCCCCCGGAGTGTCAGCAGGAACCCACCGCGATGCGGGCGGTGACTGATGATCTCGATCGCCTGGGCGCGACCGGCGCGCACGAGATATGCAGCCCGCAATCCGTCAAAGCGCTCGGGAAAATCAGTCTCGAGTCGCACCATCACCTCGCCATGCAGGCCGTGCGGCCTCGTCACATGACCGACCGTGATCAGGTCTGCGGCGGCAGGCGGCGCCGCGCTATCCTTCGCGGATCTCAATGACGATCCCATCCTTGATGAGGACCTCTGCGCGCGCCAGCCGCGTGAAGAAGTTGTCGCCGACGCTCAACTCGGTCAGGCTCTCGACACTGCCCTGAGAGAACTCGGAGTTGAGCTCGAGCCCCTCGGCCTCCTTGAGGCGCGCCTGAAGCTCCATGCGCGCCGCTTCCTGACGAGAGCGCTCCACCTCGAGCTGCTGGCGGAACGTGCGCACCTGAGGCGACAGTTGCCGCTCCAGTTCGGCCCGCCGGATCTGGGTGTCGATTTGCGTGATGACCGTGTCGAGCCGCTTCACAGTATCCTCGAGTTCATCGAGATATTGCTTCTTGAACGTCGCGGTCACGATGGCCTTCACGACCACCGGCCGCACTACTGTGATCCCCATGCGGGCCTCCGTCCTCTTCGACTCAGACGTCCTTCACGACGCACACTACTGGACGATCTCGACCACGACGCGCCGGCCGTCCTTCGCCGCGGCAGCTCTTGCCAGCGTGCGAATCGCGCCGATCGTGCGTCCCCGGCGACCAATGACCTTTCCAACCTCGTCGGCGGCCACTCGGACCTCGAGTAAGGCCATACGGTCGCGATCCGTCGCGCGGACGCTGACGGCATCAGCGTGATCCACTAGACCCTTGGTGAGAAACTCAACCAGCGCTCGAAGGTCTACAGATGGCATCGGTCTCTTGGCTCCCGGCTACGAGCTACCGCTCCGGCCGGCTTCCCATCGCTTGAGAATGCCGGTCTTCTCCAACAGCACGCGCGCCGCGTCGGATGGCCGCGCCCCCCGATCCAGCCAGGTGCGGGCCTTTGTCTCGTCGATCTGGATCACCGAGGGCTCGCGTCGAGGATTGTAGTAGCCGAGCGCCGCGAGGTACCTGCCTCCGCGCTGCGTGCGCCCGTCGGCCACGACCACCCGGTAGAACGGCTGGTGCTTGGCCCCCGTGCGCATGAGTCGAATCTTGACCGCCATTACTCACCCTCCTCACTTAACAACACGAGATGTGCTCAACCGGCCTCGGAAAAAGCTCCCTCGGCCTCCTCATGTAACAACACGTGATGTGCTCAACCGGCCGCCGGGGACGCCCGCCGCCGCCACCCCTATCAACAACGGGAGGTGGGAACCCGGGCGCGGGGGCGCCCCCCCGCCGCCCGCCAAAACAAACCCGGAT
>JBQTJG010000612.1:0-13190 GCA_052387355.1 Armatimonadota bacterium | reverse complement strand
GAGACTCCAGGTACAGCACCGCCGGACCGGCGGCAAGTACCCTGCGGATGTCGTGTAGATCCGGTGTCATCGTATCGGGATCGAGCGCGAATCGGTCGACAGTGGTCCGGCCGAGCGCGGCGGCCTTACGCGCGCCGGGATGCACGACGGACGGCAGCGCCAGACGATATCCGGCCTGCGCGACGGTCTGAAGTGCCAGGAACCGGGCCTCCTGTTCCCCAGCCGTGATGAGCAGGCCATCCTGCGGATCGACCTGCAGCCCCCAACCTCGGAGCGCGTCGGCCACGGTCGCTCGCAGGGGGGCGATCCCGGGGACGTCCGCGTAGTGCGTCTCACCGCGGTCCAGCGCCTCGCCCACCGCGTCGCGCGCCGCGGGGCTCTAGGGAAGGAGGGGATGATCGCCGGATGCATCGCGACCGGCGGCCGTGGCGGCCGGCATATCCAGTGCAAGGCCGTCAAGCGCCTGGAGTCTTGTGATGACCTGGTTGACGCGTCCGCTGATCAGCATAGTCTCCCTAGCTCACGTTCCGCGCAGCCTGGGATCGAGCACGTGTCGCAGATAGTCGCCGAGGAGATTGATCGACACGACGGTCAGGAACAGCACCACGCCGGGAAAGACCATCAGCCACGGCGCGTGCCGCATGAACTCCCGGCCTTCGCTGAGCATCGATCCCCACTCAGGCGTCGGCGGCTGCACGCCCATCCCCAGGAAGCCCAGCGCTGACGATTCCAGGATTGCGCGACCGATGTACAGCGTGGCGAGTACGATGATCGGCGCCGAGACATTCGGCAGGATGTGCCCCAGGATCAACCGTGGTGAGCTCGCGCCCATCGCCCGGGCCGCTTCGACGTACATGTTCTCTCTCGTCGAGATGGTGGCGCCCCGGACAATGCGGGCGAATCGCGGAATCCCGCCGATGCCGACCGCCAGGATCACGTTCGAAATCCCGATCCCGAGAATCGCGATGATCAGCAGCGCGAGCATGATCGGGGGGAACCCAAGCATGATGTCGATGACCTTCGTGCCGATCGAGTCGATCCGTCCCCCGAAATACCCCGTGACCAGGCCGAGCAATGTTCCCGCCACCAGCGCGAACGAGACCGCCAGCAGCCCGATCGGCAGTGATAGGCGTGATCCGACGATGATGCGGCTAAGCATGTCGCGGCCATACCGGTCGGTGCCCATAGGGTGCGCAACGGCGGGCGGCGCAAGCGGAACGCCCACCGACTGCTGGTTCGGATCATAGAGTACGATGATCGGAGCCAACAGGGCCACGACGAGCAGGACGGTCAGGATGACGGCCCCGACCAGCGCGCCTGGGTTGCGCGCGAGCCGGCGCAGCGCGCGTGCGACGCCAGTTCGCCTCGGCGGCGCCGGCGACGAGGCGAGGTAGACCTCCTCGGACCGGACGCTACTCATACCGGATCCGAGGGTCAAGCGCCGAATAGAGGATGTCGACCGTGAAGTTGGCAATCACGTACGCCGACGTGATCATGAGGATGATTGCCTGCACGACCGCATAGTCCTTCTCGAGGATCGCATCGACCAACAGCTTGCCGATGCCCTGCCGGGCGAAGACGGTCTCGGTGATGACGCCGCCGCCGACGAAGAGGCCGAGCTGCAGCCCGATGAGCGTGACCACGGGGATCATGGCGTTGCGCAGGGCATGGCGCAGGACGACCCGCTGCTCGGGTAGGCCTTTCGCCCTGGCCGTGCGGATATAGTCTTCGTTCCGCACCTCCACGATGCTCGACCGCACGAGCCGGGCAATGTCGCCGACCGCGAACGAGCCCACGACGATCGACGGGAGGATCAACGCCGCCAGCCCCCCACCGACGATCGGGACCCATCCGAGCTTGAGCCCGAACACGTAGATCAGCAGCATCGCCGTCCAGTAGCCCGGCATGGAGATCCCCACGATCGCCGCGACCATGAGGGCCGAGTCGAGCAGGCTGTTGGGCCGGATGCCGGCGAGCACACCCATGGACATGCCGAAGACGATCCCGATCAGCATGCCGCCTGCGGCGAGTTCGAGCGTTGCCGGAAGCTGCTCCTTGATGACCTCGGTGACCGGCTGGCGGGTCCGGAATGAGATTCCCAGGTCACCGCGTAGCGCGCGGCCGACGAAGTTCACATACTGCATGTAGACAGGCTGGTCGAGGCCGAACTTCTTGCGAAGATTCTCACGCAGCTCGAGCGAGGTGGGCACGCCGCCCAGCATCAGATTGACCGGATCGCCGGGGATGAGCTGTAAACCCAAGAAGGCGAGCGTCGTCGCCACCACCAGCACGGGGATCGTGCCGATGAGTCTCCGGAGCACGTACGCCGACATTGTCTGTTAGGAACTCCGAACGCCCCACGGGGGAGTCCGGCCCGTGCGCCTCGCTCCCGCGTGAATCGACGATCCGAACAATCAGCGCGTGACCGTCGCTTCGTAGAAAAGCACCTGCCAGAATCCCTGGGCGAACCTCAACCCCTGGACCGTCTTCCGGTACCCGATCGGCTGTGCGCTTATATGGATGGGGAACATCAGGGCCCGATCCATGACGAACTTCTGTACCCGGGCCAGGGCCTCGGCGCGCTTCGCCTGATCAATAGTCCCATCCGCCTGGATGATGAGCCGGTCGAGTTCCGGCGAACCAAAGCGCGACCAGTTGAATTTGAACTTGCCGGGCGCGGGGATGTTCCGAGAGTAGAACGGGATGCCGATGACGCTCGGGTCGACCGCGACCCAGCGGATCGCGCCCACCTGATACTCGTTGTTCATCACCTGCTCATCCTGCTTGGCCTTCGTCACCCGCTCGACGTCGAACTTGATGCCAGCGTCCTTGACCGCGGCCTGAATGGCCACTCCCAGTTCGGGCTGCAGCAGCGCCGGGAAGTAGATCTCGAGCGGCTGCCCATTCTTGGTGCGGATCCCACCCGGCCCAACTTTCCACCCGGCTTCCTCGAGAAGCGACCGCGCCCTCTGGAGGTCGTAGGGATACATCTTCTCGACGCCCGCCCAATAACCGGGCGTCGTGGGGGTAATCGGGCCGTACGCGGCCTTTGCCACGCCGAAGAAGGTCTGTTCGGTGACCTTGGCCCGGTCGACCGCGTGAATGAACGCCTGCCGCACTCGGACGTCATCCGTGGGCGTCTTCGTGGTGTTGAAGAGGTAGGAGAAGGGGATGCCTGAGACGTCGCCGACGATGACGTCGAAGTCCCGTGTCCCCTTGAAGCGCCGCACGTCGATGGGCGGGAGCGCGTCGGCAACCTCGATCTCGCCCTTCTCGAGCGCGGCCACGCGCGTCGAGCCGTCGGGGATCGTCCGGAACACCAGCCGCCGGATGCGGGCAGGTCCTTGGTGCTTGAAGGCCTTGGGGGCCCAGTTGTATTGATCGTTCCGCTCAAGTACGACACGGACCCTGGGCACGAATTCAACGAACTTGAATGGACCGGTGCCGACGGGCGCGCGGGCGAAACCGGCGTCGCCGAGGCGCTTCACCGCCGTGGGCGAGACGATGCCGAGCAGCCACGGGTTGCTGAGGTTCGTCAGCGCCGCCGCGAAGGGCTGCTTCCAATTGACCTTGACCGTGTACTGGTCGACGACCTGGGTTGAATCGTACGGACCGAGAAAGTCGACCGCTGCCTGGGAGCCCAGCTCGGGCTTGACAATGCTGTCGAACGTGAACTTGACGGCTTCGGCATTGAAGTCCGTGCCGTCGTGAAACTTCACGCCGCGTCGAAGCGTGAAGGTGATGCTCTTGCCGTCCTTCGAGTATTCCCACTTTTCCGCCAGCGCGGGATACAGCTTGCCGTCGGTGTCCAGGAAGAGCAGCGTGTCGAAGATCTGCATGATCGCCTGGGCCTCGTGGCGGGACTGGGTCACGCGGGGATCGAGGAGCGTCAGCTCAAAGTCCTCGCCCCATGTCACCGTCGCATCGGTCTGCCCGCTCGTGGTGCCCACGGGCACGGTCAGGGCCAGGGCGATCATCACCCATCCAAGCCGCGCGAACTTCTTCATGTGACTCACCCCCTGAGATTGGGCATGTAGTTCTGCTGGGGTTCCCGTTTCCCTCTTCACAGAGAGCGCTTCACGCCTGGGTCTCTGTGACTCATGTGCGCGTCCGCGTCATGCGCGTATCTTGTCCTCCTGATCAGCGGTCAGAGCGAATTCGATGGCCTGATCGAAAGCCATCGCCCGGCCCACCGCCCATGCCGTCTTCAAAGCCGCCTCATGGATCCACCATGGGGGATGTGCACCTTCTCACAGGGCGAATATTCATTCCATTCTGATGTAATGGATATTGCCTCAAAGCGGTCTATTTACGCGCCGGACGAACGAACCACTCGACCGCCCCTTCGGCAAGCCATCTCGCGAGCAGCAATTGGTGGAACGCCGCTTCGACATCGGCCTGAAACGTTGACTCACGCGCCAGGGCTCGCGCGACCAGATCGGCATGTTGCCTGCGCGCATCTTCGGAATCGTCGCCGACGATCCGATCAAGAAACAGCGATGTGATCCGCAAACTGGTGGCGAATGAAAACGATGGTTCGGCCACAAGCTTGCGCCACATATGCAGATCGGTGGGCACGCCCTGCGGCGCGGGGTCCCAGCCCAGCGGCAAGGCGCGATAGGACGCAAGGCGATAGCCGGCGTTCGCGATGCCGAACCAGTTGAACACCGCGTTCGACATCGCTTGCCGGGAGGCTTCGTTGGCGAGATTTCCCGCGCCGAATTTCAGCATGCCGTCGGGCAGGACCCGCGCGTGCGTCGTGTGGGCGAAATCCGCACGCGAGAGAAGCGCAGCCAGCGTCGCCAGATGATCAGGAAACCAGACACCGTCATCGTCGATGTGCGCGACATAGAGGCTGTTCGCCGCGCAAAGCGCTTCATGTCGATGCGCCTCGCCGTGACGCACGCCTTTGGGTCGGACGAGCGCGCTGACGCGGTCGTCGCTGCGCGCCCATTCGTGGGCGGCCTCGATCGTGCTCGCCGGCGCGCCGTCGCAAACGATGACGAGTTCGAAGTCCTCGAGCGTCTGCGTCAGAATTGTCTGAATGGCGCCGCCGAGAAAAATCGGCGGACGCACGACGGGCAGAAGCACGGTGAATTTCAATTGCCGGTCCGTTTCGTTCTCATAGATATTTGAGGAAGAGAGAGCAGATGCAGCGCAGCTCGATCGAGCAGAAGCCGGGGCTCGCGATCAAATCCTTGATCTCGCCAAGCGTCAGCCAGAAGCCTTCGGGATCTTCCGGGACATGCGCATCGGCGGGCAAGAGGCTGATCACGTATTCGTTCTCATCCTGATAGAATCTGCCGCCTTCCTCCGATTGGCACAGAGCGCGGATCACCCCTTCGCCGAGAGAGGACAAGATCCACGCCTCTATCGCCGACGCCTGACGATTGGGCTCTCCCGGCGGACGCGCGTAGGTCGCCGTGAACGCGACGCCGTCGCGCAGCCCGATTTCATAGCCCGCCCGAATCAAGAACCGCAGCACACCGTTCTGTTCTTGGCCGACCAGGGCGACGAGGCCCTTCGATCCGCTGTCGATAAGGGGCTGATCCCAGTATGGAACTTCGCGATCTCGCGCGGTGACGTTATAGTGCCGAACCACGAACCCGCCTTCGCCTAATTCATCTGCGATCTCGGCTTCACCGACGCGCCAAGTCGAAAGCTCTTCCAGCGGCATGACGAAGTGCACGAGGTTCGCGCTGCTGCGCCACCGTGCGAGGGAGCGCGCGACCGTTTGGAAATCGATGCTCTCCCACCGCTTCTGGTACGAGGTCCGGAGCATGGCGCCGATTTCCGACCCACCTTCAAAGGCGCGGCGGGGCCGGGCGAGATAGCCCCAATCGATGCAGGCCAAAATGGATCGCGCGTCAGTATTGATCCAATTGTCTCGATCGCTCAACGCTCGCAGGGTGGCGAGATCGATGAGGCGAAATCCTTCGATCGGCGCTTCAAATGCGCCGGCGTCTAGTATCTTGGCGATTGTCTGATTGTATTTGCAGAGATAGCGCGAGCCTTCCTCGGACTGAAGTTCGTCCAGGATGGTCGTGTGTCGGTCTTTTATGAACATGTCGATATAGGCGGTCGGGCGCCCGCCATGGAGCCGCAAGTAATTCGCCTGCGTCGATTGCACCGTGGGCCCAAATTGAAGGCCGTTCACATTGCCGGGTTCGATGCGGCCTTGGAGAAGGAGCTGCGTCCCCTCCGGCGCCGACAGCATCGCAAGCCCGATGACGGCCGGTTTGCGCTGATCGAGAATGACTTGTTCTCGACCGTGCAGGCGCAGCTCGTTCGCCTCCGTCCTGACGCCGATCACGGAGAAAAACCCGCCGGACTTGTGCCGCAGGCGTCCTTTTTCGAAGAACCAATCGTGGGACTGGCGGAAAGCGATCGGTTCGCATGCAAAGCCGCTGTCGCGCAGGCGCTTGCGCCGCCATTCTTCAAGCTCCCCGATGAGGGCCTCGTCGTCGTCCATCTCCATCCTTAGCCCCTATCGGATGATCAGGCGTGAGTACTCACTCCTTGCCGGCGTGGACGCCGGGTGGTATCTAGACGGTGCGAGGGCCTACGTCCGGCCCCTCGCCGGGTTTGTAGACTTGCATGAATTCGGTCTCCATGCCGGCGAGTCTGTCCTCGAGGAAGGCCACCCAGCCCTCCGAGTGCTTGTGAGGCCCGATGATCTTGCAGGCCGCGCAGGGCTTGAGAGTCGCCCCGCGCGTGGTCGCGTCTGCGAGCGCCTGTTCGATGTTCTCGACCGTGTAGCAGACGTGGTGCACGCCCTCGTCGCCGTGCTCGGTAATGTAGCGAGCGAAGCGGCCGTCCCGATCCCACGACTGGCAGAGCTGGACCTGGACACCGCTGAGGGTGAAGTGCGCTTCATTGGTGCGGGCTTTCTCGAAGCGGTGACGTTTCACTTCGTCCACCCCGAGGACGGCCTCGTAGCGGGCAAGCGCCTGGTCGACGTCCCGCACGGCGACGGCAATGTGTTTGATGCCTGTGATCATGTGAGCCTCCTGTTTCTATGTCGGCGCGGCGTCGACGCTGCGCACCGCGTCCAACAGGATCTGCACGCCGGCCGCGAGTTGTGCCGGGTCGGTGTACTCATCGGGGGAGTGGCTGATGCCGCCTCTGCTCGGCACGAAAATGAGCCCGGCGGGGAGGTGGGGGGCCAGGATCTTGGCGTCGTGTCCGGCCCAGCTCGGCATGCTGATCGCACGCAGCCCGCGGCGCTGTGCGGCCTCGAGCACGATCGTCTGGATGCGAGCGTCCAGCGGTGTCGCCGGCATGTGATCCCACCCGTCCACGGTTACGGTGAGGCCGAATTCGGCGGCGAGCCTCTGGCCCGCGGCCTCGACATCGGCGCGCAGACGGCCCAGCCTGATTTCGATGCCGCTGCGCAGTTCCACGCGCATTCTGGCTACGCCGGGGATCACATTCGTCGCACCCGGCTCGACCTCGATGCGCCCGACCGTGGCCACCGCCTCGCCGTCCGAGGCGAGGGCCAGACGCCTGACCTCCAGGACCAGCGCGCTCGCCGCCCACAGCGCGTCGCGCCGCAGGTGCATCGGCGTCGTGCCGCCGTGGTTGGCCTGGCCATGAAACGTGAGGGTGGTGCGAGTGATGCCGGCGATGGCCGTGGCGGCCGCAGCATCGCACCCCTCGGCTTCGAGCCGCGGGCCCTGTTCGATGTGCAGTTCGAGGTACGCGGCCAGCGCGGGCGGGTGATCGTCGGGCAGCGGGCGGGTCCATGTTGCGACGCGCTCGGCGAGCGTTCGGCCTTCGCGGTCGCGGATCTCGTGCGTGCGCGCTTCAGGCAGTTCGCCAACCAGCGCGCGTGACGTCAGACACCCCACGCCGAACGAGTTGCCCTCCTCATCCGCGAAGGCCAGCGCCGCAAACGGATGTCTGAGCAGCCCGCCGGCGTCGCGCAGCGACTGGGCGCATTCTACCGCGCCGATGACGCCGAGCGCGCCGTCGAACCTGCCTCCCCGAGGCACGGTATCCACGTGCGATCCCGCTGCGACGGCCGGCCCCTCCCCGGGACCGAGCCCAATGAGGTTGCCGACGCGGTCCAGGAACGGCCGCAGACCCGCTTCACGCATCCATTGCGCGATCAGCGTGCAGGCCTCGGCGTGCGCAGGCGTGTACGAGAAACGGCTCAACCCGCCGCCGGGATCGCGGCCGATCGCGGCGAGCTGGTCCAGCCTGCTCCCGATCCGGGCCGCGTCGGCGCGGACGTCAAGCGCCTTCACTGCGGCTTCACCCACTGTCCCCAGCCGGCCTCCCCGACGACGTCTCCATTCCGCATCACCGCGCGGCCGCGCACGAAGGTCACCACCGGCACACCCTGCAGGTGCATCCCGTCGTACATCATCGCCGTGTCCCTCGACTTGGTGTAGAGGGTGCGGTGATCGTGGACGCGTGCGGCCCGGGTGTCCGCCACGACGATGTCGGCGTCGGCGCCGACAGCCAGGCTGCCCTTGCGGGGCCAGAGGCCGAAGAGGCGCGCGGCGTTCTCAGCGGTCAACCTGACGAGCTGCGGCAGTGTCAGACGCTGCCTGTGCACCGCGGTCAGCATCAGCGGCAGAAACTCTTCGAGCCCAGGGATCCCCGGCGGCGCGGCCCAGATGTTGTCGGCGTGCGGTGCCTTCTCTTCAACGAGAAACGGCGAGTGATCGGTCCCGATGACGTCGATGAGGCCCGCTCGGACCGCGTCCCACAACCGGTCCTGGGTCTCCTGCCTCCGCAGCGGCGGGTTGCACTTTGCGTACGGTCCCCACTGCGCCAGGGCGTCTTCGGTGAACATCAGGTAGTGGGGGCAGGTCTCGGCCGTGACGCGCAGCCCCCGGTCGCGGGCCCGCGCGATGATGTCCACGGCTGCCGCCGAGCTCATGTGCGCGATCTGCAGCCGCGCGCCGGCCGCCTCAGCCAGCGCCACGCACTGCGCGACGGACGCGACCTCGGCGATCTCGGGCCGCGCCACGGCGTGAACGCGACCGTCGTGGCGCCCCGTTTTCCGGGCGCGCGCCTCGGTCACATTCAGGATCTGCTGTTCCTCGGCGTGGACAACATGCAGCAGCCCTGTCCGGGCTGTGCGCTCCATGACCTGGAGCATCTGGCCCGCGTCGGGACAGCAGATGCCGACAAACTCACGCTCTCGGCCTCGGACCGGATCGGTGCGAAAGGTCTTGAAGGCGATCGCCCCCTCTGCCGCCATGGGCTCGATCTCCTCCAGGTTGTCGCCACTCGCGCCCGCGTAGAGCGCGAAGTCTACGATCGAGCGCGGTTGAACGTGCGCAATGCGGTCGCGCAGGGTCGCGGCGGTATGCACGGGCGGAATTGCGATCGGCATCTCTAGAATCGTTGTGACGCCGGCCGCGGCCGCCGCCTGCGTGCCGGTGAACCAATCCTCACGCTCGATCTTGCCGGGATCCCGGAGATGCACGTGCGTGTCGATCAGCCCGGGCAGGACGTGGAGCCCGGTGGCGTCGAACGTTTCGCGAGCCTGGGGCATGGCGTCGTCGCGGTCAACGGCTGCGATGCGGCCTTCGCTGATTGCCAGCGCTACCCGTCGTTCGCCCTGCGCCGTGACGAGTGTGCCGCCCTTGATGACCAGGTCCGCGATCAAGCCGTGATTTCCTCTTCGATGACGCCGTAGAAGACGCACCAGTCGCCGAGCTGGACGCTCGGGTTGGTCCGCATCCCAAAGGGGATGCCGTCGTACGGCGCGCGAATCTCAGCGGCCAGATCGCCGTGCACCGTCAGGATGCGCGCCAGCAGCGTGTCCTGAGTAACTCGCTGGCGCAGCGCATCAGGAACCGGCAGCCAGAACCCGGACGTGGGCGCCAGGATCACGGTCTTTTGCTGTCCCACCATCCACCGCTTCGCGTACTGCGGCGTTCCGTCGATCATGCGGTAGTGGCGCATGATATTAAGGAAGGCGCGCGCCAGGGCGTCGCCGGTGTCCCGAAATCGTGTCGGAAACGTGTCGCCCAGCCCGCCGAGCTCGACCGTGATCGCCGGCTTGCCCTTGGCCTTCATCGCGGCCATCGGGCTGCCGCGGTCGCTGAACGACTTCAGCAGCAGATCCCACTGGGGGCCCATCGCCTTGGCCAGCTCGATCCCCTCAGGCGTGGGATTGTAGAACTGCGCCCAGGCCAGATACGAGTGCGCGCCGCCCGAGTGGATCGAGACCTCAAGGTCGGCGTGCTCGATCATCGTCCGGTGGTGCGCGTCGGCGATGCGCTCGGTGAGATGGCCGTCGGGCCGGCCAGGATAGATGCGGTTTAAGTCGTAGGTGAACAGGTCGGCGGGATTTCCGCGCGTGCCGGCCTCCCAGGCGGCGACATTCACGACCGGCGCGCCGACGACCGCGCCCCGTACCGTCGTCGGATCGAGTTGCTCCATCAGGCGGAAGATCGACAGCGGCCCTTCGTGTTCATCCCCATGAATCGCGCCATCGATCCACAGCACGGGTCCGTCGTCTGCGCCATTGAGCACAACCAGCGGAATCTCGATGGGCCCACCGCCCGCCCGCGTCCCTATGGGAACAGCGCCCTTCGCCACCGTGCCACTGGCGGCGCGGGCTGTGCCGACGACGAGTTCTTTCTTCATCCGACACCTCCAGAGGCGGGTAGGTCACGTCAGGTGCAGGAGTCCGGCGATGTTTGTCTGCGGTCTGATCACGGGGCGGATCGCGCCGTCGCGAGACGTGATGAGCATCGTCACGCCGGGACCGAATCCTGCGCGCACGCTGTCGCCTTGTGAGACGACGCCGACACTGACGGCGCCCCTGTGGAATCCGCTGTTGAAGGTGACGTCGCAGTCCTGGAATGCGACGATGTCGCCCAACCTCAACGCGCCCAGACCGCTCTGCTTGAGCATCTCGCCATCGCCGGTCTGGATGTCGAGCACCCCGCCATCGCTGGACAGGCCGCTGCCTGCGCCCATCAGTTCCGGAGGAACCACGGCGACGACCGGCACCTCCAGCGATCCCCCGCGCGATTCGACTCCCCATGCCGCGACCAGGCGCGGTGAGAGGTTCTTCGTGGCAACGCTGGACGCATCGTTGAACCGCAGGCCGACGCCCAGCGCCTTGACGAGGACCCGGTCGCCGATCGCCAGCCGTTCCAGGGAATGCGGCGCGAAGTGGATGATGACGTGCTCGGACCACCGGCCACTCTTCCCGGTGACGGTCCCCTGTGCGCCCTTGGCATCGCCCGACATGACCACGGCCTCGTTGCCGACGCACGCAAGGGTATGAAGTGCGACGTGCGCGCCCTCCTCGCGGTTCTTGATCGAGACGCCGGGATGCACGTTCTCGGCAACCCATCCGAACGCGGGATCCCCCACCCGCACGTTGTAGACGATGCCGCCGAGCGGCGGCACGATCACGGGCTGGCCGTCTTTGCCTATCACGTGGGGCATCGCCGGCAGCGCGGGCATCCGAGGCGCGACAATGTCCCCGGCCACGGAGATGGCGATCAGTCGATCCTCGTTGACCCTGGCCATGCCGGCTCCTACTGCGCGAAGGCCCCGCAGCCCATGTAGCGGGCGATGTTGGCATTCGCGTCGATGACGGGTTCGATGTGCGGCGTGGGGCACGAGAGAAGCGTCATGCAGCCCGGCCCGTGGCCCAGCAGCCACGAATTCCCGTGGTTGATCAGTCCGATGAAGACCGCCCCCTTGCGATACCCGCGGCCGATCGAGTGGTCGGCGTCGGTGACGGCGACGACGTCGCCGATACGGAGCCGGTCGAGGCCGAACTCCTCAACGGCGGCGGGATCGTTGGAGCAAATATCCTGATCCACGTATTCGGGATTGAGTTCCCAACCCGACCCCATGATCCGCGACGGCAGCATGTGCGTCACCGGGACGCGCAGCACGCCGTTGCCTCCTTCCTCAATCCCCATACGGTCCAGCAGCCGGGGGTCGAGTTTCCACACCTTGATGTGGGGATAGTCGAGCAGGCGCAGCCCGGTGCCCCATGCCATGATCTGTACGCGGTCCCCCGGACACATGCGCGCCATGTCGTCCTCGGAGAAGTCGATGATGAAGCGCGCGTGCTCGCCCATGACGACGCCGCGAGCGCCTTTCGCCTCGCCGGAGACGACGACCGCGTCGTTGCCCGGATTGGCCAGGTAATGGAGGGCATGGTGCTCCTGCGGGTCGGGCGCGTCGACGCAGACTGCCGGCTCGAGGTGGTCGGCGGCCCAACCGAACGCCGGGCAGCCGGGGCGCGCGTTATAGATGATGCCCGCCATGCCAATGGGGATGAACGGCTCGCCGCTCGCCTTGACCCGGTGCGGGCCGCGGGCCATCGTCGGCGGCGCGATCGCGCCCGCCACGGCCATCTTGACCAGACTGTCACGGTTTGTCCGAAGCATGCTCAGTCCGGCAGCACGGCGATGACTTCGACCTCGACGCGCACGTCCGGACTGCCCAGCCCGGCGACGATGACGCCGGTGTGCGGCGGTCGAAGGTCGCCGAAGTGCTCGAAGCGCACCATGCCCACGGCCTGCGAGTCGCCGCGGTCGACGAGATAGGTGGTGATCTTTACCACGTTCGACCACCCCGCGCCAGCGGCCGCAAGAATGCGACCGAGGTTCCTGTAGACCTGGCGGGCCTGCGCCGCGGCGTCGCCCGGGCCGACGAGATTCCCCTGTTCGTCGCGCGCGACCTGGCCCGCGACGTAGACGGTGTTGCCCGCGCGGATGGCGTGAACGTAACTCGCTGTGCGATACACGCCCTCAGGCTGGATGATTCCAAATGCGTTGTGCTCGCCTGTTTGACTCACTCTCCCCACCTCGTCAAGAGTACTATAGTTGTATTTCTGCTGCCTGCGATCTCACCTTCCGACTCCTGCCGGCTGGGCTGAGGTCTACAGACACTCATCTAGGGGCAGAAAACTATACTGGAGCGTGGAAGGCACAATTCTCGTAGTCGATGACGACCCGAACGCCAGGAGCCTCCTTGAGCGTCTCCTCGGCGAGCAGGGTCATGTCGTGATGACCGCCCGGGATGGCGCCGAAGCGATCGCCCTCATCCCCGAGATCCGCCCTGATCTCCATGAACGTTGGGATGGGAAGGGCTATCCGAACGGACTCGCGGGTGGCGCTATCCCCCTGGGCGCGCGGATCGTGTCGATCGCCGATGGGTTCGATGCCTATACGAGCGACCGGCCGTATCGGTCG
>JBQTJG010000611.1:0-2421 GCA_052387355.1 Armatimonadota bacterium | reverse complement strand
GTCCTGCCGGGTGGCGACGTCCACCTCGGTCTCAAGCTCACCGACGCGCCGCGTGCCTCGGGCCAGGCCCTTACGAAACAACTCCGCCTCGGCCTCGCTCTGAGTGAAGTCCGTCTCGTTCCCGTCGTAGGCAAAACCGAACGTCACGCTGTTCGCGCGCCCGAAGAGCCTTGCTTGGTGGCTCAACTGCAGGGTCCCCCCGTAGCCGTCGGTGTCGGTTTCTGTGGTGCGGTCCTCTCCCTCGACTTCGAATTCGAGCTCACCGACGCCGCCGAAGGGTGCGGCCGATCCTTCGCATAAGCCGAGCGCCAGCGCTATCGCGCTATCGTCCTCATCCACGCACTGGAGCTCCGCATCCCCATTCAAGGTATCGCGCTGGTAGCCTCGGTAATAAGCATTGCCCGCCAAGAGCAAGGCATCGGTGAACGCGTGGCTGGCCCTGAGGTTCAGGAAGTTTAATTTATTGTCGGTATCGTCGGGAAAGCTGTGCACCGCGTCGCGATCACGGGCGAGCAGGCTTTCGGGGGCGAAGCCGTTGCCCGTCAAGGCGTTGTCCGCGAAGATATAGCTGAGATCGAGATCGGTTTGGTCATCCTCCCAGCCGATCTTCCCGAACAGTTGCCGGATTTCGCTCGGGGACTCGTCGCGCCAGCCGTCTTCATCGAGCGCATTGAAAGTGAGATACCAGTCGAAGCCGCTGTGGTAACCGCCGTGCTCGGCCTCGACCGCCCAGCGCCCGAACGAGCCGCCGCTCGACTCGACCTCCGTACCCTGGTAGGCGAAACCGCTCTTGGTGCGGAGCGCGATCGCGCCGCCCAGTGTGTTCAAGCCGAAGAGCGGATTCGAGCCCGGGATGAGATCCACGCTGGAGATGGCCGCTTGCGGGATCAGGTCCCAGTTGATCGTGTCGCCGAATCCTTCGTTGATGCGCACGCCATCCATATAAATCGATAAGCCGATGGCGCTGCCGATCAGCGGCGAGGCCAGGAACCCGCGGTATTCCAGATCGTTCTGGAAGGGGTTGTTCTGGACGGCGTTGATGTTCACGCTGCCGATGTTGTCGAACAACATTTCGGAGAGATCGAGGGGATTCTGCTCCTCGACATCTTCGGCGGTCAGCGACTGTACGTTGGCGGGGACTTTATTGAGCGGCGTGCCCAGTGCGGGCAAGGGCGTGGTCGCGATCACGTCGATCACCGGCAGCTCGATCGCGCCAGCGGGACTGCGCGTGCCCTCCCGGTCGCCCTCCGCCATACCGGGAGAGGAAACCAAACCTAGGGTCAGGATCAATAACACACAAGCCGCATGCATCGACGCATGTGTGTTCCGTGAAACGACGCTTGCACTTATCATGTCACCTTGTGAAACCCGGTGGCCGACACCACGCCATGCTACGATGCGGCCCGAGCCCGTGGAAAGGGGACTTTCTCATTTATGCATCGGTGGATTATCATCAGTTCCCGGTGCTTCCGTCCAGCGCAGAACGGGACCCCACCACCCTGGACTAGCCGCGCAATGAAATGAGACCCGCGATCACGATCCTGTTGGTCGATGACCATGCCATCGTGCGGCAAGGCTGCCGCCTGCAGTTGCAAAAGGCGGGCTTCGCTATCGCTGGCGAGGCCGCCTCGGGAGAAGAGGCCTACGCCTCCTGCCTCAGACACCCGCCGCGCGTCGTGATTGTGGATCTGGCCATGCCGGGCATGGGCGGACTCGAGGCCATTCGGCGCATCCGCGCCCGCTTTGCCGAGTCCGCAGTGGTGGTGTTCACGATGCACGACGACCCCATGATCGCGACCCGGGCACTCAAGGCAGGTGCCACCGCCTTCGTGACCAAGACCAGCGCGCCGCGGGATCTCGTCGAGGCCGTTCGGCGCGCCGGTCAAGGGGAGTGCTATCTGAGTCAGGACATCGCGCAGGCCATCGCGCTCTGCAGCCTCGACACGCAGAAGAGCACGCTCACCGCGCTGACGGCACGCGAGTTCGAGATCTTCCGCATGCTCGCCGAGGGCAAGGCGTGTGCGCAGATCGCGGAGTCCCTGTTTTTATCGCCGAAGTCGGTGTCCAACTATTCCCTGCGCATCAAACAGAAGCTCGGCGCCGCGAGTCTGGCCGACCTCGTCAGGCTCGCCATCACGGAAGGCATCGCGAAGCAGAACACGCCCGAGCGCTCGCCCGCAATAGCTACGCCGCGCTAAGCGAGGGGCGCACCGACTGCACCCGAGGTTTGACCCTCCTCTCGAAGCAGAAATTCGAGCAGTGCGCGCCTTTGAGCGGAGGGATCCAACGGGTGATTCGTAGCCTGACTCATCAGAGCCTATCCTCCTTCGACGAACTCGTAGCCTGGAGCATCAGCTCTACCTCGGCGTGCGACAGCCGCTCCAGCTCCAGCACCAGCTGGGCAGCTCTTTCGAGGTTCGC
>JBQTJG010000610.1:0-6389 GCA_052387355.1 Armatimonadota bacterium | reverse complement strand
GGTGTCGGCGCTGCGTTCGTAAGCCGACAACTCGACCGATCACAGGAAGGGGGCAGGCGCGATGGAGTTGCTGAGAACGCTGGACCAGAAGGTGGATCCCGCCCACGCCGCCGTCGTCACGGTCGATGTGCAGAACGACTTCTTTCACGATCAAGGCTACCTCGGGAAGCTGGGCGCGCCGATGGGCCTGGTCCAGGGGATGGCGCCCCGGCTGGCGCGCTTCCTCGATGCGGCCCGGCAGTGTGGCGTCAAAGTGATCCACGTGATCAGTTACCACGATGAGGAGTACGCATCGCCGGTCGTGACAGAGCAGAAGCTCCGGCACGGCCTGCCCATGGAGCTCAACGGCCGCCAGCTCAAGGACGCGCCCTACTGCCTCAAAGGAACCTGGGGCTGCGATTTCTACGCCATCGACGCCAGGCCGGGCGAAGAGGTCGTGGTGAAGCACCGGTACGGCGGGTTCACCGGAACCAATCTGGATCTCATCCTGCGCAGCCACGGGATCAAGACGGTGATCCTCACCGGCGCCGCGACGAACGTATGCGTGGAGTCCACGGCGCGTGAAACCTACATGCACGACTACTACCTGGTCTTTGTCAGCGACTGCACCGCGACGATGTCGCAAGACGCCCACGACTACACGCTCAAAATGATCGATCAGTACTTCGGCCAGGTGGCGGCTACCGACGAGATCGTGCAGGCGTGGGACCGCTCCGCCCGGCCGGCTGAAGTCGCCGCGCGCGCGGCCGAGTGATCCGCGTCGCTGGGGCGGCGCTGACGAGTACGCTGACACACCCCTGAGGGTGCGGCACGGGTGGCGGAGTTTGTCGGCCAGGTGATCTTCGGATTGGCGATCGGGGCGATTTACAGCCTGGTCGCTATCGGCTTCAGCATGATCTTCCGCGCCACAGGCCTGCTCCACTTCGCGCATCCCGACCTGATGATGATCGGCGCGATGATCGGCTATACGGTGGCGACCCGCACCCAGATGCCGCTGCTGGCCGTGTTTGTGGTCTCGGGCGCCGCGGTGGCGATCCTCTCGGCGGCCATCGACCGCGTGGGGTTCCGTCCCATGCGCCGGAAAGGGGCCATGGAGAACCTGATCATCGCGACCATCGGGTGGAGCATCGTCCTGGTGAACGTGGCGATCTTCGTCTGGGGCGTCGCTCCGCTCGCCTATCCTCAACAGTACCTACCCAAGGGCACCCGCATCGGCGGGCTGGTCATCGTGCCCCAAAATCTGTTGATGCTGGCCGTCGGCGTGGTCGCCATGCTTGGGCTCCAACTGTTTTTCCGGACACGCGTCGGTCAGGCCCTGCGGGCGACGGCCGAGAACCCGACCGCCGCGCAACTGATGGGCATCAAGGTCGAGCGCATGATGTCGCTCACCTTTCTGTTGAGCGGCTTCCTCGCCGGCGGGGCGGGCGTGCTGGTCGCGTCGATCGTCTATGCCAACTTCGATCTTGGGCTCATCGGCATCAAGAGCTTCGCCGCCGCGGTCCTGGGAGGATTCGGGCAGATCGGCGGCGCCATGGTGGGCGGACTGCTCCTCGGCCTGATCGAATCGCTGGGCGCCTTCTACATCTCGTCCGCGTTCAAGGATCTCATCGCATACTCGCTGTTGATTCTCGTCCTGCTGATCCGTCCCACCGGCCTTTTCAGCACCGGCCGGGGACGTCCGGACTGATGGCGGTCTCCTGGCTTCAGGCGTTCTGGACGCCGCCCAGGCTCGTGGCCGTCCTCGTCATGGCGGCGCTGCCGGTGCTGCTCAGGGGCAGCGCCTACCATCTCTTCCTGGTGAATACCATTCTGATCTTTGCCATGCTGGCGCTGGGCCTGCAGCTCGTGCTGGGGTTCGGCGGCATCCTCCAACTCGGCTATGCGGGATTCTTCGGCCTGGGCGCGTATGCGTCGGCTCTCATCGTCACGCGGCTCGGATATCCGTTCCTCGTCGGCTTCGCCGCCGCTGTCGCCGTGGCCACCCTCGGCGGCGCGATCATGAGTCCGATCATCCGCCTGCGGGACGTCTACTTCGCGATGGCGTCGTTCGTGTTCGGCCTCATCCTCGAGCTGATCTTCAACCAATGGTCGGGGCTGACGAACGGTCCCATCGGATTCCGGGGGATTCCCGCGCCGTCGCTGCTCGGCTTCGTGATTCAACGCCCTGAGCACTACTACTATCTGCTTCTCGTGGTCCTGCTGGCCGAGTACCTTCTGGCGTTCCGTCTCCTCCATTCGCCGTTCGGGGGCGCCCTGCAGGCGATGCGAGAGAGCGAGGTGGCCTGCAAGACGTCCGGCGTCAATACCGCGGCCGTCAAGGTACAGTTGATCCTCATCAGTTGCGCGATCGCCGGAGGGGCGGGCAGCCTGCTCGCGCACATGAACGGGTTCATCAGCCCGCCCTCGTTCGGATGGGCGCAGTCGGTCACGGTGCTCATGATGGTGGTCGTCGGAGGCGTCCGATCGCTGCCCGGCGCGCTGCTCGGCGCGTGCGCGATCCGGCTGGTGCTGGAACGCACCAGCATCCTGGGCCGCCAGAGCAACATCGTCTTCGGCATCGTCCTGATCCTGTTCATGGCGTTCCTGCCCCATGGATTGGCCGGGCTTCTTCGCCGGATCGCAGCCGCCATGCCACGGATGCCAGGACTCAAAACCAGGAGGCTCGAGCATGAGCCTCGTGCTTGAGACGGAACGCGTGAGCAAGCGCTTCGAGGGCCTGCTGGCGGTCGACACCGTGGACCTGACTGTGGCGAAAGGCGAGATCCGTGGGATCGTCGGCCCCAACGGCGCCGGCAAGACGACTCTCTTCAATCTCATCAGCGGTCTGTATCCCGTCGCGTCCGGCCGGGTTCGCCTGGCAGGGATCGACGTGACAGCGTGGGCGCCCCACGCGCGGGCCGCCCGTGGGCTGGGACGCACATACCAGACGCCGCAGATCTTCCCGGATCTCAACCTGTTCGACAACGTGGCCATCGGCAGGTCATGTCAGCGACATCCCTCGGTGGGCGAGGCGCTCTTGAGCTCGAGCCGGGGGCGGCGCGCGATCGTCCAGCGCGTCGAGGAACTGCTGGAGTTCTGCGGCCTGCCGGGCGATCTACACGTCCGCGCCGGCCAGGCCTCGTTCGCCGGGCAGAAGCGAGTGGAACTGGCGCGGGTCCTGATGGGATCGCCGCAGACCGTCCTGTTGGACGAACCCGCCGCAGGGCTCAACAAGGCCGAGGTCGAGGCCCTGGTGGCGCTGATCCGCAAGGTACGCGATGGCGGGGCGACAGTCGTACTCATCGAGCACAACATGCGCCTGGTGATGGGGTTGTGCGACCGGGTCACGGTGCTCGACTTCGGCCGCAAGATCGCCGAGGGGACGCCGGACGAGGTCCGGCGTGACCCTGGCGTGATCGCAGCCTATCTGGGAACAGCAGACCATGCTGCTCACTGAGGCCGTGCCGGTCTGGGACCATGCTGCTGTGTGAGCACCTCGACGTCCAGTATGGACACGTCCCGGCGCTCAGGGACGTCTCCCTCGCCGTCCGGCCGGATGAGATGGTCGCGCTTATCGGACCGAACGGCGCCGGCAAGACCACGACGCTTGCCACCATTGTGGGACTACTCAGGCCGACCCGCGGATCGGTGTCGTTCGGCGGCAAGACGCTCACCGGGCTCGATCCGGCTGATGTGGTCACCGGAGGCGTCGCCCTAGTCCCACAAGGACGCATGATCTTCTACTCGCTCACGGTGCGCGAGAACTTGAGGATGGGCGGCTACCGGTTCAGCGAACCCGGCGTCGTGCGCGCGCGCCAGGGGGTGGTGCTCGAGATCTTCCCGGCCTTGAAGGACAGGCTGAACCAGTTGGGAGGCACGCTCTCGGGCGGCGAGCAGCAGATGCTGGCGATCGGCCGGGCCCTCATGTCCGACCCGTCGCTGCTGCTGTTGGACGAACCGTCGACGGGCCTGGCGCCAAAATTGGTAGAGTCGATCTTCAGAACCCTGTTCGACCTCCATCGAGGTGGAACCATGATCCTGTTGGTGGAGCAGAACGTCCGCATCGCCCTGAGCCTGGCGACACGAGGGTATGTCATGGAAGCCGGCTCGATTGTCGCCGAGGGCTCGGCTTCCGCATTGAGTACAGACGCACGGCTCGTCGAAGCCTATCTGGGCTAGACGTGACTCTGCACCGAGGGGGGAGACGCATGACGCAACGCAGGAAAGCGATGCAGACCGTGATCGGACTGGCCGTCGGACTCGTGGTGGCGGCCATGCTGGCGGTGATGCCGGTGGCGCATTCGGCGCCGGCGGAGCCCATCAAGTTCGGGTTCTCGGCCCCGTTGACGTCGCCGATCGCGTTTGCCGCGGTCCGCGCGCGCAACGGCACCGAGTTCGCCGCGGAGGCGCTCAACGCCAGAGGCGGCATCCTGGGCCGGCGGGTCGAAGTGCTCTACGGTGATACCCGGCTGGACCCCAACGAGGCCATCAACATCGCGCGGCGGTTCACCCTGCAGGACAACGTCCGCGCGTACTTCGGCGACTTCACCAGCAGCGGGACCCTGGCGATCATCGACATCCTGGCGCGGGCCAACATCCCGCAGATCACCTACACCAACGCCATCAAGATCACCCGGTCCGGATACAAGCACGTGATCAACCTCAAGCCGAACTCGGACCACCTGACCGCAACCGCGCTGGACTACGCGGTGAGGGTGCGGGGCCTCAAGAAGCTGGCGATCATGGCGCTGGACGACGAGTACGGCAAGGGTAACATCGACGCCATCGAACGCTACATCAAGAAGTATGGCGGGGCCCAGGTCATCGGCAGCGAGTCCTACCGGATCGACGCCAAAGAGTTCCGGCCGCTGCTGACCAAGCTCGTGGGCCTCAAGCCCGACGCTATCGTGTTGACCGGGTCGCTGGCGGACACCGCGCTGATCGTGAAGCAGTACGGCGAGCTCGGGCTCAAGATTCCTCTAGTGGGCGGCGGCGGGCATTCGAGCCGGGCCTTCCGGAACATCGCGGGCAGCGCCTCTGACGGCATGATCGTGGCCCCGGCGTTCTGGCCCGACTACTTCAAGAACAAGCAGGCCGCGGAGTTCGAAGTGGCGTTCAACGCCCGGTATGGCGCGCTGGCCGGAGACGAGTGGTCGACGTTCGCGTACGATGCGGTCAACATGGTCGCCGCGGCGATGCAGAAGGCCAACAGCACCGACGGCGCGCAGGTGGTCCCGGAGCTGTTCAAGCTCGGGGCGATCTCGGGCGCCTCGGGCACGTTCAGGATCACGCCCAACGGCGAGATCGACACCGTGGTGTTCGTGGGCTTCTGGACGCCCGACGGCACCGTCAAGATCATCCGGGGCTGGAAGCCTCCAAGGCTGGAGTAGAGGGACCCGCGATGCTGCTGAACACGGAACGCGCCCGAGCCGTCATGGCCGAGACGAAGGTCGACGGCCTGGTCGCAACCACCCAGGAAAACCTGCTCTACGCGACAGGCATCCTGAACGTCAACAGCTTTGTCCTGCCGCGGATGGTGCAGGCGTTCGCGGTGCTTCCGGCGGACCGCCTGGAGACCGCCGGCGTCGTCATGGGAATCGGCGATGCGGACCAGTACCTGGCGGCCCCGGCAGGGGTCGGTCCTCTATTCTCCTACGGGACGTTCTACCGCGAGGCGCCGGATCCGTCCGCTCTCAACGAGGCGGAGCGGCGCATGCTCGACCTCGCGCCTGAGTCGAAGCGGCTCGCCGGCGCTGCCGAAGCCCTGGCGGAGGCGATCCGCGAGGCGGGACTGGCCAAGGCGCGCCTCGGTCTTGACGAGGAAGGTATCCAGCCAGCGGTGCGCGCGCAGGTCGCCGCCCTGCTCCCCGATGCCACGTTCATCGACGCGTCAGGGCAGTTCCGAAAGATCCGGATGGTCAAGACCGCCGACGAGGTGGCGCGTCTCCAACGAGCGCAGGCCGCGTGCGAGGCCGGGATCAAGACCGTTGCCGCGATGGCGCGTATGGGCGTCACAGAGCGTGATATGGTGGCGGCGTACGTCTCGGGGGTCGTGCGGGCCGGCGGCCGAGCGACCTTCGCGCTCATCAAGTTCGGCCGCAATGCCGCGCTTGGACAGCTCCCACCGTCAAGCGCACCGCTCCGGCGCGGAGGGAGCGTGTGGTTCGACGTGGGCGCCCAGGTTGACGGGTACCATGCCGACCTGGCCCGGATATTAGTCCTGGGCGAACCGAGTAAGAAGCAGCGCGACTACTATGCCGCGGCGTTGCGCGGGGAAGAGCACGCGTTTACGGTCACCCGTCCGGGCATGACCGCCGACCGGCTGTTCAATGAAACCGTCGAGGCCGTTCGCAAGGCCGGCATCCCCCACTACCGACGCCATCACGTCGGACACGGCATCGGCGCGGAAG
>JBQTJG010000609.1:0-4578 GCA_052387355.1 Armatimonadota bacterium | reverse complement strand
GGATTGCCTGCGGTATCGTAGGTGACTTGGACATTGCTGGGTCCGCTGGCAAGCGCGGCGAGGTACGCGGGCGGGTAGTAGTGGTTGTGGACGTCGACGACGCGCATCCGATCACCCCTCGATGAGCGCGCGGCGAACGTGCGTCATCTCCGCATCACACCAATGCGCGCGTGAGCACCTGGTGGCATCTCTGCCGGGAATACGGTCAGGCGACGTGCGCGGCGGTGCCGTCGAACTCGCGGCGCGCTTCGACCAACAGATCCGGCTGTGTCAGGACGTCGTACGCCGTCAGCGCCATCGCCTTGGCCGCGGCGAGCATCGCAGCCAGGCCGCGCTCTGAGAGAGCCGCCTCTCGAAACTCCACGGTGTGCCCGGGCAGATCCTTTGGGCCGATCGAGACATATGGATGAATCGCAGGCATGATCTGACTCACGTCCCCCATGTCGGTCGACCCCATGCGGGGGCGCTCGGGCGGCGTGTCCTGCGACCACCCGAGGGCCTCCAGGTGCCGGGCGAACGCCTCGGCCAGCGTGCGATTCAACTTGATCGCGTCGTACCCCTTTTGGAACGAATGCTCGAGCGTGGCGCCGGTCGCCAATGACGCGCCCTGCGCGCAGTGGATGACGCGGTGCAGCAGCTCGAGGGCGTAGGCGTTGTCCGTTGCACGCACGGTAAAGGCGGCTTCGGCTCGATCCGGGATGATATTGGGTGCGGCGCCCCCGTACGTGATGATGCCGTGAACCCGGGCGTCGTCACGGACCTGCTGGCGGAGCAGGCCGATCGAGGCAAAGGTTTGGACCAGGGCGTCCAACGCATTGATGCCTTCGTGGGGCGCAGCGGCGGCATGCGCCGGTTTGCCGAGAAACTTGAGTGACAGGCGGTAGGAGGCCAACGACGGCCGGCCGGCCAGCGTGTATCCTGCCGGATGGAACATCATCGCCGCATCGACGCCTTCGAAGGCGCCGCGCTGCAGCATGATCACCTTGCCGCCGCCGCCCTCCTCGGCCGGCGTGCCCAGGACCAAAGCGCGCCCGGGCAGATACTCGCGCACCGCAGCCAGTCCGATACCGGCGCCGATCGCCGCCGTACTGATCAGGTTGTGCCCGCACGCATGCCCGATCTCGGGCAGGGCATCGTACTCGGCCAGGATGGCCACGGCGGGCCGCTCGCTGGTACCGTTGACCTCGGCCCGAAAGGCTGTTTCCAGCCCGGCAACCCCGCGCTCCACCCGAAACCCATGTCGCTCCAGCGCCTCACTCAACCAGGCCGATGCCTGCCGCTCCTGGAAGCCCAGTTCAGGTGTGGCGTGAATGCGGCGGGCCAGCTCGATCAGTTCACCGGATGCAGCATCAATCGCGGATAGCACGCGCGCGTGCATGATCGTCAGCGCCCCCTGGAGGAGAGTTCGTGAGTTGAGCGCTCGAGGCGTTCGCCGGATGGAAAGACCCCTCCTCCCACGCGCCATGATAGAGTAGAACACCCTATGTGATGGTCACCCGGATGAAGCGGCGCCGGCCTACCTTGACGATGAGGCCGGTCTTGACCTGGATCACGGCGTCGATATCGTTGAGCCGGGTTCCGTCCACCGTCACACCGCCCTGGCTGATCAGCCGGCGCGCCTCCGCATTGCTTTCGGCCAGGCCGGTAACCACCAGCAGCTTCACCAGGCGGATCTGACCCCCGGGCGCGTCGTCGGCCGAGAGCACGGCCTCGGGGATCTCGTCGGGGAGCGCTCCCTCGACAAAGACGCGTTCGAATCCGGCCTCGGCGGCGCGCGCTGCGTCGGGGCCGTGCCACAGCTCCACGATCGCCCGGGCCAGGCGGCGTTTCGCATCACGCGGATGCACCGCGCCCTCCTGCAGTCCCTTGCGGAACGCCTCCACCTCGGTCATGGGGATCTCGGTCACGTACTCAAAGTACACAGGCATGAGCGCGTCAGGAATCGACATGGCCTTGCCGAACATGTCGTTCGGAGGCTCGATGATCCCGATGTAGTTGCCCAGTGACTTGCTCATCTTCTCGATGCCGTCGAGCCCGGGCAGCAGCGGCGTGAGGACTACGACCTGCGCCGGCTGCCCCGTCTCCCGCTGCAGTTCGCGGCCCATCAGGTTGTTGAACTTCTGATCGGTTCCGCCCAACTCGACATCAGCCTCCAGCGCCACAGAGTCGTACGCCTGGCACAGGGGATAGAGCAGCTCGTGCAGGTGAATGGGCACGCCGCCTCGCAGCCGCGTCGTGAAATCATCGCGCTCGAGGATGCGGGCGACGGTGGTGCGCGATGCCAGGCGGATCACATCGGTGAACGACATGACGCCCAGCCACTGGCTGTTGAAGACCACCCGCGTGCGCGCGGGGTCGAGGATGAGACTGTACTGCCGGCGATAGGTCGCGGCGCTGCGCTCGACCTCCTCAGGGGTCAGCATGGGACGGGCCTGCTTCTTCCCGGTTGGATCACCGATCATCGCCGTGAAATCCCCGATGACGATGATGGCTTCGTGGCCCAGGTCCTGGAACTGCCGCATCTTGCGGAGCACGATCGCATGCCCCACGTGCAGGTCGGGCGCTGAAGGATCCAGTCCCAACTTCACACGCAGCGGCCGCCCCAACCGCAACTTGACGAGCAGATCCTCTTCGGAAATAATCTCGACGGTGCCGCGACGCAGCCGCTCGAGTTGAAGTTCGGGTGCCGGAAACGACATCCTCGTGACCTCCGCAAACGTGCTTACAGGGTGAGGGTGATAACGGTGGCCCCGGTATCGCCTTCGCCGCGCTCGCCGAGGCGGAACGTCCGCACGTGGGGATGGCCGCGGAGAAAGTCGTGGACCGCCCGCCGCAAGGCGCCCGTCCCCTTGCCGTGTATCACGGTGACCTGGGGCAGCCGCGCACGCACGGCGTCATCGAGATACCGGTCCACCAGCAGGAGCGCCTCGTCCACCGTCTGCCCGCGCACGCTGATCGACGCCCCGACCACAGGTATCTCCGGCACCTCGACCGCGCCGGCCGGCTTTGCGTCCGTCTCTGGAGCCTGCCGCAGCGCCGCGCGCGGGACGCGCGTACGCAGCAGGCCCACCTCGACCTCGACGTCATCATGGTCGTCGGGCTCGCCTCGCACCACGCCGACGCGGCCGAGCGGGCCGACGAACACTCGCTGCCCGGCTGCGATCCGCTCAACCGGCGGACCCGGTGGTGGCGGCGGCGGTTCAGCGGCCGGCAAGGCGTCGAGCGCCTGGCGGAGATGCGTGCGCGCCTGACGGACCGCCGCCTCACTCCGCGCCGCCCGCACCTCGACCATGACCGCGTCGAGGCGGCGCCGTGTGTCGTCGACGATCGCCTCACTGGCGCGGCGAGCCTCGGCCAGCAGACGCCGCCGCTCTAACCGCAGGCGCTCGGCCTCGGCGATCAGACGCTGCTGTGCGTCTTCGGCCGCCGCTCGCGCCACCGCTGCTTCGGCACGATCCTGCTCCGCGGCCAGCCGGTCGCGCGTCAGGTCATCGAGCACCTGCTCGATGGCCACCTGCTCGGGCGCGAGATGCGAGCGAGCCGCGGCGACCACTTCTGGCGCCAGGCCCAGCCGCTCGGCGATGATCAGGGCGTTGCTGCGGCCGGGCAGCCCGATCCGCAGTCGATAGGCCGGCTGCAGCGTCTCGGCATCGAATTCGACCGAGGCGTTCTCGATGCCCGGCTCGATCGACGCGAGCAGCTTCAGCTCATTGTAGTGCGTGGTGACAACCGTATGCAGGCCGCGGCGGTGCAGCGTCTCGATGATGGCGCGGGCGAGGGCCACGCCTTCGGTGGGATCGGTCCCGGCGCCGACCTCATCGAGCAGCACGAGCGCCGGCGGGTCCACGCGCCCCAGCATCTGGACGATCGCGCCCATATGGGACGAGAAGGTCGAGAGGTTCTGCTGCACCGACTGCTCGTCACCGATGTCGGCGTGGACCTGACGGAACATCGCCACGGCGCTGCCCTCGGCGGCTGGAATCTGGAGTCCTGACTGCACCATCAAGGTCAGCAGGCCGATCGTCTTGAGCGCGACCGTCTTGCCGCCGGTGTTTGGGCCGGTGACGACGAGGGTCGTGAATGTCTCGCCCAGCGCGACATCGATCGGCACGACCGCATCGTCGCCGCGGGTGAGCGCCAGCACCGGATGGCGCGCGGCCGCCAGGCGCAGCACGCCGTCGGTGCGGACCTCTGGGGTCGCGGCACGCAGGCGCGAGGCGAGCGCGGCCTTCGCGGCCGCCAGGTCGAGGTCGCCCAGCACCCGGCTGTTGCGCCGGATCGCGACCGCGGCCTCGCCCACCATCCCCGACAACCGCCGGAGAATCCGGATGACCTCCTCGCGCTCCGCGGCCTCGAGCTCTCGCCGCTGGTTGCCAAGCGGGACCAGCGACAGCGGCTCCATGAACAGCGTGGCGCCGCTGGCGCTGGCATCGTGGACGATTCCCTGGAACTGCGCGCGATGCTCGGCCTTCACGGGTACGACGAAGCGCTGGCTGCGCGTCGTCACCAGGGATGCCTGACGATAGCCCGCGGCGATGGGATCGCTTAGCAGGCGCTCACGCGACTCGCGCAGCCGGC
>JBQTJG010000608.1:0-8605 GCA_052387355.1 Armatimonadota bacterium | reverse complement strand
CCGCGGGCAGCGTGCTCGTCGAGTTTGCCCGGGTGCCGATTTTCGATTTTGTCGCTCGTGCGGCGCAAGGTGACCCTGAGTGGGCGCCCGATCGGTATCTCGCTTTCGTCATGGCCGCCGGTGAGCCTGATGGTGTGCAGATGGTGGACCTGGGCGAGGTTGACCCTATCGACCAACAGATCACCGCGTATCGGGCGGCGATCACCGGCGAAGACCCGGATGGCGACACCTCGCAGCGGGGCGAGGAAGACGCGTCCGGCGCCGACACGCACACGTCAGACCGGCGCGCTGGGATTCTCCGCGCGTCGGAGCATCTGGCGTCCGACCCACCCGAACCTTCCGCGACGACCGGTCTTGATCGAGGACGTGTGCTGCGCGCCCTGGTGTTTGATCCGCTGCGTGCCGCGATAGGCGGCCACACCCGGCTCTTCGTGGCGCCCGATGGCAACCTGGCGCGGCTGCCCTTCGAAGTGCTCCCACTCGAGGATGATCGGTTTCTCATCGATGCATATCACATCAGTTACCTGGGTGCGGGGCGGGACATCCTGCGGTACGGTACGGCGTCGGATCGCCAGGCGGCGCCAGCGATGATCGTCGCCGATCCGGACTACGACCTGACGAGCGAGACCAAACCGCACCCGGCCTCTGGTGTGCCGTTCAGACGCCTGATCGGGGCTCGTCTCGAAGCCGCGACGGTGGCGAGTCTGCTGAACGTCGAACCATTGGTAGACACCGAGGCTGTGGAGACCACGCTCAAGCTCTGCCGGTCGCCGCGGATCCTACACGTGGCGACCCACGGGTTCTTTCTGCCCGACAGCCCCGATCTCCCAGTCTCAGAGCCTACGATGACCATGCTCGGGAGTGTCGGCGGCAGCGCCCTGGGACGGCTATCGGGGCACCGGCTTGAGAACCCCTTGTTGCGATCGGGCCTGGCCCTCGCCGGCGCGAATAGCTGGCTGAGCGGCGAAGCCCTTCCGCTGCCGGCCGAAGATGGATTGCTGACAGGCGAGGACGTGACCGGGATGGACCTCCTGGATACCGAGCTCGTCGTCCTGTCAGCCTGTGAGACCGGTCTCGGCGACGTGCATATCGGGGAAGGGATCATCGGCCTGCGGCGCGCATTTGTCACTGCAGGGGCGCGGACGCTCATCATGAGCCTCTGGAAGGTGCCGGATTACCAGACACAAGATCTCATGCGAGAATTCTATGAAAGTCTGCTCGCGGGCCGCCCCCGAGCCGACGCGCTGCGGGATGCGCAACTGGCCATGAAGTCACTCTATCCCAACCCGCACTATTGGGGTGCCTTCATCTGCCAGGGGCATCCGGGTCCGCTATCGTAGTTCGACCTCGCAGTTCGATCTTGTACGCGCGCATCGCCAGCGGGTGCGCGCGAACACCTCGGCTGCTGGTGGGCCAGGAGGGCTGGATACAATGGGCGTTGAGCAGGGGCGACTCGTCGCCGACGTCATCTTCTATAACGGCAAGATCCTGACCGTCGACAGGTCGTTCAGCGTCGCCGAAGCGTTGGCGGTGTTCGGCGACAAGATAGTCGCAGTCGGACACGACGCGGACGTAAGGCCGCTGGCCGGCGCTTCGACGCGCATGATCGACCTGAAGGGCGCCTGCATGATCCCCGGCATGGTCGACAACCACACGCATACGCTGCTGGCCGGGCTCGATCATCCAGAGGTGGGCGTGAAGGTCAACCTCGCCTGGTCGCAGAGCATCAAGGAGATCCAGGCAGCGATCGCCGAGCGGACACGGCGGGCGAGACCAGGCGAGTGGATCGCGACCTCGTGCATGTACCGCGGCGCGCTGAAAGATGGGCGCTTCCCGAACCGCGACGATCTCGACGAGGTCGCGCCCGAGAACCCCGTCTACGTCTTCCAGTCCGGTAAGAACATCATCCTCAACTCGGTGGCGCTTCGTCTGGCCGGTATCGACCGCACAACGCCCGATCCCGGCGGCGACCCCGACGTGTCCGAGGGCCACATCGTCCACGACGAAGATGGCGAGCCCACCGGCCACCTGATCGCCGGCGCCGGCGACATGGCGCGCAAGCGGTTGTGGGAACGCCTGGGCCTCCCGATGAAGAAGTGGGACTTCCTCCACTTCGACACCGAGACGTACATTCGAGCGATCAAGGCGCAGGCCGCGCGCTTCCATGCCTGCGGCGTCACCGGCACGCGCGACATGGGCGTCATCCCGGAAGAGATGGAGGCGTACATCGAAGCTGACCGCCGCGGCGAGTTGACGGTGCGCACCGACCTGATTCTCGGCCTGCCGGCGCGCTACATGCCGATCGACGAGATTGCCGCCTCGATCAAAGGCTACTTCGGGCCGAAGCAGGGCATGGGCGGTCCGTTTCTGCGCGTGGGCGGGCTGAAGATGGTCGTGCAGAATGACGGCTGGTGGGCGTACTCGCCCCAGAAGCTGCGCACGATGCTGCTCGAGGCGAACCGCGCGGGCTTCACCGTCGCGATGCACGTAGCGTCGGGGAGCGCCGAAGATGCGACTGAACTGATGATCTCAACCCTGGAAGAAGCCAACCGCGAGCGGCCGCTGCGGGGCCGGCGGTTCACGTGGGAACACGGCTTCGGTCTGATGCGTCCTGACTTCATCCAGCGCGTCAAGGCGCTCGACGTCATCATCGCAGCGAACCCACAACTGTCCTACTTTGCGGCGGCTCGCTCGTTCAAGATGCACCAGGTCATGGATCAGGTGCGCATCGCGAAGAGCACGGTGGCCGACGCCTGGGAGCGCACCGTCCGCGATTGGGGCCTGCCGGCGCGCACGTGGCTGCGCGAGGGGCTGATGGTCACCGGCGGCACTGACTGCCCGGCGACGCACTATGATCCCGACCGGCCGCTCTTGGGACTCCACCAGGTGATCTCGCAGGAAACGCTCGTCGGGAAACTACTCCCCGACGAGCGGATCGGCCGCGAGGACGCGTTGCGCCTGTGGACGATCAACGGCGCCTACGCCACATTTGAAGAGCACAAGAAGGGTTCGATCGAGCCCGGCAAGTGGGCCGATCTTGTCGTGCTGAACGGCGACTATCTCACGGTACCCGAGGAACAGATCCTCAGCATCAAAGTATCGATGACGATGGTCGGCGGCCGGATCGTGTACGAGCGGGCCTGAGGCCCGCGTTCCCTTCTCTGAATGGTATTGCCACAGGTTATACCATCGGTTAGACTATGAGTATGAAAACAGGCGTCTCAATACCCGATGCAGTGTTTGAGAAGGCCGAGCTCCTTGCCGATCGGCTGGGCGTCTCACGAAGTCAACTCTACGCTCAGGCCCTCAAAGCGTTCATGGCAGCGCATGAGCACGAAGAGATCACTCGCCGGCTCGACGCCATCTATGCGGGGGAGGCCAGTCGGCCCGATTCGGTGATGTCCATACTGCAGGCGATTGCGATCAAGCGACACAGCCCCGCCAGAGGCGTGTGGTAGCGACGCCACGGGCCATCAGGCGCGGGGAAGTATGGTGGGCTGATCTACCCGAACCCGCGGGCTCAGGTCCGGGTTACCGACGTCCAGTGCTCATCGTGCAGACTGACTCGTTCAATCAGAGCCGCGTCCAGACGGTCGTCACTGTGATCCTCACATCCAACCTGCGCCTGGCGAAAGCGCCGGGAAACGTCCTGGTGAAGTCCCGCGAGGCAGGGTTGCAGAAAGACTCAGTGGTAAACGTGTCGCAAATCTACACGATTGATCGCGCGTTTCTTAGCGAGCACGTTGGAGGACTCTCCCCTCGCATACTTGCCTCCGTTGATGCCGGACTCCGCCTGGTGTTGAACCTGTAAGACGTCACGCTCATCGAGCGGCCCCCAGGAGGGACAGATGGGACTGGCTCCAGATCTTGTTCTGCACAGCGGCAAGATCGTTACAGTCGACCAAGGCTTCAGCGTCGCGGACGCCGTCGCCGTGTATGATGGCAGGTTCGTGGCCGTGGGCCGGAACGCCGACGTCAGGACCATGGCGGGCACCGCCAGGCGGGTCATCGATCTCAAGGGACGCTGCGTCATCCCCGGCCTGATGGACAACCACGTCCACTTCTTGCTGGCTGGCCTCGACGCGCCCGAGGTCGGCGCGAAGGTGAATATCGCCACACTGCAATCGATCGACCAAATTCTCGGCGCGCTGGCCGACCGTGTGCATCAAACGCGTCCCGGGCAGTGGATCGGGACGTCGTGCATGTACCGGGGCGCTCTGCGCGAAGGTCGGTTCCCCACGCGGCACGATCTTGATCGAGTCGCGCCAGATCGGCCTGTCTATATCTTTCAGTCCGGCAAGAATGTCATCGTCAACTCCCATGCGCTCAAGCTGGCGGGCATCGACCGGAACACCCCGGACCCTGCCGAGCCCGAAGGGTACATTGTGCGGGACGAGAACGGCGAGCCGACGGGCCACCTGATTGCGGGGGCGGCCGACCAGGCCCGCAAGCGCTGGTGGCAGCATCTTGGCCAGCCGGTCAAGAAGTGGGATTTCCTCTATTTCGACCAGGAGACCCAGATCCGCGCCATCGAGGCGCAGAGCAAGATCTATCACCAGTGTGGCATCGTCGGCGTGCGTGACATGGGCGTGGCGCCCGACGAGCTCGAAGCCTACGTGCAGGCCGAATCACAGGGCCGGCTCAGGATCCGGACCGACCTGATCCTGGGGCTGCCGGCTCGGTATATGACAACCGCCGAAGTCGTCGACGCGATCCAGCGCTACTTCGGGCCGAAGCAACACTTGGGCAGCGATCTCTTGACCCTGGGTGGCCTCAAGATGGTCGTGGTGAACGACGGCTGGTGGGCATACTCTCTCGTCAAGCTCCACGCGATGATAGCCACTGCCAACCGGGTCGGTTGGCGGCTGAATATCCACATCAACACCGGTGGCGCCGGCGACTCGACCGAGGTCGTGCTGACGGCGCTGGAGCAGGCTGACAAGGAGCGGTCGATCGCCGGGCGGCGCTTCTCATTCGAGCACGGCTTCGGGCTGTATGATCCCGACCATTACGAGCGCACCAGGCGCCTGGGCATCATCATCGGCGCCAACTCGCTGCTCGCATACTATGCCTCGGCGCGGTCGTTTCACATGCACCAGGTCATGGAGCAGGTGCGGATTGCCAAGATGACCGAAAGCGATCCCTGGAAGCGCACGGTGCGAGACTGGGGATTGCCGCTGCGCTCGTGGTTCGATGCCGGGCTCGTCGTGACCGGAGGCTCGGACAACCCAGCGGTGGTGTACGATCCCGAGCGGCCGCTGCTGAATCTTTACGGAAGCCTGACCGGCGAGACTCTGGTCGGCCGGCTGCTTCCCGGCGAAGAACTGTCGCGGGAGCAGACGCTGCGGATGTTCACGATCAACAACGCCTACGCCGTGTTCAAGGAGCACGTGCGCGGGTCGATCGAGGTCGGGAAACTGGCGGATCTGGTGGTCCTAGAGGACGACATCCTGACCTGCCCTCCGGAACGGCTGAAAGACATGAAAGTGCTGATGACATTCGTGGGCGGCGAACTGGTCTACGACAGGCCGACCTAACAGAGAGAATACGTACTCTGAAACTCCTCACATTGAAACGGCTTGGGATCAAACCCGATCCATTCGATCCCTGGTGTCCCCTGGAATCTTCTTGCCATCACCTCCAGGGCTTCAGGATTGTTGTCAATGAGCATGAAGCGCCTCCCGAGTGCGAGGCATGCCTCTCCAGTGGTGCCGCTTCCCGCAAAGAAGTCCAGTACGAGGTCCCCGGGCGCCGAAGAAGCCTGTACAATCCTCTTGAGTACACCAAACGGCTTTTGTGTAGGATATCCGGTCCTCTCGCTGCCATTGGTAGGCACGATTGTGTGCCACCAGGTATCAGTAGGAAGCTTGCCGCGCGCAGCCTTCTCAGGCCCCACCAGCCCAGGCGCCATGTATGGGATGCGCTCGATCGCGTCGTCATTGAAAGTGTAATGCTCAGGGTCTTTTACGTACGTTAGAATATTGTCATGCTTCGGCGGCCACTTCTTCCTTGGTCTGGCTCCGTAGTCGTAGGCCCAAATCACCTCGTTCAGAAAGCAAGCTCTCCCAAAGATCACGTCGAGAAGAATCTTACAATAATGAACCTCGCGGTAGTCAATATGAAAGTAGAGAGAACCGTTCGGTGCGAGAATCCTACGAGCTTCGCGCAGCCTCGGCTCAAGGAAGGCAAGATAGTCATCGAAGAAGTCCACAAACGCCTTTGTACCAATTCTCACCGTCTCATACCTACGGCCCTGAAAGCCTACTCTGTCCCCCGTGTCAGATCGAATGGTCCGAATCTGCGTATGGCCCTGAAGCTTTCCTGTGTTGAACGGAGGATCGATGTAAATCAAGCTGACAGACTCGGATTCCAGGGTTTCTAAGATTGGCAGATTGTCTCCAAGATAGATCCGGTTCATTCTATCTACCGGACTCGTCGAACGTGATCGTCCCAGCCGTAATGCTCCCGTCAGGATTGCCGCCGCCGCGCACGACGATGCGCATGCCTGTCTTGAGGTCGCCGAGCTTCATCAGCGTGAGACGGAAGATCTCGGCATCCCGGGGGACGTTGATGACCGCGGTGCCCTCGGGAAACTGCAGGTAAAGTGTCCGGCCGTCGATCCGCCGCACGTTTTGGAAGACTACCGCGTTCGTCATCACGTTCCCCGTCTCCATGGGGAACTGTGCTTCACGGATCCGCCCCTTGAACTCAGGTGGAAAGATGTTGATGCTCACCGCGGTCAGGGAGCCGTCGGTCACGCGTTTTGCGGCCACGCCGACGAACTCGCGCGGTTTGATCTGATCGAACCGCGCGGTCTGCCGCCGTATGATCCGCGTGTCGGCGGTGACCATGATGCGGGCGGTCCCACCGGCGCGCGGCGAGACGGTGACCGACGATGTATCGATCGTCGTCACGACGCCTTCGGTCGTGGTCACCGCAGGAGCGGCGCTGGTAAGCGATGGGAAGCCCAGCAGTTCCCCGAGGAACAGGATCAGCATTTGGGTGACAGCGGCAGACCGATTCATTCAGGCGCTCCCCTCGCTCGTCAACGACCCGTCTCACGATACCATACCCGTGTAACAGCTTTGTCTCTGTCAGCGCGACGGTCAGACCCTGACGAACGCACCGCGCGGAAAGGACCGCGTTTCGTGCAGAGGGAATACGTTTCTACCAGAGCGCGGAGGCGATCAGGAGCATATGGCTATCGCGCATAGCATACGGGTCGGCGTCGGCCTGCCAAGCGGCGTCCCGGGCGCCAGCGGCGCCATGATCATCGACTGGGCGGCCAGGGCAGACGCAGGCCCATTCGCCAGCCTGGGCGTCATCGATCGGCTGGTCTACGATTCCTTTGAACCTCTGACCACTCTCGCGGCAGCCGCCGCGGTCACACGCCGGGTGGGATTGGTCACAATGGTCGTCATCGGTCCGCTGCGGAACACCGCGCTGCTGGCTAAGACCAGTGCCTCGGTCGACGCCCTGTCGGGCGGCCGGCTCTCGCTGGGCCTCGCGGTCGGCGCGCGCCAGGAGGACTACTCGGCAGCGGGCGTCGATCACCGTGGACGAGGGAAGCGGTTGTCTGAACAGTTGGCTGCGCTCCGCTCACACTGGGAAGACGAGAGGTTCGGCCCGAGGCCCGCGCGGCCGGGCGGACCGGAGTTGCTGGTCGGCGGGCTGAGTGACGACGCGTACGGCCGGGCGGCCAGGTACGCCGATGGATACGTGCATGGCGGTGGTCCTCCACGGGCGTTCGCGCGCGCCGCGGACAAGGCGCGGGCTGCCTGGATCGACGCCGGGCGACCCGGGCGACCCCGCCTTTGGGGGCAGGGTTACTTCGCCTTCGGCGACGCGCCAGCGGACGCCGGAAAACGCTACCTCCTCGATTACTATGCGTTCACCGGCCCGTTCGCCGAGCGGATCGCCGCCGGATTGCTCACCACGCCTCAGGCCATCGTGCAGTTCGTGAGGGGCTACGAAGAAGCCGGGTGCGATGAGCTCGTACTGCTGCCTGTCGTCGCTGAGGCGGCCCAGCTCGACCGCCTGGCGGATGTGATCGCGTGAAGGTCGTCATCATCGGCGCGGGACCGGCAGGGCTCTACTGCGGCCTCTTGATGAAGAAGGCAAACCCCGCGCACGATATCACCATTCATGAACGCAACCCGCGCGATGCCACTTACGGGTGGGGCGTGGTCTTTTCCGAGCGCACGCTGGGCGCCTTTCAGGATGCGGACGCCAAGACGGCCAGGGCGATCACAGATCGCTTCGTGATCTGGGACGCCATCGACATCCACTACCGCGGGAAACGCCTGCACTGCGGTGGGCAGGTCTTCTCCGGGATCTCGCGCAAAGCGCTGCTGGGCGTTCTGCAGCGGCGTTGCGAAGAGTTAGGGGTGACGCTGCGGTTTCACAGCGAGATCGCAGACCTTTCAGCCTTCGCCGGCGCCGATGTGATCATCGCGGCGGACGGGGTCAACAGCGTGGTCCGCAAGATGCACACCCGCGTCTTCAGGCCAAGCCTTGAAGAGGGACAGTGCAAGTACATTTGGCTTGGGACGCACTGGTGGCTGGAAGCGTTCACGTTCATCTTCCGGGAGACCGAGCACGGACT
>JBQTJG010000607.1:0-16550 GCA_052387355.1 Armatimonadota bacterium | reverse complement strand
CTACGGCCTGGTCGCCTTCGCGTCGTCGCTCGATCAGATCGGGCCCCTGGCCCGCGACATCGCCGACTGCGCGCTGCTGCTCCAGATCATTAGCGGGCGAGATCCTTTCGACTCAACGTCGGCGGCGTTGCCCGTGCCCGACTACGGCGCGGCGTTGTCCGAGACGCGTCCGGTCAGGCTCGGGCTGCCGGCCGAGGCATTCGGAGCGGGCGTCGATCCCGCAGTCACGCGGGCGCTGCGGGGCGCGCTGGCCACCTTCGAATCGCTCGGGTTTCCGATCGAGGAGGTCACGCTCCCCACGATGGAAGCCGCGCTGCCCACGTACTACCTCCTCGCGCCTGCGGAAGCGTCCTCGAACCTGGCGCGCTACGACGGGGTCCGCTACGGGCGCCGCGTGGAAGGCGAGGACCTGTACGCGATGTATGCTGAGACCCGGGGCCAGGGGTTTGGGGCGGAGGTCAAGCGGCGCGTCATGCTCGGCACCTACGCGCTCTCGGCGGGCTATTACGAGGCCTACTACATCAAAGCGCAGAAGGTCCGCACGCTGGTCGCGCGCGACTTTCAGCGCGCGTTCGAGCGGGTCGACGCCGTCGTGATGCCCGTAGCGCCGACGCCCGCGTTCGCGCTCGGCGAGAAGGTCGACGATCCGCTCACGATGTACCTGTCGGACATCTTCACAATTCCGGTGAACCTGGCCGGCCTGCCGGGGCTCGCGCTCCCGTGCGGATTCGATCGCGGACTGCCGATCGGGATGCAGTTGGTCGGCCGGCCGTTCGACGAGACGACGCTGTTGCGCGCCGCCTGGGCCTACCAGCAGGCGACCGACTGGCATCGTCGGCGTCCGCCGGAGACGGCCTCAGCATCGGCGCACGGGTAGCAGCGGGGCGCGTGTGATGACGAAAGAGATGGCCGTGGCCTACGAGACCGTCGTCGGGCTGGAGATCCACGTCCAGTTGTTGACGGCATCGAAGATGTTCTGCGGATGCGCGACGACGTTCGGCGCCCCGGCCAACACCCTCACCTGCCCCGTGTGTCTGGGCCTGCCGGGCTCCCTGCCGGTTCTCAACCGGCGCGCGGTCGATCTCGGGCTGCGCACCGCGCTGGCGCTCGGCTGTCGGGTCCATCCGCGCAGCCAGTTTCATAGGAAGAACTACTACTATCCAGACCTGCCGAAGAACTATCAGATCTCGCAGTACCAGTACGCCGCCCACCCGCCGCTGGCGACCGACGGCGCCCTTGAAATCGTCGTCGACGGCGCGCGGCGGCCGGTTCGGATCCGACGCGTGCACCTCGAAGAGGATACGGGCCGGCTGGTCCACGCGTCGGACGGCCGCTCCAGCTTGGTCGACTACAACCGGTCCGGCGTGCCGTTGATGGAGATCGTCACCGAGCCCGACCTCCGGTCGCCGGCCGAGGCTCGTGAGTTCCTGCTGGGCCTGAGGCGCCTGCTGCGTTTCGCGGAGGTGAGCCGCGGTCGGCTGGAAGAAGGCACGCTGCGCTGCGACGCGAACGTGTCACTCCAGCAGCCCGGCGGCCCGCGCGGGACCCGCACCGAGGTCAAGAACATGAACTCGATCCGCTCAGTGGAGCGCGCGCTGGCGTTCGAAGGCGCCCGGCAGGCCGAGGTGCTCGCTCGCGGCGAGACGGTGGCGCAGGAGACGCGGCACTGGGACGAGCGGCGAGATGTGACGTTTGGGTCCCGCTCGAAGGAGGAAGCCCAGGACTACCGCTACTTTCCCGAGCCCGATCTCGTCCCGCTGGACGTGGATGACGCGTGGCTGGCGCGCGTGCGCGCCGGGCTGCCTGAACTGCCGGCGGCGCGGCGTGACCGGTTCATGGCGACGTTCGGCCTGTCGATGTACGATGCCGATCTGCTGACCGGCGCACCGGCGATGGCCAGGTTCTTCGAAGAGACCGCGGCGCTGTACCCGCAGCCGAAGACGGTGGCCAATTGGCTGGCAGGCGACGTCGCCGCCTACCTCAACAACCGCAACGCCGAGATCGATCAGATCGCGCTGACGCCGTTCCGACTCGCGGCGCTGCTGCGTCTGATCGACGCCGGCACGATCAGCGGTCGCATCGCCAAGGACGTCCTCCTCGAGATGATCGAGCACGATCGGGATGCGACCGAGATCATCGAGGCCCGCGGCCTGTCTCAAATCAGCGACGAGGATATCCTGCGTCGCGTCGTGGACGAGGTGATCGCCGCGCATCCGGGGCCGGTCGCCGACGTGCGGGCCGGCAAGGAGCGCGCGCTGGGTTTTCTGGTCGGTCAGGTCATGAAGACCACCGGAGGCCGCGCGAATCCCGAGACGGCCAACCGTCTCCTTCACGAGCGGCTGCATCGATGAGCCGGCGCGGGTCGCCCCGTGAGAATGCGCACCCGCGCACGTCCCGTCTTGTTCCTCGGGCCGAAGCGCCGACCCGCCACCCGCGGCGGGGAGGCCTCGGGACGGTCCACGTCGGCGAGCGCCTCACCGTCCACTTCTCGGCCGTCGGTCCAGACGGATCGGCCGTTGCGCGCATCGGTCCCGTCGCCCTCTCGGTGCCGTTTGGGGTCCCGGGTGAGGATGCGATCGTCGAAGTCACGAAGGGAGGCCGGCGGGCCGAAGGGCGACTGGTGGCGCTGCTGCGCAAGTCCGCGGATGTGATCACGGCAAGGTGCCGTCACTTCGGGCGCTGCGGCGGGTGTCAGTGGCAACATCTCGTTCCAGAGATGCAGCGGCATCTGAAGACACGGTTGGTGAAGGACTATCTTAAAGAGCACGCCGAGATTCGTCGCGATCTCGTTGCGGAGACCGTGGGTGGGGACGCCTGGGCGTATCGCAACACCATCCGCGCCGTGGTCGCCAACCGCGAAGGTGTCGCGGTGGTCGGCTATCACGCAGGTGGATCCGCCCGTGTCCTCGATGTGGCCGAATGTCCGGTGCAGCATCCGGCCAACGAGGCCATGGTGAACGCCGTCCGCCACGCGATCCGGACGCTGGGGGTGCCGCCGTACGACCAGCCCACCGGCGCCGGTGTGGTCCGAGGATTTGTCGGATCGGTCTCGTTCACCACCGGCGAGGCGCTGCTCACCCTGTCGACGGCCGTACCGCTGACGGATCCGACCTCGGTGGTGCACGCGCTGCTCGATCGGGTCCCAGGACTGGTGGGTATCCTGAGTACCGTGCAACCGAAGCCCACCCCCGACCTGTTCGGGCGCCGGCTCCGGCTGCTCTGGGGGCGCGACAGCGTCGAAGATGAGATCGCGGGGTTCCGCGTCCGGCTGCGGCCGACGACGGAGCTGCCTGCCAACCCCAGGGCGATGGTGTTGTACATCGATGCCGTGGTGCGGGCCGCCTCACTGCGGCGCGGCGAGGCTGCGCTTGACCTGACCGCGTCGACTCCGTTGATCACGCTGGCCCTGGCCGCTGCGGGCGAGAGCGCAACCGGGGTGACGCCCGGCCCCCGCGTGCTCGCCGACGCCTGGGACGCGGTCCACTGGAACGGGGTCACGAACGCCGTGTTCACGACGCGCGATCCCCTGGCGCTGCTGGCGGAGCATCCGTCACGCCGCAGGCCTGACGTGGTCGCGGTGACGGCAGACGGCCCGGGTCTGGATCCGGCGACGGTCGAGGCGATCCGGACGGTGGGTATTCCTCGTGTGGTCTACCTGGCCCGTTCCCTGGCGACGTGCGCGCGGGACCTGGCGCTGTGGCGGCAGGTCGGGTACGCGGTGACATCTGTCCAGCCGGTGGACCTGTTGCCCCAGACGAGCCACGTGCACCTGGCGGTTGCGCTGCGCCGAGGCTAGCCGTCTCCGGCGGTCGACGACGCCCTTTACGCTCCGGCCCGCACCGCCGGAAGCCACTCGGTGGCGATCCGATCGAGCATCCGGCGATCCGAGATCCACGCGTACAGCGGATAGTCCGGCTCGCCGTCACGCAGCCAGAAGAGGATGAACTCACTAAACCCGAGCGCCCGATAGCGACCCACGAACTCCTGGAACGCGCCGAGCGACGCGAATGGGGTGTCGCGCGTCTGTCCCATCATGAAGGATCGCCTGATCTCGCGGGGATCGCGTCCTTTCGCAGCGCAGTATTCATCGAGCAGCGCTCCTCGCTGCCGGGTGACCTCGAACGCCTCCTGCGGCGAGAGATCCCGCCCGCCATTCGTATTCCAGGCATCGGCGTGCCGCGCGACCAATCGTAGCAACGATGGACTTTTCCCGCCCAACATGATCGGTGGACGCGGCTGCTGCACCGCGGCGGGGCGCATTGAGGCGTTGTTGATCCGGTAGTAACGCCCGTCGTACGTGGTGATCTCCTGACGCAGCATCCGATCGGTGATGGCGACATATTCGCGAAAGCGCCGCAGCCGCTCGGGACGGCTCCAGGGGGCGATGCCGGTCATCGCGTGATCGAGCGGCGCGCCGCCGGCCCCGATCCCGAGTTCCAGCCTGCCCTCCGAGATGTGGTCGACGGTGAGGGCCTGCTTCGCCAGAAGGGCCGGGGTCCTGAGAGTGATGGTGGTCACCAGCGTGCCGATCCGGACCCGCGTCGTCTGCGCGGCCAGCGCCGCGAGCAGCGTCCACGTCTCGAACCAGTCCTCGATCGGCCCCCGGGGATTCACGAAGTGGTCGGGGAGCCACACGCTGTCGTATCCCAACGCCTCGATCAGTCGCCACCGCGCGACCAACGCCTGCCACGGAGCGGTCTGGAGCGTGATGATCCCGAACTGAAGCGTGTGGCGCATGCGTGACGCCTCCTGCACGTGGGGTCGCCACCCTTTCGGGGATCACAGAGAGATGACCTCCTGGCGAAGCCGCCTATGCTACAATGCCCGTGAGCCTATGTCCGGTCCGTTCGTCCACTGCCATCTCCACACCGAGTACTCTCTGCTCGACGGCGCGAGCCGTATCGAGCCCCTGATGCGAGCCGCCGTCGAGATGGGAATGCCGGCGATCGCGGTCACCGACCACGGCACGATGTACGGGGCGATTGAGTTCTACCTTCAAGCACGCCACCATGGCCTGACGCCGATCATCGGCGTCGAGGCGTACGTCGCGCCACGCCGGCACACCGATCGCGATTCAAAGCTCGACGTCAACCCGTATCACCTCGTCCTACTGGCGACGGACGTCGAAGGCTACCGCAACCTGCTCCGGCTGACCACCATCGCGCACCTCGACGGCTTCTACTACAAACCCCGGGTGGATCGTGACCTGCTCGCCCGGCACAGCCGCGGGCTGATCGCCCTGTCGGGATGTCTCCAGGGCGAGGTCACGCGCGCTCATCTCCGCGACGACTACGCCGCAGCGCGCGAGGTCGCGGGGGCCTACCGCGATATCTTCGGGCCCGGCCAGTACTACCTCGAGATTCAGAACCACGGGCTGCCCGATCAACAGCGCAACATCACGGGCATGCAGCGGCTCGCCGACGACCTGGGCCTCCCCCTCATCGCGACGAACGACGTGCACTACGTGCACCGCGATGAAGCCGAGGCGCAGGACGCGCTGATGTGCATCCAGATGAACGTGGCCCTGGCGGACTCACACAAACCGCGGATGGGGGACGTCCCCGAGTTCTACCTGAAGAGCGCGGCCGAGATGGCCGAGCGGTTCGCCGACCTGCCGCAGGCGCTGCGGGCGCCGCTGGAGATCGCCGGCCGCGTCGCGCTTGACCTCGATCTCGGGAAGGTCACACTGCCGCACTTTCCGGTTCCTGAGGGGGAGACGCCCGACTCCTATCTGCGCCGCCTCTGCGAGGATGGGCTGCGGCGTCTCTACGGCCGGCCGACGTCAGACCAGCAGGCGCGGCTCGATGAGGAGCTGCGGGTCATCGCGCTGACCGGCTACGCGGCGTACTTCCTCATCGTCTGGGACTTCGTGTCGTTCGCCCGGCGCCGGGGCATCCTGACCACGGTGCGCGGGTCGGCCGCCGGCAGCCTCGTGCTCTACTCCCTGGGCGTGACCGACGTCGACCCGCTGCAGTACCGCCTGCCGTTCGAACGGTTCCTCAACCTCGAGCGCTACACGATGCCCGACATCGACGTCGACTTCATGGACAGCCGGCGCGACGAGGTCATCCGCTATGTCATCGGCAAGTACGGCGCCGACCATGTCGCGCAGATCATCACCTTCGGGACGATGGGGGCACGCCAGGCCGTCCGCGACATCGGCCGCGTCATGGGGCTGCCCTACGCCGATGTCGACCGGATCGCCAAATTGATCGCCTTCAACGCGACGATCGACGAAGCGCTGAGGGCCGATCCTGAACTGCGGCGAACGTCGGAAGCGACGCCGACGGTCAATCGCGTGCTCGACCTGGCGCAAAAACTTGAGGGTGTCGCGCGCCATGCCAGCACGCATGCGGCGGGCGTGATCATCTCGCGCGATCCGCTGATCGATCTGGTGCCGCTCCAGCGTGCGACCAAGGGCGACCTGGTCATGACGCAGTACGACATGGACGCGGTCGAGCGGATCGGCCTGCTCAAGATGGATTTCCTCGGGTTGTCCTATCTCACGATCCTGGATCGGGCGCTTGAGATCATCGAACGAGTACGGGAGGTGCGGGTCGACCTCAAGAGCATCCCGCTCGACGACAAGGCGACGTTCGACCTCCTCTCGCGTGGGGAGACCGTCGGCATCTTCCAGCTCGAGGGCGCGGGCATGACGCGCCACGTCAAGGAGCTTCGGCCGACGCGCATCGAGGACATCATGGCGATGGTCGCGCTGTTCCGGCCCGGCCCGATGGCCAACATTCCATCCTTCATCCGGCGGAAGCACGGCCAGGAGCCCATCACCACGCTCCACCCTCTCATGGAGCGAGTATTGGCCGACACCTACGGGGTCATGGTCTATCAAGAGGATGTGATGGCGGTCTGTCAGGCCGTGGCCGGCTACACGCTGGCCCAGGCCGATGTCCTCTGCTACGCTGTCCGCAAGAAGATCAAGGACAAGCTCGAGGCTCAGAGAGAAGGGTTCATCGCGGGCGCGCGCAAGCAGGGCGTCCCCAAGCGCACGGCCGAGCAGATCTGGGTGCAGTTCGAGCCCTTTGCGCGCTATGGGTTCAACCGCGCGCATGCCGCCTGCTATGGGCTGATCGCCTACCAGACCGCCTACCTCAAGGCCAATTTTCCGGCGGAGTACATGGCCGCCGTGCTGACCACCGAAGCGCACGGTCAGGACTGGATGGCCAAGGTGGCCAATGCGGTGGTCGAGTGCGAGCGAATGAAGATTCGGGTGCTGCCCCCTGACGTCAACGAATCCGTGGATACCTTCTCCGTCGTTGGCGGCGCCATCCGGTTCGGTCTGGCCGCCGTCAAGCACGTCGGAGGGAGCGCCGTGGAGTCGATCCTGCGCGCCCGCGAGGCGGAGGGTCCCTTCGTGGCACTGGCCGACCTGGTCGCCCGCGTCGATCCCCGCACCGTGAACAGGCGAGTCCTGGAAAGCCTGATCAAAGCCGGCGCGTTCGATTCCCTGGGCCGGCCCCGTGCGGTCCTCCTGCAAGAGATCGACACGGCGATGGCGACCGGTCAGCGATCGGTCCGGGCGCGGGCAGGGGCGCAGACCGGATTGTTCGAGCTCGGCGGTCCCACGCCGCCGCCGGCGCCTGCCGGCCCCGATGCTGAGGAGTTCTCGAAGGCCGAACTGCTGGCGATGGAGCGCGACATGCTGGGTATGTACGTGTCGGGCCATCCCCTGGCCGGCATGCGCGAGCGTCTGGCCGAACGGATCACGGCGACGGTCAGTCAACTCGCCGAGATGCGTGACCGGAGCGAGGTCGCAGTCGGCGGGCTGATCACCGCGTTGAAGCGCACGACGACAAAGGGCGGCGCCGCGATGGCGTTCATGACGCTCGAAGATCTCACGGGCACCGTCGAAGTCATCGTGTTTCCCAAGGCCTATGAACAGTCCAATTTCGGGCTCCGGCGAGACGCGATCGTTATCGTCCGTGGCCGCCTCGACGTCGCCGACCAGCAGGTCAAAGTACTGGCTGACGGTGTGATTCCACTGATGGATGCTCCATCCGCGGGCGCACCCTCCGCCGAGGCGCCGTCGATGGACCAGGGGCGGGCCGGGGGTGACGCCGCGCTGCACGTCGTGGTCGATGCGGAACGACATGGAGAGCATGGGCTTCAGCGGCTCAGAGAGCTGCTCGGACGTCATCGGGGCGATCGCCCGGTCCTGCTCACCGTGCGTGCCGACGGTCGTGAGGTGCGCATGCAGGCCGGCGATCTCCGGGTCGCCTCCACGCCCGGCGTGGTGGAAGAGATCGAAGGGCTGCTCGGCCCTCGCACGGCGTCGTGGGTCGCCGACGGCCATGATTGACCCCGAGGCGCCCGACGTACTGAACTCGCCGGTGGCCCCGGTAGAACTGCAGCGTCCTGATTCGCCCAGGCCCTCGGGCGCCCCGATGATCCTGGCGGCCGCCATGATCGTGCTTGCCGCTGTGGTTGTCACCTACACGCTCGGCACGCGATCGTCCCAGGTCGAACGCCCTATGGTCTCACCTGATCTCCTTCAGCCGCCGGCGGCACGCCAGGCGGCCCCGGCATTCACGCTCCAGTCGCTGCGCGGGTCGGATCGCATCAGCCTTGTCGATTTCAAAGGCCGCGTGGTTGTGCTCAACTTCTTTGCGTCGTGGTGCGGTCCGTGCGCCCTCGAGGCGGCGGATCTGCAGCGAACATGGCGCGCAAACGCCGGGCGGCGTGTAGCATTCCTCGGGATTGCCGTTCAGGATCGGCACGCCGATGCGCAGGCCTTTCTCAAGAAGCATGAGGTCACCTATCCGGCGGCCTTCGATACCTCTGGCGACGTCATGCAGGCCTATCGCATCACCGGGATCCCCACGACCGTCTTCATCGACCCCCAGGGCCGCATCGCCGGCCGGCACGCCGGGACGTTCGTCGGTGAGGAAGGCGTCGCCCGCCTCCAGGCGCGCATCGACGCGGTTGGGAGGAGCGGCCGGTGACCGCACGATCAGTGCTCGCTCGCTCCCGGCCGAGATTGAGTTGGCTGCAGCTTGTCGCAGCGCTGGTGCTGATGGGCCTCGGATTCCTCTTTGTCGTGCAGGTGCGGGCGGGCCGGCTGCTGCGCGCGCAGCCCGAGGTGCCGACCCGAAACGTCTACGCCCTGGCGACGTTGCTGCGCCAGGAGCGTGAGGCGCGGCTCGCGCTCGAGCGGAAGGTCGAGGAGATGCAGAAGCGCCAGGCCGAGTATGAACGCGCCACGGTTGAGGGCCGAACCCTGACCGCGGCGATGGGCAAAGAGCTGCAGAGCCTGCGCCTTGCGGCAGGCCTGAAGGCCATGCGCGGGCCGGGGGTCACGGTTCGCCTCGAGGATGCAAAGACGCAGCACACGGGCAGTAATCCGGTGGTTGTCACCTATCAGGATCTGGTCAGCGTCGTCAATGAACTGTGGGCGGCCGGCGCCGAGGCGGTCGCGGTGAACGGGCAGCGCGTCGCGGCGACCACCGGCTTTGGTCAGGTGGGCGGCACGGCCGTGGTCAACCTCCAGCGGCTCACGGGCCCGTTCAAGATTGTCGCGCTCGGCGATCCGGCCACGCTCGAAGGCGCGCTCAACATTCGCGGCGGACTGGTTGACGGGCTGCGCGCGCTCGGGCTCTCGATCACCATCAGCCGGCAATCCGATCTCACCGTCCCGGCCTATCGGGGCGTCCTGAAGTTCGAGCATGCCCGACCTATCGAGTAGCGACGGCTACGACGTCATCATCGCCGGGACATCGTTTGCGGGCCTGGCGGTGGCGCAACAGCTTCGCGGCCGCGTGCTCCTGCTCGACCGGAAGCCGATCGGCGACGGCGTGACCTCCGCCTGCGCGGCCCCTGTGCGCGCCGTGCAGATGATGGGCGCGGACGCGTCGATTCAGCAGATTCACCATACCCTCGTGATTCACACCCCGGGCCGGCGCGCCGAATGGCCCCTCCCGGAACCGTTCTGCACGTTCGACTACCGCCGATTCTGTCTCGACGCTGCAGCAACGGCCGGGCTCGCGTCGGGAAGATTCGAGTTTCGGCTGGCGTCAGTGCTCGGACGCGACGGAGATCGAGTGCAGACGTCTGGTGGCGAATTCACCGGCCGGATGCTCGTCGATGCGACCGGTCCGCGCGGGGCGCTGGCGGGTCCCTGCCGGCCGCGGTACGTGGCGTTCGGGATCGAGTCGGAGATCCCCGAGATGGTGGATCCGGGTCTGCACTTCTACTTTGTCCCGGAGATTCGTGACGGCTATGCCTGGGCGTTTCCCTGTGGCGTCGGGACGCGGTTCGGGGTGCTCTCGTATCGCGGTCGCACCAAACTCCTGTCGGCGCTCGAGCGCTTCATGTCGCGGTTCGGGACGCGACCGCAGCGGATGCACGGCGGGTATCTGGCGACCGGGTGGACCGGCGGCGTGATCGACGACGTGTTCGTCACCGGGGACGCGGCCGGCCAGTGCCTGCCGTTCTCGGGGGAGGGCATCCGGACCGCGGTGATGGCGGGCGCCTGCTGCGGGCGGCTGCTCCAGCAGGTGCTCGCCGGCGTCATGACAGAAGCCGACGCGCAGACTGCGTACCGGGCCTTCATCGCGCAGGATCGGCGGCGGTATCGCGGGTTGCTGGCCGCGAACCTCGTCTTGCTCGGACTTCCGCAACGCGTACTCGGACGCGCCGCCCGGATGCTGGCACGGCCCCGGCTCAGGCGGTGGTTCTTCGGCCACTACTTCGGAATCTTCGAATCGCAGCCGACCGACCCCTCCACCATCCCACACGGGACGTCCGTCTCGAGCGTTCCAGTCCGCGACCGCTGACACACTGCCGGCCGATCTCCGCCGGGAACCCCCGGCGGCCTGGCAGCGTATCATTCTATCGAACGCAAGTCGTCCGAGCGCAAGTCGTCGAGGGGGGAATTGCCATGCGGCGGAGTTCACGCATCCTGACGATCATCAGCGTACTGTTTCTGATTATCCCGTTGATCGCGGTGCCCGCGAGGGCGGATCACGAGGATCGTGACAAGATCGAGATCCGGGGTCATGTGGCGTCGATCGACCGCAACGCCAGGTCCTTCTATCTCCAGACGCAGGCCAGACGTGGTGACCGGGGTCTCTTCCTGGTGCTTGTCGATCGCCGGACGGAGTTCGAGGTCGACAAACAGCGTCACCGCGACGATGATGAAGATGGTGACCGCGGCCGCCATGGCCGGGGGATTCGGCTGCTGGCGATTGGGGATGCCGTCGAGGTTGAAGGACGCCTGGTCGCGCACCGTACCATCCTGGCCAGGGAGATTGAGCTGCTCGGCCGCGGGCGGCACGAGCCGTTCCCGATCGTCGTGATCCCCGTCCCGGTCATCTTCTTCCCGTACAACGGGTCAGTCATCACAGGCCATGAGTTCTTGTTGAGTGGCAGAACGGTCAGCCGGGCCCGAGTCACGATTCAGATCGGGACCGGTTTCGGGCCGGTGTCAGTCAGGGCGCTCAATTTTGAGACCGTCGCCGACCACAACGGCCTGTTCTCGGCCATGATTCGTTCGGGCATTGTCCAGCGGGGACTCCAGTATCAGATTACGGTGCAGTCACACCTGGAAGGGGCGCAGTCGCCATCGGCGACGCTGATCGTCTACCAGCAGTAGCAGCGGAGATCATCTCGACGCCGACTGGCGCGCGCGAAGCGCCGCGCGCCGGTTTGGCATGTTCGCCATGCTCCCGTTGAGTTCGAGGAAGCCGGTGTGTTACGATCCTTCTGCTTGTTTGACGTTCCCGCCACGGTGCGCCGGGGTGGTGGAACTCGGAAGACACGGCGGCCTCAAAAGCCGTTGGGGGGAGACCCTCGTGCGGGTTCAACTCCCGCCCCCGGCACCACTTTGACCGTAACGGTAGGCCCACGATAGCTGCTGCTGCGCGCCGGTGGCTGTGCGCCGGCGCGCCTGCTGCTCCTGGGCCGCGTTCACTTGGCGCGTCAGGTAGGCGACGGCCTCGGACGAAAAGACGCGCTCTTCGCATCGAAACACAGAAACGCTGCGGGAGCGACTGGCCATCATGTTGTTGGCAAGGGGCAGAGCCTTCCTTTCTGGTGTGCACGATTGAGGAACCCCAAGCACGTGAGGAGTCGTGGATCAAAGATGAACCGCCGGATGCAGACCCGCATGTCCGGTGGTGTGGTGGGGGAGGCCCAGCCATTGCATCGCCAACGCCTGAAGACGCCTAATCGAACTCCGGCGCCTTTGGCAACACATGCCCCTCCACCTTAAGGAACTTGCTTCCCGTTCCAGGGCGTCGATTGATCGCACGCACTCCCGACTCCAGCGTGAAATCTCCATCTTTGAGGATCTGTCGATCATCGAAAAACAGATTGGCGCCCGTCAGCTGTAACTCGATGTGGGCCTTGGCCCGGAAGACGCCCGGATCTCCTCGATTGGACGAGAATGATATCCCAAAACCCATCAGAATCCCGCCGTAGTTGAAGTGGACGGCGATGTTGTCCAAATACTCCAAGCGGATGCGATGGTCCAAACCAATGTTGACGTGGTCAAGGTAGTAGACTGCCGGATCGTCCCACGAATGAAACCAGTCGTGTAGGAAGACGCCGTCTTCGGTGTCACGAGCAATCTCCACGATGCGGCCCCGTTCGATCTGTATTCGCACAGGCTGCCGGATCAGAGACTTGTGGATGCCTGGGCCGGGACACAGCGTCCGGTAGGCACCCTGCAGCATCAACGTCCCAGAGCACACCTCACCTGGCGGCATCCCACTCCCAGTAGCGATTGCCATTCGGGAATCGATGCTTAGCGGGGAGTAGTTGACTTGGCCGATCTCATTGTTCATCAGCTGCGTCTGGGGATTTCCACGCTCGAACGTCAGGTCCGTGCCGACCCGAGATGTGACCCTGATGATGCTGGCATGGTACAGAATCTTGGCCATCTTCTGCGTCCGGTCGGTCACCGCAGGATCTCCTGGCAGCAAGGCAAGGAAGTGTCCAACTGCGTCCTCGATACCTTCCCATCCTCCCATACGGCTTCCCGTCACACGCATGTGGCCGCGGGCGCGCTCGGAGGACGCGTTATAGAACCACGGGCGGGACAAGAGCGAGAACGTGTAATCTGCGGCATACATGGCACTTTCGACCAGCGGCGGGATGTCGCTGAAAGGCTGCTCAAATGCCTTGATGACGAACAGTGACACGTCTGCCCCACAAGCCACGCCTGCGGCATACACGGCGTCCCGGAGCGGCTCGTACGTTCCGGTGTCCGCGATGATGACCATCTTCTCCCCGGGAGCCAACCGGTCAGACTCGAGGTGCTGTTTTGCGGCGTCGAAAAGCTCGGGGAATCTCCTGGACATGCGGTCCTCCTACAAACCTGGAGCTCTACGCCAAGCCCGAATCCTCTGTGTACTGCCCGTTCGCCATGATCTGACGACCATCGATAAAATAGTTGTGACTCTTGAGGAACAGATCGACGTGTCCTGGCGCCAGATGCTCCAGGCCGAAGAGCGGGTTGACGTTTCGGCCGAATGCGAGCAGGATGCCACCCCAGGCGCTGTGCGAGTGACTGAGGCCGCCCTGAACTTCACGAAAACGCGCGCGGTGGTCGAGGCCCAGGTTCGTATGGACGAAGTCGAGCATGGAGTTGTCGTCGAAGGCCTCGAACCACTCTCCGAGCCGCCTGCCATCGGGGCCGCCGGTGTCGATCTTCGCGATGCGCCCGCGTGTGACTTCGATACGAACCGGCTCCTCGAGCATCCATGCCGGTGTTCCGGCGGCGTCGATGGGCTCTACGCCGCCATTGACATACGCGACGCCGTTGGCGCTGCCCTCCTCCGCACTGTAGGCAATGCCCCCGTTCAGGCTGCCGATCCGTCCAGGCTGATCAATATCGCCCCCGTGCCGCAGTACCGGCTGCTTCGTCGGGTCACCGCGCCTCCATCTCAGGTCGGTTCCCAGCTGCGACGTTATTTGGATCTCGCGGGCTCCATCGATCAGCTTTGCCGCCTGAAGCGTCCGCTCGATCACTCGCTCGTCCGGCGGGACCTCAAGGTGCGTCGATTCGTTGCCGCCCCATGTCATGCGGCCTTGACCAGTCGTCTGGATTTTGCGAATCACCCTTGCGCGAGATGGGCTGTATGACCACACGAAACTCAGAAGTTGGTGGATGAAGTCCGCATCGAGCAGCGCTCGTTCGATTGCTGACGGGACGTCACTGAAAGGCTGCCTCGGACGCGGAAAGCGCGCCAGCACCGCATCCGTTCCTCGAGAGAGCGCGACGGAGAAGAACGCGTCTACAGCGTGTGGATAGGTTCCACTGTCGGCCAGAATGACAACTTTCTCGCCTCGTTGCAGTCGACAGCGATCGTACCAGAGCTCACCGAGCCGAAAGAACTCTGTATCGCACACCAGGCCATCCTCCGAGGCTCAGCGATTGGGCGCGAGGCGCCACAGTAGGCGGGACGATCAGCCAACGACGTACATCTCGTCAGTGCTAATCGTATCCGAGACGAGCACGGGGCCGTTATCCGTGATCAGAAACATGTCTTGGAGATGGTAGCCAAAGTAGCGTGGCTCGAGAACCATCAGGTAGCCGGCTTGAAAGGCCTTGTCCTCATTGGCGACCAGCATGGGCTCCTCATGAACCCAAATTCCGATGCTGTGGCCGAGCAGAGCCCGATGGTGCCAGCACCCCAGCGCCGTCTGCCGTTCCTCGCACCATCGGAAAACGTCCTTCCCTTTGACGCCCGGCCGGAAGAGTTTTTCGGCGCATTCTCTGTGGACGTCCCGTATCTGCACGTACTCTTTTACCTGCTGCGCGGAGGGCTTGCCGACGATGAAGACGCGGGAGAGGTTCGCGTAGTAGCCGTCAAATCGCGCTGAAAAATCCGTGCAGATGATCTGCCCCTTCCGGATGGGATGGTTGGTCCACCGGTGGATCGCGAAGTTCTCCTGACCGGCCTGGACGATCCCAGAGACGTCGGTCGCTCCACGCTTGAGCAGATTGTAGAGCATGAGATCCTGCACACTCTTCTCGGTCATCCCAATCTGGTATTCTTTGAAGGTTTCTATGAACGCCTCATCCATCAGGCGCGCGTTGCGTCGAAGAAGATCGACCTCGTCCGAGGTCTTCTGTGCACGAACGACCTCGAACCAAACATCCCACGGCACGAAGCGAGCTTTGGGCAGGTAACTCTTCAGTTCGTCCCAAAATAGCGCCGAAAGATACTGAATCTCGACGCCGAGTGTCCCGTCCCCGAGCCCGCGCTTTGCGAAGGAGTCGGCGAGAACCTTCATGGGAGACTCTCGATACTCCCCGTACACCACCAAGTCTTCCACCCATGAGATCTCTCTGGTGACCCGCTCCTCGTTGCCTCCAACAATCATGTATGGCGGTGCGGACCGTGGAAACACGCCGATGCCTGACCGTGGACTACTTGGCCGTTGGTGGATGAGCGGGCTTAGGGCCATGGGATAGCCCGTCATATAGTGAAGCGTCTTAGGATGGATCGTGACAACGGCATCAACGCCGCTTTGGTCCACAGCCGCCTGGAACGCGGCGTCGTTCACCATCTTGCGTGCTCTTGGCACAATCTCCCCTCCAAAGTCGGCAGTCAATCGGCCTAGTTGGGGCAAGCGGACCTCACTCCCCAGCATGAACGGCGGATTCTGGAGTGTACCGGCCTTTCTCGAGCACATGCTTTCCGTCGACCCAGGCGCTCTGGCCCACCCATTGCAGCTCCACGTGACTTCGGAGTTTGACACTTGGAGTTCCAAACACTGCCGAATAGTTGGTCCCGACGCCTACCAGAATGCCGCCGTAGTTGTAGTGCAGAGGCGTATTGTCGCAGTTGTGCATCTTGACGCGATGATCAACTCCGAAGTTGATATGAGCAAACTGGTACGCCGCCGTATTCTCCACGGAACGCAGCCATTCATCGAGGAAGATGCCGAACTCTGTGTCGCGCGAAATCGCTACGATTTTCCCGTTCTCCCACAGAATGCGTACGGGCCCATGCACGAGCTTTTTGATCAACGTGGGGCCTTGCACGCGACAGGCGCCTTTGAACATCATCACGCCATTCACGCCATCTTCAGGAGGAGAGAATGCCGCCTGGCCCTGGGGGCGGAACAGCGACCTCTGAGATCGCGGGCCGCGAGACACGTGAAGATCGGTGCCGTCGTCCGACTTGATGTGGATAGCTGTGGCATAGTCGATGATGGTGGCGATGCGGTCTGTCCGCGCTTGTATCACCGGGTCAGGCCCGATGGTGCAGAAACTCTCGATGTCTTCCTCCAGGCCATGCAGCACTTTATAGACGCCAGCTTTCGTGCCCATCGCCCGGATCACGGCGTTACGCGAATCGGAGTAACCCCAGTTCAGATGCTGCAAGTCGATGACGATGTCGGCCCCGGAGCAGCAGTCGACCACGGCCTGCGGAACCTCCATCCCCAGCGGGCCGCGATCCTTGATGACGAGCAGAAGTGGATCGACGCCATGCGCCATGACGCTTCCCATCACCGCGTCTCGGATGGGTTGGTATGTATTCGTGCTGGCGAGAATTACTACCGTCTGGTCCGGCCGGATGGTCAAC
>JBQTJG010000606.1:0-8596 GCA_052387355.1 Armatimonadota bacterium | reverse complement strand
CCGGCCCAGATCCTGGTCCCACGCGGGTACGACAGCGTCCCGGTGCACACGCTCGTGCGCTGGCCTCACGCGGCGGCCAGTGTCGAAGTACGGCCCCTCATGCCCGCTTCGGCCGGAGGCGGCCAGTGAGTGTTGCACGGCCAGCGATGGCCGCAGTGCCTGGTGCGAGGCGCCGGCGGTGACCACCCTTCTCCTGGGCGCCGCGGCCAAGAGCGCGATCTTGCTATTCATGCTGCTGACGGCATGCGCCTACATGACGCTGCTCGAGCGGCGGTTGATCGCCCGCTTTCAGTTGCGTGTCGGTCCCAACCGCGTAGGGCCCATCGGTCTGCTCCAGCCGCTGGCCGACGGGATCAAGCTCATTTTCAAGGAGAACTTCATGCCGGCGAGCGCCGACATGCTCGTCTACTGGATCGCGCCGGCGATCTCGTTGATCGCCGCGCTGTTTGTCTACGCCGTGATCCCCATCGGTCCTGAGATTCACATCTTCGGGCAGATCGTGCCCCTCTATCTCGCCGATGTCAACATCGGCATCTTGCTCGTCCTGGGCGCGTCGTCGATTGGCGTGTATGGAATCATTCTGGGCGGCTGGTCCGCCAACAGCAAGTACGCGTTGCTGGGCAGCCTCCGCTCGTCTGCGCAGGTCATCAGCTACGAATTGACGATCGGCCTGGCGGTAGTCTCGGTGGTCCTGACGGCGGGATCGCTCAGTCTGGTGGACATCGTCAATGCCCAGCGGCGGATCTGGTTCGCGTTCCTCCAGCCTCTCGGGTTGATTCTCTTCCTGATCGGCGCGGTGGCCGAGACCAACCGCGCCCCCTTCGATCTTCCCGAGGCTGAGCAGGAGTTGATCGCAGGCTTCCATACCGAGTATGGAGGATTCAAGTTTGCGATGTTCTACATCGGGGAGTACGTCGGCGTCCTGACCATGAGCCTGTTGGTCACGACGCTGTTCTTCGGCGGCTGGCACGGGCCGCTCTTGCCCGGACCGGTGTGGGTTGCGCTCAAGACCTTCGCCTTCGTCTTCCTGTTCGTTTGGCTGAGGGCCACCATGCCGCGCGTGCGGCACGACCAGTTGATGGCGTTTGGGTGGAAGGTCCTCGTGCCGCTGGGTCTGCTCAATATCGTCGCCACCGCCGTCATCGTGGCGCTCACGGGAGGCTAGACGGTGCCCGGGCTGGTCAGGCAGTCGATCGCGCTGCTCCGGGGTCTGCTGATCACCGGTCGCTACGTGTTCCGCCGGCCCGTGACCACGGCATACCCCGAGGTGAAGCCCCGTGTCGAGGAGCGGTTCAAGGGGCGCCACTGGCTGACCCGCTACGAGGACGGCCTCGAGCGCTGCGTCGGATGCGAGCTCTGCGTGATCGTCTGCCCGTCCCAGGCCATCTACGTGAAAGCCGCGGAGAACACTCCAGAGCGCCAGGTGAGCAAAGGTGAGCGGCACGCCGAGCAGTTCCAGATCAACATGCTGCGGTGCATCTTCTGCGGACTCTGTGAGGAAGCCTGTCCCACCGGGGCGATTGTGCTGGGGCAGGATTACGAACTCTCCGGGTACACTCGGGAGTCAATGATCTACACGAAGCCGATGCTGACCGAGCCGTATCCCGGCGCGTCGGGCCGCGATCCCAGGCGCGAGGTCTGACGCCGCGTGGAGTGGGCGGTCTTCCTCGTTGCTGCGGCGCTGGCTGTCGCCGGCGGGGTCGGGGTCGTCACCGCGCGCCAGCCGGTCCACAGCGCGATCGCGCTGCTCATCGTGCTGGCCGCCCTCGCGGTGACCTACCTGTTGCTGGCCGCCGAGTTCATTGCGGCCCTCCAGGTGATCATCTACGCGGGCGCGATCGTCGTCCTGTTCCTGTTCGTCATCATGCTGCTGAACATGCGGTCAGGGGAGGGCGGGGCGACGAAGCTGCCTCGACAGCGGGCCGCCACTGCGATCTTTGCCGCACTGTACCTGGCGGTGCTGCTCGCGGCGGTGCTCGCGGCGGCCGGGCCGTTCACCCCGACGCCCGAGGGGTTCGGATCCGCGCAGCAGGTGGGCGAGTCGCTCTTCGTGAAGTACCTGCTCCCGTTCGAGCTGGCTTAGGTGATCCTGCTGGTCGGTATCGTGGCTGCGGTGATCCTCGGCCGTAAGCCCGCGCCTGGCGCCGGCCAGGAGGAGCGCTAGCCGATGGTGCCCGCGTCGGCCTACCTGGCGCTCAGCGCGGTGCTCTTTACGATGGGGGCCATCGGCGTCCTGGTCCGGCGCAACGCGCTCATCGTGTTCATGGCCGTCGAATTGATGCTCAATTCCGTGAACCTGGCGTTTGTCACGTTTGCCCGGCAGCATCAATCGATCGATGGTCAGGTCGCGGTCTTCTTCGTCCTGGTGGTCGCAGCCGTCGAGGTGGTTGTCGGGCTAGCCCTGATCGTGGATATCTTCCGCTCGCGCGAGACCGTGGACATCGACGACGTCGATCTCCTGAGGGGATAGACGAGTGTCCTACGCGGTCTTGATGCTGGTCTGGCCGTTACTCGGGTGGCTCACCAACGGGTTCGTCGGCCGCCGGCTGTCCCGCCGAGCCTCCGGCGCGCTGGCGTGCGCTGCGGTGGGCGCCAGCTTCATCACGGCGCTGGTGGTGCTAGCCGCTTACCGCCGGGCTGTCGTGCCTGATCACGCGGTGTCGTTCCCGATCGTGCTCTTCTCGTGGATCGGCGCGGGCGATCTGTCGGTGGAGGCGAGCCTGCTCGTCGATGCGCTCTCGCTGGTGATGGCCCTCGTCGTCAGCGGCGTCGGTTTCCTCATTCACGTTTACTCGATCGGCTATATCGCGGAAGATGCGGACGCGTCCCGGTACTTCGCCTATCTCAACCTCTTCATCTTTGCGATGCTCCTATTGGTGCTGGCCGGCAACCTGCTCGTCCTCTTCGTCGGGTGGGAATTGGTGGGCGTCTGTTCCTACCTGCTGATCGGCTTCTGGTTCGCGCGGCCCGCGGCCGCGGCCGCGGGCCGCAAGGCCTTCGTCGTCAACCGGATCGGCGACGCCGCGTTTCTGCTTGGCCTGTTTCTGTTGTTCTCGACCCTCGGCACCCTCGACATCCTGGATATCCGCGAGGGTGCGGGCACCCTGTCGGAGGAACTGCGGACCGTAGCGGCGCTCCTCCTGTTTGCCGGCGCCGCGGGCAAGTCCGCCCAATTGCCTCTCCACGTCTGGCTGCCTGATGCGATGGAAGGACCGACGCCGGTCTCGGCGTTGATCCATGCCGCAACGATGGTCACGGCCGGCGTGTTTCTGATCGCCCGGCTCGACCGGCTGTTTCTCGCTGCGCCCGTCGCGCTGCTTGTCGTCGGCGCCGTCGGGGCCTTGACGGCGTTCTTCGCCGCGACCGTGGCGCTGCGCCAGTACGACCTCAAGCGGGTGCTGGCGTATTCGACGATCAGCCAGATTGGGTACATGTTCGTGGCCATGGGCGCCCTCGCCCCCGCGGCCGGCATCTTCCACCTGGTCACCCACGCGTTCTTCAAGGCGCTGCTCTTCCTCGGGGCAGGGAGCGTGATGCACGCGATGCATGAGGTGATCGACATGCGCCGGCTCGGCGGCCTCGCCCGGCCCCTGCGATGGACGGCCGGCGGGTTTGTCATCGGCAGCCTCGCGCTGGCCGGGGTCCCGCCGTTTGCAGGGTTCTTCAGCAAGGATCTCATCCTCGAGCACGCCTTAGTCCTGGGGATGACGACGGGCAACTATGTGCCCTACGCGCTGGGGTTGCTGACGGCGTTCGTGACGGCCGTCTACATTACGCGGGCCATCGCGCTCACGTTCTTTGGCGGTCCCGCCGAGCCTGACGCGCACCCGCGCGAGTCGCCGCGGGTCATGCTGGCGCCCCTGGCCGCCCTGGCCGTGCTGTCTGTCCTGGGGGGCCTGCTCGGCGCGCGCGCCGCGGGCGAGCCGCTGCTGCGCTTCCTCAATACGCTGCTCGGTGGGGCAGAGGGAGAAGGAGCAGCGCTGCCGCATCCGCCTGACGCGCTGCTGATCGGCGTCTCCGTGGCCGTGGCGCTCGCGGGCCTGGTGATCGGATGGGCCCGTCACCGCGGCCGTCGCGATCCCGGGCTGGGACGGCTTGGCGTGTTTTTCGAACAACGGTGGTACGTCGACGCGTTGTATGATCGCGTGATCGTGATGCCGGGCCGCGCTCTGGCGCACTGGCTGGCCGGCCCCGTCGACCTCGGCATCATCGATGCACTCGTCAATGGCATTGGCCGCACCCTGGCCGCGGTCGGACGCGGCACCCGACGCCTGCAGACGGGCTACGCCCGGCACTACGCCCTCGGGGTGTTGATTGGGACCGTCTTCATCCTTGGGTATTGGATCCTGAGGTGACCGCGATGTGTGGATCTCTCTCAAGGCGGCGGCCGTAGCCTGTGCTGTCCCTGCTCATCTTCCTTCCTCTCGCCGGCGCGGTATTCATCGCCTTGATGCCGCGTGAGGAAGAGCGTCCCATCCGCTGGGCCGGCCTGGTCACAAGCCTGCTCGTGCTTCTTGTCGCCGCCAGGGTGTTCCAGGTCTTCGACGCCAGCTCGGGCGACATGCAGTTCGTAGAGCGCGCGACCTGGGTCCCCACGCTGGGCATCGGATATACCGTTGGCGTGGACGGTATCTCGCTCCTGCTGGTGGGTCTGGTCGCGGTGATCTTCCCTATTGCGCTGCTGAGCTCGTGGGAGCCCATCACCGATCGCGTCAAAGCCTTCACCATCGCCCTGCTCGGCCTCGAGACCGCCGTGTTGGGAACGTTCCTGAGCCTCGACCTCATCCTGTTCTACGTGTTCTGGGAAGCGGTCTTGATCCCCATGGCCTTCCTGATCGGCCTGTGGGGGGGGCCAAACCGGCGCTACGCGGCGATCAAGTTTTTCCTCTACACGATGTCGGCCAGCGTCGTGATGCTGGTCGCCATCCTGGCGCTGCACGTCCTGGGGATCAGCCAGACCGGTGAGCGCACGTTCGATCTCGAGACCCTCGCTACGATCGTGCTACCCGCTGGGACGCAGGCGTGGCTGTTCGCGGCGTTCGCGATGGCGTTCGCCGTGAAGGTGCCGGTCTGGCCGTTGCACACGTGGCTGCCGGACGCCCACACTGAGGCGCCGACCGCCGGCAGTGTCATCCTCGCGGCCATTCTCCTGAAACTGGGGACCTACGGCTTCGTCCGGTTCGGCCCGATGCTCTTTCCCGACGCCCTGGCGGCGTCGGCGCCGCTGCTAGCGGCTCTGGCGATCGTAGGCATCCTCTACGGCGCCGCGGTGTCGTGGGCCCAGACCGACTTGAAGCGGCTGGTCGCGTTCAGCAGCGTCAGCCATCTGGGATTCGTCATGCTCGGAATCGCCGCGCTGAACGAGCAGGGGTTTCAGGGCAGCCTCATCCAGATGGTCAATCATGGGATCAGCACCGGCGGGCTGTTCCTGATCGTGGGCGTGCTCTATGATCGCACGCATACGCGCGAGATCGCCGATTACGGCGGTGTGGCAGCCCGTATGCCGCGCCTCGCGGCGGTCTTTACGATCGTCATGCTGTCGTCGGCGGCGCTGCCTGGTACGAACGGGTTCGTCGGCGAGTTCTTGATCCTCCTCGGCGCATTTCGGGCCTCGACCTGGTGGGCGGCGCTCGGCGTTGTGGGCGTGATTCTGTCCGCGGTGTATCTGCTCCGGGCGTACGGCCAGGTGATGCATGGACCGCTCGTGGCGAAACACCCCGAGCGGCTGGTCGAGATGAATAGAAACGAACTGCTGGTCCTCGCGCCGCTGGTGGCCCTGATTTTCGCCATCGGCGTCTATCCAAAGCCGTTGCTTGATCGGTCCGAGGCGACGGTGGAAGCCGTGCTCGGGCGTCTCGACCGCCCCGCGATGGCCACGCCGACCTCCGACGCCATACGGGAGCGCCGGTGATTTCCGCGCCTCCGGTCACGTGGTCGCTCATCGCTCCGGAACTCATCGTGCTCGGGACCGCGCTGGTGGTGCTCCTGGCCGATCTCTGGCTGCCGGCCGGACGTCGTGGACTGCTCGTGGGCGGCAGCGTGATCGGTGTGATCGGCGCCGCCTGGGTGGCGCTGGGCGCGCCCGACGGCGTCGGCTTCGCGGGTATGTACATCCGCGACGGGCTGTCGCGCGTCGGCCAGACGCTGGCGCTGGCCGCGACCGCGTTGGGTGTACTCGTCGCGCCGGAGTATCTGCGGCGCTTCAGCCTGGACCGCGGGGAGTACTACGTGCTCGTCCTCATCGCCGGCGTCGGCGCGATGCTGATGGCCGCAAGCCGCGACCTGCTCGTGTTGTTTCTCGCGCTCGAGACCCTCTCCATCCCGCTCTATGTACTGGCGGCGTCCGGCCGGGGCAGTGCGCGATCGCAGGAGGCCGGCATGAAGTACTTCCTCTTGGGCGCGTTCGCCAGCGCCTTTTTCCTCTACGGGGTCGCGCTGCTCTATGGTTCGACGGGGACGACGCGGCTGCCCGACCTGGGCGCGGCGCTCTCACGGCAACCCGCCAGCATCGCCGCCGCGGCCGGCGTCGGCCTGCTCGTGATCGGCCTGGGCTTCAAGGCCGCGCTCGTGCCCTTCCACACCTGGGCGCCGGACGTGTATGAAGGCGCGCCCTTTCCCGCGGCTGCGTTCATGTCGGTCGTGGCCAAGATCGGCGCGTTTGCCGCGCTCGTACGCGTGTTTCCAATGACGCTCGGCGCGCTCGCGGGCCAGTGGACGCTGGTGCTGAGCGTCCTGGCCGCGGTGACAATGATCGTGGGGAACCTGGCGGCGCTGGCGCAGTCGAGCTACAAGCGGATGCTCGCATACTCCAGCATCGCTCATGCCGGCTACCTGCTGGTCGGCGTGGCGACGGCGACACCGGCCGCCGCGTCGGCCGTGATGACCTACCTGGCCGTCTATGCCGCCATGACCACCGGCGCGTTCGCCGTGGCGATTGCGCGCGAGCGCAGCGGGCAGGAGGCCGACCGCATCGAAGACTATGCCGGCCTGTCGAGCCGCGCCCCGCTGCTCGCCGCGGCGACCGGGTTGTTCATGATCTCGCTTGCGGGGCTGCCGCCGTCAGGCGGCTTCGTGGCCAAGCTCGGGATCTTCTCGGCAGCGGTGGAGGCCGGCGGGGCCGACGGCCTGGCGCTGGCGTTGATTGGTGTGCTGACCAGCGTGGTCTCGGTGTACTACTATCTGCGCGTCGCCTACGTCATGTACGCAGGCGTGGTCGCAGAGGGGCCGTCGGAGTCTGTGCGTCTCCATCCGAGCCCGCTCGTCAACTTTGCGGTGTTTCTGGCCGCGGCTGCGGTCATCCAGATGGGCATCTTGCCTGCGGCGATGACCACGTTCGCCCAGCAGGTCGGCGCGCTGCTGCGGTGACTCTGCAGCTCTGGCAGCCCGCGGCAACGAGGCACGGTCGCTCTCAGGCGCCTGTGCCTGGCGCAGAATCGCCAGTGGAGCGGTAGGCTCCGCGGCGCAGCGCCCACGATCCCCACGCGACTAAGATTAGCGCCGGGATCTGGCCGAGCGTGAGTGCGCCCAGTGTCCGCACGTCGCTGCGCAGCGTATCGAGCACCAGACGGCCGATCGAGGTCAGGACCACGATCGACCAGAAGACCTGTCCTTCAAATCGCCGATTCGCCGCGACCTTTCTGGCGTAGAGCAGGATCACGGCGGCGAAGAGCATCTCGTAGATCTGTAGGGGATGCCGCGGCATCTCAGGCGCCGTAGGGAAGCGCACGCCCCAGGGGAGCGTGGTCGGATCGCCGTACAGCTCGCCATTGATGAAGTTGCCGAACCGCACGAAGATGTTGCCGATTGGGATCGACCAGCCGAACGCGTCCGCGAAATTCCAGATCGAGATGTTGTAGCGCCGTGCCGCCCAGGTCAGGTAGAGGAGACCGGCCGCGATCGCGCCGTGCGAGGTCAACCCTCCACGATCGACCCGGATGATCTCGAGGAGATCGCGGAACTCCACCGGATGCGAGACGATGTACCCGACGCGGGCGCCAATCAGGGCGACGATGGCAAAGTGCACCGTGGTGCGGTCGAGCACCGGAGTCGGAATGCCGATGCGCGGTCCATAACGATAGGCGACGATCATGCTCACGCCGATGGTGGTGGCGAGCATGACACCATACCAGCGGATCGCCAGCGGGCCGATCTGCACGATCACCGGGTCCATGGCCGCCGTCAGTGTAGCATCGAGACACGGGGGGTCTCAAGGATGTCAGAGCCCGCGCGAGAATGAGTCCATAAAGCCATGCCGGGTTTCCACGTGCGCCAGGTCGGCCCCGACGACCGGGGCTGGGTGGCGCAGTTCATCACTAACCGCTGGGGTGCCGATAGGATGGTCGCCCATGGTGCCGTGTATCGTCCCGCGGAGTTGCCCGGGTTTGTAGCGCTGGAGGAGCGGGAACGCGTAGGTTTGCTCACGTATCAGGTGGAAGGACCGGCGTGCGAAATCGTCAGCCTCGACAGCACTCGCCCGTCCAGAGGGGTCGGGAGTGCGCTCATCGAGGCCATCAAAGAGGCGGCACGGCGATCGCGCTGCAGCCGGGTGTGGCTGGTCACAACCAATGACAACCTGAACGCGTTGCGCTTTTATCAG
>JBQTJG010000605.1:0-2894 GCA_052387355.1 Armatimonadota bacterium | reverse complement strand
TAAGTGCTGACGTACCATGTGCATTTTGTTCTCACAAGCCCTGCGGTGTTTTTGCCCTTCCCCAACAGCGGCAAATCGTGCCAGGGGAGTCTAGCGCATCTGCCGGGAGGCGGTTTGTCCGCGAGAGTGGTTGCAGGGTCAGGAGCCGCAGGCGTTTGTGCCGCCCGGAGTGGAGGTACAATTGTTCATGCAGCCAGCACGCCAAGACTACAGAGACTTTGGCGGAGGCGCAGATTGTTACGTGACCTTCTGAGGGTGGTCATCATCGCTTGCCTGGCGCTGGGTGCCCCGGTGCTGGCCCAGAGTCCCGCCGAAGCACCACGATCGCCGACACCGGCTCCGGTGAGCGCGGCTGTACAGGTGCAGACCGTCGCCCGTGGGCTCGAGCACCCATGGGGGCTCGCCCTGCTCCCGGGCGGGCGCATGCTCGTTACAGAACGTCCGGGGCGGCTACGAATCGCCGAACGGGATGGTCGCCTCTCCGAGCCGCTCGCCGGCGTGCCACAGGTGTTCGCGCAAGGCCAAGGCGGGCTGCTCGGTGTGGCGCTCAGCCCGAGCTTTGCTCAGGATCGGTTCGTCTACGTTTCGTTCGCTGAGCCCGGGGAGGGCGGTGCGGGTACGGCCGTCGCCCGTGGGCGTCTCGGCGAGCGCGGGCTTGAGGGTACGGAGGTAGTCTGGCGTCAGATTCCCAAGGTGAGTGGGCCCAACCACTGGGGCTCGCGGCTGGTGTTCCGCGCCGATGGGACGCTATTCGTGACGCTGGGCGATCGGTTCGCCCATCGCGACCGAGCGCAGGACCTTTCGGTGACGCTTGGCAAGATCGTGCGCATCAACCCGGATGGCTCGGTGCCGCGCGACAACCCGTTCGTCGGGCGCCCGGGCGCGCGGCCCGAGATCTGGTCGTACGGGCATCGTAACGTCCAGGCCGCGGCGCTTCACCCGCAGAGCGGACAGCTGTGGACTGTGGAGCATGGCGCCCGCGGCGGTGACGAACTGAACCGGCCCGAGGGCGGCAAGAACTACGGCTGGCCGGTCATCAGCTATGGCGTCGACTACTCGGGCGCCAAGATCGGGGAAGGTACGGCGAAACCGGGCATGGAGCAGCCGGTGTACTACTGGGATCCAGTGATCGCGCCCTCCGGCATGGCCTTCTACACGGGCGATGCGCTCCCCCAATGGAAGGGAAGCGTCTTCATCGGCTCGCTGACGCCAGGGCTCCTGGTGAGGCTCACGTTGGAGGAAGGCAGGGTCGCACGAGAGGAGCGATACCTCGCTGACTTGCGAGAGCGCATCCGGGACGTGCGGCAAGGACCTGACGGACTGCTCTACCTCCTGACCGATAGTCGCGACGGGCGTATCCTTCGAGTCGTGCCGGTGACCCGCTGAAGGGTCACCACCGAACTCGTTCTTGGGCGATGGAGCGGAGGAGGCCATATTTAGCCCTTCCTCGTCAGTATCTCAGCAGATGCTGCCGACCCTGCTCTGCCAACGGGAGATCTTTGAGCGCTTCCCATTCACCCCGGCGGACCGCCATGTACGAACGCGCCAGCGGCGCTCCGAGCACATCCAGGAGCACAGCGTCCTGTGCGAGCGCATCCAATGCGCTCTCCAAATTGTCCGGCACCGGACCAATGTGCCGGCGGGCGCGGTCCTCGCTGGACAACAATCCCGGGTCACCCTCGACTGGCTCCCCAGGGTGGAGACGCTTCACCAGGCCGTCCAACCCGGCGGCGACCGCGCCGGCGAGGGCAACGTAAGGGTTCGCGCTCCCGTCGACGGTTTTGAGTTCGAGGTTCATGGACTCCGGACCGCGGCGTGGCGTGATCACGCGCACCGCTGCCTCGCGATTGTCCCGTCCGTAGCAGGCATACGCTCCCGCCCAGTTGTGCGGCCTAAGCCTCTGGTAGGAGTTCACGGACGGAACGGTTAGGGCGCACAACCCGTCGATGTGGTTCAGCAGGCCCGCAATCCACGCGTATCCGTCTACGGTGAGATGTAGAGGGTCGGTGCGATCGTAGAATAGGTTTCGGCCGTTCTTCCACGCACTGAGGTGAAGGTGGCATCCACTGCCTACCCCTTCAGGGAACGGTTTGGCGGCAAACGAGGCGGCCAACCCGTGTCGGATCGCCACTCCCCGAACCGCCTCCCTCAGCAGGACGTGCCTATCGGCGGCGCCGATCGGCTCGGCGTGACGGATCGACACTTCGAATTGGCCGGGTCCGGATTCGGGGTGAAGCATCTGTAGATCGAGACCCATCGCATTGAGGGTTCCGACGAGATCGACCAATACCGCGTTGGACAGGTCGAACGCCAGCGTCATAGCGAAATTGGTCTGATCTACCGGTTCGAACCCGCCGGCGGCACCCGGGCGGAGAAGATAGAATTCAGGCTCGAACGCGGCCTGGATTTCGATTCCCTCGGCTGCGGCCCGCGCCACGGCCCGTTTCAGACAGGAACGCGGACAGTGTTCCCATGGCCTACCTTCCGCGGTTTCGAAATCACCGAGGACGATGGCGTTGGCTGGACTGTAGGGCAGAGGCGTGAAGGTGGTAGGATCTGGAACGAGCCAGGTCTCGCCCGCGGGAGTGAGGCCGCTGGCAGGCAACACGGTATCGTACATCATCGGAAGAGCTTGCTGTGCTTCGCTGAACCCGACCCCATACTCCGCGGCGCCAGCCAGGCCGGACAGAGGGATCGCTTTAGCCCGGATCAGATTCGCGTTGTCGCAGTACGTCACACGCACCAGCGAGACGTCGGCGCCTTTCGCGAGCTCCGTCAGGCTTCTCATCGATACGATCATATCTGATCTTCATAGATCTTCATCCCTTGCCAGTGCAACCCGGATGTGTTTGGCTGAGACTATGGTCTCGCGGTCAAGACCGACGAGGCGCGCT